>CALLDL010000029.1 GCA_937998305.1 uncultured Desulfobacterales bacterium | reverse complement strand
CCTTTCGTAGCTGTCATTATTCAATCAAGTTAATTCATTAAAAAGTGTGGATAATCGATTCAATTACACACTTTTCTTTTTTATGTACACCACAATATATTGGGTTTTGAGATCAAGCTACAAATCTGAGATATCTGCAATTTATCGCCATAGCATAAAATCCCTCAATAAATTTGATATGTTATGAGTATCACACTTGGATAAAGCCTCATTTTTCAGACTGGATTGAGGCAGGAGAAATCAATATATTGTGGTCTGAGTTTTAACCGGTTTGCCGTTTTTTTTTGAGTCTAACTCGTTGATGAATGAGGGTTATCCTAAAAATCGTAAGCATTGGGTTCAAATTATCACTACGATTCCCAGAATATCATCTATATATCACAACCGCATCTAATCCTGTAATATGAGAATAATACCATAGATAAATCATGCTTTTTGAGATATAAACAAGGCGACCCTTTTGGATCGCCCCATGCAAAGGTTGTGAAGATAGGTTAACCATCCTACAAGGCCCTCGCCAATTTTGATGATTTCCCCCAATGCCGTTATTAGCTCGATGCTCATCAAGTTATACAAATATATATACCTGAACAATGTATATTAGGTTTAATTTTACCCAGATTTACTCTGGAATCTATCCAGAAGGTTGGAAATAGGGTTGGAAAATAAAGTGATAGAAATAAAATGGGTTAACATAATTATGTTAACCCATTGATAATTCTGGTGATCCCATGGGGAATCGAACCCCCGCTACCGGCGTGAGAGGTCGGAAGTTATTCAGAATAAGGTTTTTCTATTTACCCTGATTTTTATTGGTCTTGTTGGGTATAGTGTTGGGTATGATCTATTTTGGGAAATATAAGGGATTTAAGATTGTTATATAAATATTTGATTTTATTATGGTACGCCCGGCTGGGTTCGAACCAGCGGCTTTCAGCTCCGGAGGCTGACGCTCTATCCACTGAGCTACGGGCGCAATTTTTACTGAAGCCTTAAATATGCCGACAAATAGTTCATCGGGGCGAGTATGTCAAGCGTGATGATATTTTCTTCTTTTTGGGAGAGGATGATTTACTTTTGTGGTAACACGCTTAATTTTTGACTAAAAGGTCAGCGCGTTTTTCAAACAATTCTTTGGCTTCGCCGACCACGTAAAGAGATCCTGCGATGCAGATGACATCTTTTGGTGAAGCGTTTTCAATGGCATGTATTATGGCTTTGTCGACATCCGGAATGACATGAATGTCCGAAATTATTTTTTGGGCGATGGGGTAAAGTTTTTCCGGTGCTAGAGCCCGATCAATTTTGGGGCGGGTTAATATGACTTTCCGGCAAAGGGGTAGAAGGTCTTTTAGTATGGCTTGGTACGGTTTATCGTCCAATATACCGATGAGCAACGTTATATTGCGATCAGAGAGATTTTCTGAAAGATATCTTGCCAGCTTACGGGCGGCAATGAAATTATGGGCACCGTCAAGCAATATCATTGGCGATGAAGAGACAATTTCCAGCCTCCCCGGCCATCTGTTTTGTTCCAATCCATCCTTGATGTTTTTTAATGTGAGGTTGAGATTGTTTTTGATTAGCAGTTCACATGCAGCAAGAACCAGTGCCGCATTATTGATCTGATGTTTGCCGATTAATCCGGTTTGGATGTGTCGCCATACATGATCCATCCCAAAATAATTGAATGTTGTGTTTCTGTTACGTCGAATTCGAAAAGCATCTCTAAAACGATAGAAAGGCGCTGACTGTGATTTGGCTATGGATGTTAATGCTGAAATGGCATTTTTTTGAGTGACACCGGTGACAACAGGAGTTCCTTTCTTGATAATGCCCCCTTTTTCACGGGTGATTTCAGAGATGGTATTGCCCAGATATAGTTTATGTTCAAGGGATATATTGGTTACGATGGTCAGAGCGGGTGTTATAATGTTGGTTGCGTCGAGCCTTCCCCCCATGCCGGTTTCAACGACAGCCCATTCAACGTTGTGTCTGCCGAATTCATAAAACGCCATTGCAGTTGTAAACTCAAAAAAAGTGGGTTCTCGAGACCCGTGGTGTGCGCTTTTTACAGCCCTATAAGCGGCAACCACGTTTTCATCAGAAACAGGGTGATTGTTTACACAAATCCTTTCATTAAATCTGACCAGATGAGGGGAGGTATAAAGACCGACCTTATATCCTGCTTTGTGAAGAATTGTGGACAGAGCGGAAGCGATGGATCCTTTTCCGTTGGTTCCGGCCACATGAATCGTGTTGAAATTATTATGGGGATTTCCCACGCCTTTGAGAATATTTCCTATGATGTCCAGGCCCAGAATAATGCCATATCTTCTAAGGCTGTATAGGTTTTTTAGGCAGTTGTTGTAAGAATCTTTTGTTGACATTTTTACAGAAAAAACCCGGCAAAATGAATATATTTGCCGGGTTTTAAAATCTTTTTAAGGGTTACCGTTATCTTCTTCGGTATCTATTTCTGGAAGCCGCTATTCTTTGTCTTCTCAAGGCTTCACGCTCTTTGCGACGTCGATATTCACTCGGCTTTTCGTAGGCTTTTTTCATCTTTAATCGTTTAAAAAGGCCGTCATTCTGAACCTTTTTTTTCAGAATGCGCATCGCCTTTTCAAGGTCATTATCAAAAACCTTGACCTCAATATCCTTCAAATTTTTCAACCCCCTTTTTTCCATCAACAGTTCATGAAGATTTCCGATGGTTATTTTAATATTTGATAAAACTATTCTCTTATCGAAAAACAAATTTATTGGCAAGCAAAAATATGGTTCTTCTCCAATTTAGTTGGAGAAGAGGGTCCAAGGCTTGCCTGCCTTGTGCATGGATTCAAGGGGTCAAGGATTCAAGGGTCTGTCTTTTGAAGACTTTATCAGTACCTTTAACATTCTTTCGATTTCTGCGATGTCTTTTTTTAGTGTTCCCAATTCACTTTTTTCAATTAAATCCAAATCCCCTGCTAATAATATCTGCGTTTCCAATTCGCAAACAGAACCATAAGATATGTAAAGCATCCTAACGTAATCCAAGGTTGTCTTTCTTCCATATCCTTCTGTTTACCCCGTTAAATAAAATCTCATCCCATGAAATAAGATTTTAATGCGAAGCATTATTTAACAGGGCAGGTATTTGAAGGAATAGACACAACAGATCTTTTTATCTGTGAAGTTAGACCGTATCTTTCCTCCTTTGGGAATTTTGCTGTTTATTGCAAGTTTTTAAAAAAAATGTGTCCGTGCTAAAAATTAGCTCACGGACACATTACGATATTTGCATTCAATAGGCGTTTATCTATATTTTTACGGTTACAGCTTGGAAACAAGTTCAGCAGTAACGTCCTTTACGCTGGGTTTGCCGTCCAGGGTAATATATTTCATTGCCCCTTGTTGGGCGGAAAGGTCTTTGAAATAATAGGCTGATGCAAGGGTTCCATCCTCAGCATTATAGTAAATGGCGTGACGCTTGCCAATGGCATCTTCATCTTGGTCATCATCTCTGGTCTTTAAATCACCGCCACAAACACGGCACTTATCTCCATCGGGCTTGATAACGTCAATATAGATGTTGTTGGGATGGTTGTTGTCGTTTACACAGAGACGCCGTCCCATGATCCTGTTTTTTGCAATTTCCTTGTCCAGAAGTATTTCAACGACAATATCAAGAGACATATCGGCTGCTTTAAGCGCTTCATCGAGTTTTATCGCCTGATTTTTATTCCTCGGAAATCCGTCAAGAAGCCATCCATTTTTACAATCATCCTGTTTCAGACGGTCGAGGATCATCGGGATAGTAATTTCATCCGGAACCAGATCGCCGCGGTCGATATATTCCTTGGCTTTTGCACCCAATTCGGTCCCTTGGCCGATGTTATCACGAAAAATCGCACCGGATTCAATGTGGGGTGTATTGTATTTATCTTTTAAAATCGCTCCCTGAGTTCCCTTACCACTGCCGTTCGGTCCAAAAAACAAAATGTTCATGCTGCATCTCCTTTCATAATCGATTTTAAGATCAATAGTCTATATATGTTTCATCAATATCTTTATTCTCGGCTTTACTATATAAATAGAGAAATATTGTCAAGGGTTGGAACATAAAATTTAGAGGTCTATCCTTCATTCCTCAGGACATCTCTTATAAGCTCAAGAGCTTCGGACCGATTTTTAATGATCTTTGTTAATTTTGCGTCATCCACAAGATCAAGAATTTTTCTAAATAAAGGTGAAGGCGTAAGTCCGAAAACATGAATTAGATCGCGTCCGGTTATCAATGGCGGTTCATCGCTTAAGGGTTGATAATTATAAAAATATTCGAAAATCATCTTTTTGAGAAAGGACTTAAAGGCTTTGTTTCTTTGATTTATTAGATTTTGTTTTGCCTTTGTATCGGCGATGGCTGCCAGAAGGAGGGCAGGGGTATATCCACCACATTTTTTGTAAAATCGTGTGATACTCTTTTGAGTTAATGTTTTTTTTTCATAAGCTGTAAAAAGAGACAGCGGTTTCATGTGGTTTCGGATAATACCATCAATAAACTGCCTTTCATGATTGGAAAATCTAAGTCTTTGGCTGATTTTTTGAGCCATATCGGCACTTTTTCGAGCATGACCATAAAAATGGCAATTACCGCTGCTGTCCAGAGTTTTCATCAGGGGTTTTCCAATGTCGTGTAAAAGGATCGCACATTTGATAAGCGCCGGTTTGTTTTTATCGATGTATTGATGGATTTTGGTAGAGGTATCAGGCAGAATTTTTCCGGGATCATTAAGTATGGTTTCAAGATGGCCATAAGCTCGCATTGTATGTTCAAATACATCAAAATGATGATAATGGCTCTGAAAGCACCCCTTTAGGCGGTCAAGATCGGGGAAGATGGCGGTTAAAAGTCCGCTAATTGCCATTTGGGAAAGATAAAGATAAGATGTCGATGTGCCGAGCATTGTGAAAAGTTCCACCCGAATCCGTTCACCCGGGATGATTTTTAACAATTTTGTATTAGATTTTATTGCCTTTGCTGTTTTGGCTTCGATTTCGAAATTTAGGCAAGCGCCAATTCTGTATGCCCTTATCAACCGTACCGGATCTTTTTTGAAAATTTCCTTTGAAACCATCCGAACCTTTTTGTCGGCAAGATCCCGAAGGCCGCCAAGACAGTCAATGATTTCTTCTGAATATAGGTCGTAAGCAATGGCGTTGATGGTAAAATCCCTTTGATTGAGGTTGCCTTCTATGAAAGTGCCGTTCAAAGAAGTGATGTCGAAGATAATATCGCCCGATATCACCCTGATAGTCATTCGACCGGGCTTTCCAAGCCTGACAAGATGTCCGTCTGATTTGTCAATTAGTTTTTTTGCATATTGTTCTGGATTTCCGGTGACAGCGATGTCATAGTCGGTTGGGGTTCGGTCGAGAAGCAGATCTCTGACTGAACCGCCAACAATGTACGTACCTTTAATTCGGGGTAAGATATTCTTATTGAATTGAATCATTATTTAGTCCTGAAAAACCTGGTCCTATGGGCTAGGTCGGAGTTGTCCGGCTCTGCCTGAAGAAGCGTTGCAAGAGTTTGAAGTGAACTAAAGTTTAAAGTGAGCTATAGTTAAGGAATTCTGCCAATTATATAAAATCATCGGAGCGAAGCGACTCCATAACTTTAGGCACTTTAGCTCACTTTAGGCACTTCTAACTTGTCGGGCTTTCAGGAAATCAGCCCCTTTAAGGGGCAAACCAAAGCCTGGTCCTATGGGCCAGGATTCTTTACTTTATTTTTCTTTACTTGATTTTCTTTGTCTTATGTTTATTATCACTAATATTCAGTTGTGTCTATCTGGATACATATATGAACAAAACAAAAATAAAAGTTTTAAAAGTTGCCGTTACAGGCGGGGCGGGTTCCGGTAAGACATCTGTTTGCAACCGATTGAAAGAACTTGGCGTTAAAGTTATAAGTGCTGATGAAATGGCGAGGGAAGCTGTTGCTCCGGGTTCGGAAGCATTAACAAAGATCATCCGTTTTTTTGGTGAAAAAGTCGTTTTGTCCGATGGTACGTTAAATCGTAAAATACTGCGGCGAATGATCACTGATGATGACGCCCGGCTTACTTTGGAACGTGTTCTGCATCATGAAATAACTAAACTTATTCAAAAAAATGTAGCTTGTGCGGAAAAAGAAGGCTGTCGAATTGTGGTAATCGAAGTTCCCCTTCTTTTTGAACTGGATATGAAAGAGAGGTTCGACCGGGTTGTCGTTGTAATTGCCGATAAGGAATTAAGAGTTAATCGACTAATGGAACGTGATCAAACATCACGTGATGCGGCCAAGGACCTTATAAATGTTCAGATGCCGGATGAAGAGAAGATTGGCCGCGCTGATCATGTCGTGTGGAATGAAGGTTCAATGGAGAAGCTGGTAGAGTCCGTTGATGTTTTATTCAAAAATCTTACCAAAATCACAAAAAGATAAAAAGCTCTTGACATGAAATGAATCATGATATAATGAATTTTTTAAAGAAAATAGTATGCCTGTTGGATCCCACCATTTGGAGAGAATGCCATATTCTTCAATCTTATTTCACTGAAAACTCATATTCTTCCATTAAAGCCAATATGGATCCATTTGAAAATTAATTAGTTCTAATCATCCTGTATGTTAATCAAGAAAATAATGGAGTTGGCGGAATGATGGTTTTAGTGAAATAAAAAAACCATGCTGGCTAATACGCATTTTGATCCGGCAGGAGACATAAAAATCATATTTAAACCTAAATTGAGCGATATTTTGCTCGATTTGCACTCATTTATTGCGCATCAAGGATTCATGTAAATCATCTACATATCCACGAATATGCCTGTCGAAGATCCTAATGTTTTTCCAAAACGGAATGGTGTGTTAAGCTGAAAAGATACTTTAAAAGGACCAACTTATTCTTTGAGGGCAAAATGATCACAAAATAAACGGAATATATAATGGGAGGGATAATTTTTAATGAACATCGTTGAGCTTAAAGAAAAGAAGATCAGAGAGCTGAATCTTTTGGCAAAAGAGTTCAAAATTGACGGGGCGGCCGGAATGAGAAAGCAAGATCTTATTTTTGCCCTGTTACAGGCAGAGATCGAGAAAACCGGTTTGATATTCGGAGAAGGCACCCTCGAAATACTTCCGGATGGATTCGGGTTCTTACGGGCGCCCAACTATAATTATTTGCCAGGGCCGGATGATATTTATGTATCACCATCTCAAATACGTCGATTTAATTTACGAACCGGGGATACTGTATCCGGACAGATTCGCCAGCCAAAGGAAACGGAAAGGTATTTCGCCCTTTTAAAGGTTGAGGCGGTCAACTATGAAGATCCTGAGGTGGCCAGGGAAAAAATACTTTTTGACAACCTGACACCGCTTTATCCGGACAGGAAAGTAATGCTTGAATCCGATTCTGATAATTATTCCGTGAGAATCATGGACCTTTTGACGCCTATTGGTTTTGGTCAGAGGGGTTTGATAGTTTCACCGCCCAGATCCGGTAAGACAATGCTCTTGCAGTCCATTGCCAACAGTGTCAGCAAAAATCATAAGGATATTGTTTTATTTGTACTCCTTATTGATGAGCGGCCGGAAGAGGTTACGGATATGGAACGATCCGTCGATGGTGAAGTGATCAGTTCAACCTTTGATGAGCCTGCTGAAAGACATGTTCAGGTTGCGGAAATGGTTATTGAAAAGGCCAAGCGCCTTGTTGAACATAAAAAGGACGTTGTCATTCTGTTGGACAGTGTTACGAGACTTGCCCGGGCCTATAACTCTGTTATTCCTCCCAGCGGGAAGATCCTTTCCGGAGGTGTTGATTCAAACGCCCTTCAGCGCCCAAAACGTTTTTTCGGAGCTGCCAGAAATATAGAAGAAGGTGGAAGCCTTACCATCATGGCAACTGCTCTGGTTGACACCGGAAGTCGTATGGATGAGGTTATTTTTGAAGAGTTTAAAGGGACCGGCAATATGGAGATTCAACTTGATCGAAGACTTGCCGACAAACGGGTATTTCCTGCCATAGATATCAAGAAATCGGGGACACGAAAGGAAGAGCTTCTCTTATCCAAGGAAACACTGAATCGTGTATGGATTTTAAGGAAGCTACTTTCTTCATTAAATCCTGTTGACAGTTTAGAATTTTTACTTGATAAAATGAATGGAACCAAAGATAATCAAATGTTTCTAGATTCAATGAACACTTAATCTGGACAAGTCGGGACCAAAAATATTTGCCACAAAGGCACGAAGACACAAAGGATATATTTATTATTCTTTCTTGCTTGGTGCCTTTGTGGCAGAATGGAAGAAGTTTTGCAGCTAAAAAAACAGAATTCACAATTAAGGTACTAAAAAAGAGGAGGGTAAAAATATATGAAAACGGACATTCATCCTGAGTACGCAGAAACAAGCATAAGGTGCGCTTGTGGAAATGTGGTGGAAGTGGGATCGACAAAATCGGATATACGTGTAGAGATCTGTTCGAAATGCCACCCTTTTTTCACCGGCAAACAGAAACTTGTGGACACTGCAGGTCGAATTGAGCGTTTCCGCAAGAAATATGAAAAATTTCAGAATCAATAGACAGCCCATTCACCAAATTTTGATAAACCCTCTTATTGAGATAAAAAAGGTGATGGGCGGTTTATTTTTGGAGGTGGTTAGCCTGCTATACTGTATTGGTGTTGCTGAAAATAAAGGACAGCGAAACTTGAACTATTGTTTAAATGAGTCAGAAACGGAAAAATGATTGATAGATTGACAGGTGTTGAAGATCGCTTTGTGGAGGTTGAAAAGCTTTTAAGCGATCCCGATATCATCCAGAATCGGGAGGCATATCAAAAATATAGCCGGGAGCATGCTGATCTTAGTAAAATTGTAACGGTCTATAGAAAGTATAAGCAGACCTTGATAGAACTTGATGAAAGCATGGAATTATTAAAAGACAAAGACCCGGACATAAAAGAGATGGCCCGGGATGAAGTCGAAGCCCTGACGCTTAAAAAAGACAACCTGGAAACTGATCTCAAAAAACTACTCTTACCCAAAGATCCCAATGATGATAAGAATGTTATCATTGAGATACGGGCCGGTACCGGTGGTGAAGAGGCCGGGCTGTTTGTCAGTGATCTGTTTAGAATGTATAATAAGTATGCAGAATTCAAGAACTGGAAAGTCGAAGTTTTGAACCATCATCCAACCGGCATTGGTGGCTTAAAGGAAATCATTGCCATGATCCATGGCAAAGGAGCATATAGCTGCTTAAAATACGAAAGCGGCATACATCGTGTTCAGCGTGTTCCGGAAACCGAAACCCAGGGACGGATACATACTTCTGCAGTTACCGTTGCAGTTTTACCCGAAGCCGAAGATGTGGAAATTCATATTGATCCCAACGAGATCAAAGTTGATGTATTTCGATCCACGGGCCCTGGCGGCCAGAGTGTGAACACAACCGATTCAGCCGTGCGTATTACCCATCTGCCGACAGGTATCGTTGTTACATGTCAGGATGAAAAATCGCAGTTGAAAAATAAAAACAAGGGAATGAAAGTTCTTCGTGCCCGCATTCTTGATCGTGTGACGAGAGAGCAGAATGAAAAAAGGTCTCAAGAGCGAAAGAGCCAGATTGGAGATGGAGACAGAAGCGGAAGGATAAGAACGTATAATTTTCCTCAAGGAAGAGTTACCGATCACAGAATCGGGCTTACCCTGTATAAACTGGAGAATATCTTGCAGGGTGAAATCAATGAAGTCATAGAAGCGCTTATAACTTATTATCAAACCCAGGCATTACAGAATGCAGAACCAGCCGAGGTCCACTGATCCTGAGTGGACGATAATAAAACTCCTCAGGTGGACCACATCTTATTTCGAATCCCGCGATATAGACGGCCCAAGAATTGAAGCCGAAATACTTCTTGCCCATGTATTGCAATTACAAAGAATAGATTTGTATTTGCAATACGATCAACCGCTTTCCAGTAATGAGCTTTCGCGGTTCAAGGGTTTAATAAAGAGACGTATTAACAGAGAACCGGTTGCATACATCGTGGGGAGCAAAGAGTTCTGGTCTATGGACCTTATTGTTACAAAAGACGTTCTGATTCCAAGACCCGAGACGGAGTTTCTGGTTGAGACTGCCATAAATCTTTTGCCGCAAGATTCAGCCTTTAAACCGATTTTGACCCCAAAGCGTATACTTGAGCTTGGCACAGGCTCCGGGGCGGTGGTTTTAGCCCTTGCATCCATGAGACCCTGTCACCTTTTTTTTGCGTCTGATAGAATAACAGCCGCTGTCAGGCTGGCCAAGCAAAATGCAAAGCATCATGGTTTTGAAAGTAGGGTCAGTTTTATTTGTGCAGGTTGGTTCGGGCCTTTTAAGGACAAAATGCCTGTATTTGATATGATTGTATCAAATCCACCTTATATTCCGAGCCGGGTTATTGAAAAACTTCAGCCTGAAATTGTCAAGTATGAACCGATTTCGGCTATAGATGGAGGCGAAGATGGACTTTTAGGTTTAAGACATATTATTAACAACGCTCATCTCTATCTTCAACGAAAGGGACACCTTTTACTGGAAATCGGCCATGATCAAAAAAATGATGTCCGGAAAATTATCGATCAATGTAAAAAATATGAAAACGTTATATATACAAAAGATTACAGTGGATATGATCGTGTCGTCCAGATGCGGAAAAGATGATAAAACAAAAACCTAACTAGTGTCCGTCCATAAATGGTCTTTTTGCCCAATCTCTGCGCTTGCCCTGTGAAATGCAGAGCCTATTTCTCTGGGGTTATGCTCAAAAAATAATCCTCGGAATATTACACATATGCACCCCAAGGGCATTTCCTGCGGGGCACCTGCGGTTATTTTTTTTGCATGTCTTGATATTGAGCAAAAATCCTCATTTATGGATGGACACGAACTGAATCGAGAACAAAACAATAAAAATGTGTTGCGAATCAATTTTTAATTTGTTAGAAATACCAGTTTAATTAATTCGCACGCCCTTGGACCTGTTTCCCGGTGCCCCGTTTTGAGGGGTCGGAAACAGGGTTGATATGGGCGGGGGGAAAAACCATATAAGAAAGGGAGAAAATAATGTCTTACATTACGATGAAAGAACTTCTTGAGGCAGGAGTACATTTTGGTCATCAAACAAGGCGCTGGAACCCCAAGATGAAACCTTATATTTTCGGGGCCAGGAACGGCATCTATATTATTGATCTTCAGAAAACCGTTCGAATGTTCAGGAAAGTCTATGATTTTGTCGTCGATACAGTTGCGAACGGCAAACCGCTACTTTTTGTGGGAACCAAAAAACAGGCGCGTGATTCGATCTATGAAGAAGCGAACCGATGCGAAATGTTTTACGTTCACAACAGATGGCTGGGCGGAATGCTGACGAATTTTCAGACCATTAGAAAAAGTATAGACCGTCTCAACTATCTTAATACAATTGTGAACGACGAATCAATCAACCTTTTTCCCAAAAAGGAACGACTGAAACTAGGAAAAGAACGTATAAAACTCGATAATAATCTTGGCGGAATCCGAACCATGAATGGTCTTCCGGGGGCCATTTTTGTTGTTGATCCCAAGAATGAAGCCATTGCCGTGCGTGAAGGAAAACGTTTGGGAATACCGATTATCGCCATTGTGGATACAAATTGTAATCCGGATGAGATAGATTATATCATACCTGGTAATGATGACGCCATTCGAGCCATTCGGCTGATTACCTCCAGAATAGCCAATGCATGTATTGAGGGGAAAGAGCGTCTGGAAGAACAACGGCAGGCTGAAGCCGATAAAGATGTGGAAGATGTATCTGCGGTGGCAGCCGTAAGCGCCGAGTTAAAACCGGGGGAAAGGAAGGTTATTTCAGACGGTACGGACGGTCCTGTTGTAGAGATCATAAAGAAGACTACACCTTCAAGTCAAAAAGACACTGAAATCAAAGAAAATTCTGAAGGTGAGATACTACAAGAGGGTGTAAAAACAGAAAAACCAGGAGAATAAAGATGTCAACAATTAGTGCGAAGATGGTTATGCAACTCCGTGAAAAGACCAGTGCCGGAATTATGGATTGTAAAGGAGCGCTTACAGAGTGCAATGGTGATATGGAAAAGGCAATTGATTTTTTAAGAAAAAAAGGCCTGGCAACCGCTGCAAAACGAGCTGACAGGGCCATGACAGAAGGAATCGTAGAGTCTTATATCCATATGGACAGTAAACTTGGGGTGCTGGTTGAAGTGAATTGCGAAACCGATTTTGTTGCAAAAAATGACGATTTTAAAGTGTTCGCCAAAAATATTGCAATGCATGTTGCAGCGACCAATCCAGTTGGAATCCGGCCTGAAGACGTTTCGGAAGAGATCATTAACAAGGAAAAGGAGATTTATCTTGGGCAGGTCCTGGAAATGGGTAAGCCTGAAAAAATTGCGGACAAGATTGTGGAAGGTAAATTGAAAAAATATTTCAAAGAGAACTGCTTAATGGATCAGGCCTATGTTCGTAATCCCGAAATGACCATCGCAGATCTTTTAAATGAAATGATAGCAAAAATTGGTGAGAATATTTCAATAAAACGTTTCGTAAGATTCAAGATTGGGGAGTCTTAGCCTTTGACGACACAACGATTTGAAAGGATTCTTTTAAAGCTGAGCGGAGAAGCTCTCATGGGCGATCAGGGTTTTGGAATAAGCCCTGATATGATAAAGTATGTGGCCGAGGAGATCCGTTCTGTATTTGATTTGGGGGTTCAGATCGCCATCGTTGTCGGCGGCGGGAATATTTTTAGGGGGATTGCCGCATCTTCATATGGTATGGATCGGGTTTCTGCCGACAGAATGGGTATGTTGGCCACGGTAATTAACAGCTTGGCTTTGCAGGATGCTCTGGAGAAAAGAGGGATGATGACCCGTGTTCAGACCGCTATTTCCATGCATGAAGTAGCTGAGCCCTTTATTGTTCGAAAGGCTATTCGACATCTGGAAAAAGGACGGGTGGTGATATTTGCCGCCGGTACAGGCAATCCCTACTTTACAACTGATACTGCTGCGGTACTTAGGGCGCAGGAGATACACGCCGAGATTCTTTTAAAGGCCACGAAAGTCGATGGCCTCTACGATTCCGATCCACTTGTTAAAAAGGATGCTAAATTCATAAGAGAAATCAGCTATATGGAAGTTATTGAAAAACAACTCCATGTGATGGATATGACTGCGATTTCTCTGGCAATGGATAACCATCTCCCCCTTGTCATTTTCAATCTTGCAAACAAGGGCAATATTAAAAAAGTGGTATGTGGGGAAGTCGTCGGAACACAGATAAATAATTAAAGGAAAAGTCAATGATTGAATCCATGTATCAGGAAACAAAAGAGAGTATGCAAAAGTCGATAGACGCACTTAAGAATGAATTTAAAAAAGTAAGAACAGGACGTGCTTCCCTTTCGATTCTTGATGACATCCGGGTTGATTACTATGGTACACTAACACCTTTAAACCAGATGGCATCTCTTTCCACCCCCGAAAGCCGCTTGATTACAATACAACCTTGGGACGTGTCCGTTATCAAAGATGTCGAAAAGGCGATATTGAAATCCGACCTTGGTTTAATGCCTTCCAACGACGGTAAGATGGTACGGATCTCCATCCCGCCGCTTACTGAAGAGAGAAGAAAACAGCTTGTCAAAGTTATATATAAAAAAAGCGAAGAATATAAGGTCTCTGTACGGAATGTCAGACGTGATGCCAACGATCTGTTGAAAAGCTTGAAAAAAGATGGCGAAATTTCTGAAGATGATGCTTTCAAGGCCCAGGACCAGGTTCAGAAAATAACTGATGAGCACATCAAACTTATCGATGACGTCTGTAAAGACAAAGAGAAAGAGATCCTTGAATTCTAACACATCTTCCTCTATTCATACAGATCTTGACCCCCAGAACCTGCCCTTCCATGTTGCCATTATTATGGATGGTAACGGCCGGTGGGCCAAAAAGCGTCTTTTAAATCGAATTAAAGGTCATGAAAAAGGTTCTGAAACTGTTAGAGCCATTGTTCGTGCCAGCCGTGAAATTGGAATTCGCATTTTAACGTTGTATGCTTTTTCCACTGAAAACTGGCAACGGCCCCAAATCGAGATCTCTGCCTTGATGACCCTCCTTAAAAAATTCCTGATATCCGAGCAAAAAGAGATGATGGACAACAATATCCGGCTGAATACCATTGGGCAGACGGAGCGATTGCCGGAAAATGTTCGGCAAGAACTGCAAAAGAGCATGATGTTAACACGGAAAAATGAGGGTTTGATCCTTAATCTGGCACTAAGCTATGGCGGGCGGGCTGAAATTGTGAGGGCTGTTAAGGAGATTGCAATAAAGTCCATAGATGGTCGTATCGATCCTGATTCAATAACACCGGATCTCATTTCCAAACATCTGTATACCGGTGAAATGCCGGATCCGGATCTTTTGATTCGAACCAGCGGAGAGATGCGAATCAGTAATTTTCTGTTATGGCAGCTCGCCTATACAGAAATTTGTATTACAGATACCTTGTGGCCGGATTTTGAGAAGGATGAGTTTATACGAATTCTTAAAAATTACCAGCAGCGCGAAAGAAGATTCGGTAAAGTCGGACCTTAATTTTAATCTAACATTGAAATTCTGGTCCTTTGGGATAGGTTAAAGATAACTGTTTTGCCTTGGCGTTTTGTGTCCAAAAATACAAATTCCAAGCACCAAATTACAAATAATTCTCAAATTCAAATATTCAACGACCAAAGCCTTCAAGGACTAGACATTGTTTGGATTTTTGAATTTTGGTCATTAGAATTTGTTTGTTATTTGGGATTTGTTATTTGGAATTTCAAGCAGTCAATGAACTTTCAACAAAGCAAATTCCCTCCGGGGTGAAACCAAAGACCGGCCCTCTGGGTCAGGATTATTTACTTTGTAACTTAATCATCATGCATTTAAAACGATGGATTACCGCCCTTGTGGTCATCCCCTTTCTGGTTTTATTAATCGGCATCGGGGGGACATTGTTGCTTACTGTTGTGGTCAATGTCATATGTATTATGGCGCTGTGGGAATATTTTCGAATTGTACTGAATAAAGATCAAAAAAATACGGCGACAAGCTTTCAGATTTTAGCTCTTTTTACAGGATCGGCCATTCTCTGGTCTGCATATTTTCATTCCTTGAACATTGTATTAGATATTATTGTTTTAAACGTCGTCATTTCCACCCTGATTTCTCTACCAAAATTCAAGTCTGATTCATCTGTTTGGGAGATTGTTTTTAAACAGGTCGTCGGCATTATCTATATCCCACTTTTTTTATCGTATATTGTTCTTATTCGAAACAAAGACAACGGGGTGCTCTGGATATTTTTACTGTTAACTGTGGTGTTCATGGGGGATACAGGAGCATACTATCTGGGATCTTATTTCGGGCAGCACAAACTTTGTCCAGCCGTAAGTCCCAATAAAACCATCGAGGGTGCTCTGGGGGGGCTTGCTGCAAGTCTGGGTTCGGGTGCTTTGATAAAAACCTTTTTTTTGCCATTGTTGCCATGGGGCTTGAGCCTTTTATTTTTCCTTTCCATCGGCATGGCAGGCCAGGTGGGAGATTTATTTGAGTCTCAAATAAAGCGGGTTGCCCATATAAAAGATTCAGGGGCAATACTTCCGGGTCACGGCGGTGTCCTTGATCGGATTGATGCGTTGCTGTTTGCTGCTCCGGTGGCGTACATTTTTAAGGAATATTTACTGCCATGAAAAACCTTTCCATATTGGGCTCAACGGGATCCATCGGCTGTAATACCCTTAAAATTGCAGAAATGTTTCCCGATCGGTTTGCTGTTAAAGCACTTGCCGCCAAAAACAATATTCCTGTTCTGGCCAGGCAGGTTGAGCAATTTTGTCCGGAAATTGCCGTGGTTTTTGATGAAGCTGCGGCCGTTGAACTAAAAGGCAAGCTCCCTGCTGAAACCGGTGTTGACGTATTATTTGGTGAAAATGGCTACAAAGCTGCGGCTGCCCATGAATCTGTGGACCTGGTTGTCGTAGCAGTGGTTGGAGCGGCAGGTCTGATGCCGACGCTTTCGGCCATAGCAGCGGGGAAAAACATTGCGCTGGCGAACAAAGAAACCCTTGTAATGGCCGGTGATATTGTCATTGAGCAGGCAGAATTAAATAATATATCGATACTTCCCATAGATAGTGAACACAGCGCAATTTTTCAATGCATGGAGGGAAATCGAAGAGAGGATATTGACAAGATTTTCCTCACCGCTTCAGGCGGTCCGTTTTTAAACCTGCCGGAAAAGGAATTTAACAAAATTAAACCCGAAGATGCTTTAAATCATCCCAATTGGAATATGGGGGAAAAGATCAGCGTCGATTCAGCAACCTTGATGAACAAAGGGCTTGAGGCCATAGAGGCCAAATGTCTTTTCGATGTTTCTCAGGAGATGATTGAAGTTGTAATCCATCCGCAAAGCGTGATTCACTCCATGGTCTCCTTTAAAGATGGAACGGTGATGGCCCAACTCGGGATTCCTGATATGAAAGGGGCTATTGCATATGCAATGGCCTATCCTGAACGTCTGGCGTTGAGACAGCCGACACCAGACTTTGTGGGTATCGGGAAACTTACTTTTGAAAAACCTGACATAAAAAAGTTCCCATGTCTTGCGCTGGCGTACGCCGCCTGTGAAATCGGAAGGACCCTTCCTGCTGTTTTAAATGCCGCAAACGAAGTGGCTGTAGCGGCCTTTTTAGAGAACAGTATTTCCTTTATAAAAATACCTGAAGTCATAGAAAAAACAATGGAACATCATTCGGTTGTCACCGATCCGACCTTAAGCGATATTCTTGAGGCTGACCGGTGGGCCAGAAAACAGGCTGAAGATCTGATAAAGGCTTTGAAATAAAGGAGCATTGAAAAGACAGTCGTATCTTAATTGAGCGTAAACAAAATTCGGATACAGGGCATCCTTGACTTTCGCTCAATCGGAGTAATACTTTACTAACTTTGCTGTTTTGTGATAACTTAATATTTTTGAAAACATTGCCGCTTCAGGTATGATTAAATTTTTGCTGAATTTAGGACTTAATAAGCTGTTATTAAATGGAGTATAGAGAAACATAATGAGCGTTAGTATATTTTCATTGATTATCGTTTTAGGTGTACTGATATTTTTTCATGAACTGGGACATTTCCTTGTGGCAAGGTTGTTGGGTGTCGGGGTGGAGAAATTTTCTCTGGGTTTTGGGCCCAAATTGTTCGGAAAAATGATTGGTATTACGGAATACCGGATTTCAGCCATACCTCTTGGCGGATATGTAAAGATGGTGGGAGAGTCGCCGGACAGCGAATTAGATCCCTCGGATATACCCATCTCCTTTACGCACAAACATGTCTTTAAGCGGATTTTGATCGTTGCGGCCGGTCCCCTTTTTAATATGTTGCTGGCGCTGATCATATTTTTCGGTATTTTTCAAATCTCCGGCCTTTTAATATTAAAACCCGGTATCGGAGAGGTAAATGAAGGCACACCCGCTTTTATGGCGGGGTTGAAAAAGGATGACCTCGTCGTATCTATCGATGGCGTTGACATTTCAAGCTGGGAAGATATGGCCAATGCGATTATGGAAAGCAAAGGTAAAACGCTCGCGATATCCGTGCTTCGCGGTGATACGATCCTCACCAAAGACGTTGCGCCGGAGGTGAAACAATTTAAAAATATATTTAACGAAGATGTGGATCGTTATGTCATCGGCATTACCGCTTCAGGCAAGGTAACTCGGAAAGATCTGAATTTTTTTCAGGCCTTTTCAGAGAGTTTCATCCAGACCTATCAAATCACCGCCCTGACCATAAAAGGGGTCGTAAAGCTCTTTCAGGGGACTGTTTCGCCAAAAACACTGAGCGGTCCGATAATGATCGCACAGATGGCGGGACAGCAGGCAAAAGAAGGGGTGGTCAATTTAATTTTTTTCATTGCCCTTATCAGCATAAATCTTGCCATATTAAATTTTCTTCCCATACCGGTTTTGGACGGCGGCCACTTGCTTTTCTTTTTTATCGAGGCCGTCAAAGGCAGTCCGGTAAGTTTAAAGATACGTGAGATTTCACAGCAGGCAGGGATATTTGTATTGATACTGTTGATGATCTATGTATTCTACAATGATATTGCACGGGTATTTTTAAGTTAATGCCATATAGACTTGAAATTGCACTGAAACCAGAGCTGTTTGATGCCGAAGGCGACGGGATTCGCCGGAAGGCAAATAATTATTTTGGGATTGAAATTGACCGGGTTCGCAGCATCCAGGTGGTTACGATTGATGCGAATCTTTCGAAGGACCAGCTCAAGACCATTCAAACAGACATTTTTACCAATCCAGTTACACAATTCTCTTCTTATGACCCCCTCGATATCGAATTTGACTGGACCATATGGGTGGGCTTTCGGCCGGGTGTCAGAGACAATCCGGGAAGCACCGCTGTTGAGGCAGTGGAAGATATTCTGAATATTAAATTCGGTCCGGACGAAGCGATATACACCTCTAAACGTTATTGTCTAAAAGGAAAAGGACTCTCTTTTGAAAACGTAAATGCCATTGCCGGCGAACTTCTGGCCAATAACATTATCCAGCAATGGAAGATTTTTCCAGCCCAAAAATGGGATCCTGCGACCGGAACCGGTATTATCCTTCCGAAAGTTATCCTCGACCATACGCCCAGGGTGACATCGATTCCCGTTCCCAGCGATTCTTATCTTCAACAGATCAGCGATGATCGAGGTCTTGCGTTAAACCCTAATGATATTCCATTTATAAGGTCTTATTTCTTGGACAAAACGGTTCAGACCGCACGGGCATTGAAGGGACTTTCAGACCCCACGGATATCGAGCTTGAATACATATCCCAGGCCAGGAGTGATCACTGTAACCACAATACTTTCAGGGGGCTGTTTCAATACCGGGATCTTGAAACCGGTGATACGGATACAGTGGATAACCTTTTTAAGACATGCATCGAGGTGCCCACACTGACGCTGCAGAAAAAAAAGTCGTGGGTGATATCGGTATTGTGGGATAATGCAGGTGTCGGGCGTTTTGACAAGGATCATTACTACGTCATTACAGGAGAAACCCACAATTCTCCATCCAACATGGAAGCATACGGCGGCGCCATTACCGGTATTGTAGGGGTTTATCGTGACCCCTTAGGGACCGGAAAGGGGGCCAAGCTGGTGATGGGGGGGTTTGGTTATTGTGTGGGGCCCAGGGATTATAGCGGGCCCCTTCGTCCTCACCTTCATCCAAGGCGGCTTTTGGATGGTGTTATCGAAGGCGTTCGTGACGGTGGAAACAAAAGCGGGATTCCCACAACCTTCGGCCAGGTACTTTTTCACCACGGCTACTTGGGGAAATGCCTGGTTTTTGTGACGGCGGTGGGGATCATGCCGGCCCAGGTCAAAGGTAAACCCTCGGAAAAAAAGAAAACATCGCCGGGAGACCTGGTCATTATGTGCGGCGGAAGGGTCGGCAAGGACGGCATTCACGGGGTCACTGCATCATCAGAGACATTTTCTGAACACACCCCGGCAGGTCATGTTCAAATCGGTGATCCTTACACCCAGAAAAAAATGCATGATTTTCTTTTGGATGCACGGGATGAAGGATTGATACAGTTTGTTACGGATAACGGCGGCGGCGGGCTTTCCTCATCAGTGGGAGAATCGGCCCGTTTCAGCAACGGATGCGAGATCCAACTTGAAAAAGTACCATTGAAATATGAGGGGCTTGATCAGTGGGAAATTTGGGTTTCCGAATCCCAGGAACGGATGACCGTTGCGGTAAGACCTGAACATCTCGAGCGATTTATGGCGCTTTCGAAAATGCATGCCGTTGAGAGCACGGTTATCGGAGAATACACGGATTCCGGCATACTTCACATCACCTACAACGACGTGACGTGTGCCTGCGTCGATATGGATTTGATGACATCGGGTTTCCCCCAGTGGGAGTTTGATGCCCAATGGATTCCGCCGGAAAGACGCGGACTGTTTGAACCGATTTTAAAAGCACCCGACAACTATCGAGCTTTGCTGTTGGATATGCTTTCACGCCCCAATATTTGTTCCAAGGAATGGATCATTCGGCAGTATGATCACGAAGTTCAGGGAACAAGTGTCATTAAACCCATGGTGGGCGCAGAACGTGATGTTAACAGTGATGCGGCGGTTATAAGGCCCGTGCTTGACACCCGGCATGGCCTTGCTTTTGCCCAGGCGCTGCTGCCGTCCTATTCAGCCATAGACACCTACCATATGACCAGCTGCACCATTGACGAGGCGGTACGCAGACTGGTTGCCGTTGGTGCGGATTTTGACCAAATCGGCGGGGTGGATAATTTCTGCTGGCCAAGTATTCAATTTCACCCTCAAAATAATCCGGATGGAAAATTGAAAGCCGCAAAGCTCGTAAGATCATGTCGGGCGTTACGCGATATCTGCCTTGCCTATGAAATACCGCTGCTATCGGGAAAAGACAGTATGTACGTTGACGGACATCTCCAGGGAAATTATGGAGAAACCCACAAGGTTTCGGCCCTTGAGACCCTTCAATTTTCAGCCACGTCAATCGTCAAAGATATAGAAAAATGCATCACCATGGACAGTAAGATGGCCGGTGACCTCGTTTATATCCTGGGTACGACGCGTAATGAGCTTGGAGGATCTGAATACTACGAGCATTTCGGGTATGTGGGTCTGAATGTGCCAAAGGTTGATCCTGAAGCGTTCATTGCCTTATACCGGGCATTGGGCCAGGCCATTGACAAAGAAATAGTGGCTTCTGCCCACGGCATCTATCGTGGCGGGTTGGGGATACATCTTGCTTTGGTTGCCATGGGGGGAAATCTTGGCATGGAGGCTGATCTTGGTGTTGTTCCCGCAGATCAGATTGACCGTAATGATTCGGTTTTGTTTTCAGAATCTGCCGGCCGCTTTATTGTCACCATCGATTCTGAAAATCGAAAGGCATTTGAAGAGAATTTCAAAGGACTTGATTTTGCCTGCATCGGAACTGTGACCCAAAGGAATCATTTTGTTATTAAAGGGATTGACGGCCAAATTTTGGTGGATGTTTCTGTGGAGGATCTTAAAGCTTTTTGGAAGAAACCTTTCGGAGAATTGATATGAGTATGGTTAAAGCTCTCGTTCTTACCGGATACGGTCTGAATTGCGATCATGAGACGGCATATGCTCTGGAACTTTCCGGTGCTGTTGCACACCGTCACCATATCAATTCTCTTATCGAAGGCGCCGTCAACTTAAAGGATTACCAGATTTTGGTATTTGGAGGGGGATTCAGCTGGGGGGACGACCACGGTGCAGGGGTCATCCAGGCGGTTCGAATGAAAACCAATCTGGGAGATAAAATTCTGGCATTTATCGATGCCGGCAATCTTGTTCTCGGTATTTGTAATGGATTCCAAACCCTTGTCAACCTGGGACTTCTGCCGGGATTTGACCACGACTACACAAAGCGATCCGTGGCCCTGACATTTAATGACTGTGGAAATTTCAGAGACCAGTGGGTAACATTAAAAGTCGTTTCAACATCTCCCTGCATATTCACCACGGGTTTGGACACTCTGGAACTTCCCGTAAGGCATGGTGAAGGCAAATTTTATGCTCAAGAAACCGCCATGCGCCGTTTGATGGATGAAAATCAAGTGGTGCTTCAATATGCCATGCCCGACGGCAGCCCTGCGGATTTAAAATTTCCTTTCAATCCCAACGGGTCGATACAAGACATCGCCGGGATCTGTGATCCCAGCGGCCGAATTTTCGGCCTTATGCCTCATCCCGAGGCCTTTAACCACTGGACAAACCACCCGAATTGGCCGCGCATCAAAGAAAAGAAAAAGCGCAAAAAAGACAACACCGCACCCGTCATTACACCCGGCATCCGAATATTTAAAAATGCCGTGGCGTTTATCCGCAATAAATAGTTGAGGGGTCGGGGTGTTTTTATTTGTTAAATCGCTCCATGGATAATGTTTTTTTAAAAACCGTGTAAACTCGTGGTTAAAGGATCGTAAAGAAAGAACAGATTTCAATATAAAAACAATGGGTTCAACTTAGAATAAACACTTCCTTATTGTTGAAATGTTTCGGTAAGCGTCTGTTCTTTCTAACGATCCCTAAACCACTCAAACAGTACACGCTTTTTAAAAAAAATTATCCATTCTGTTCTACCCTCTCTCCTATCTGTAGGTTCTACGAGCCGGAAGCCGGCCTGGAAACCCTAAGGCTTCCGACTCGTAGAGCCTAAAGCTCGGAGAGCACTCCGAGACGGAGACTATTGCTCAAGGATTTAGAAGATAAACTCTCCAAAGGCTCAATTGGTTAATTAATTTAATAGTGCTATTAAAATATTTAATGGTATTTTTTGACAATCCTGCCGTATCATAACGACTGAACATTTCAGTTCCGACAATTTTGCAAACACTGCACAGTTGCTGGACATATCATAAATTAGTAATAAATCCAGATAAATATATTCGATACCCAATGTCGTAGGCATGGTGTGCCTTAAAATCATTTAAAAAATGAAATGTTTTGGCACGGAAATTGAATAATCCAAAATCACAGGAAATAAAAAAATGCAGAAAAGATCAGGATTTACACTGATAGAGCTGACCATCGTTATTGTTCTTTTGGCCATATTGGCTGCTGTGAGTGTACCGAATTTTTTGAGCTGGCTGCCGAAATATCGATTGAAAAGTGCGGCGCGCGATCTTTATTCAAATCTGCAACTGGCAAAAATGTCGGCCATTAAGGCCAATAAGAATTGCCGGGTTAACTATTTCAAAAACCCGGATCGATATACGGTTGATCTTTTAAACAAGACCATAAGACTTTCGGATTATAAAAGCGGAATTACATTTCATGGTCCGAATAACCAAACATTTGCCGTGCCAGCCATAACGTTTAATTCCAGAGGAACCGGCAATTCGGGCTATGCGTATCTGACCAATTCGGGAAAAACCGCATATTACCGTGTGGGACCGCTGACGTCGGGAGCGATTAAATTGCAAAAATGGGGCGGAGGGACTTCATGGAAATGAAGCACAAACAAAAACGGATTTCATTAAGACTATCTAATCAAGGGTTTACCATGATCGAGCTGTTGGTTGCCATGGTGGTAGCTCTTCTTGCACTGGGTGCAATTTATTCGACCTTTTTAAACCAGCAGAAATCGTATGTGGTGCAGCAAGAAACCGCTGCTATGCATCAGAATATAAGAGCTGCCATGTTTTACATGCAAAGAGAAATTCGGATGGCAGGGTGTGACCCCACCGAAAATGCCAGTGCAGGGATCGTAACTGCAGACGCGACGTCGATAAATTTTACGGAAGATGTCAGAGGGGATGTTGTCGGCAGTAATTCTGACGGGGTGACGGACGATCCTAATGAAAACATCACCTATGCCTTGAGCGCAAACAATCTGGTGAGGAATACCGGGGGCGGGAATCAGATGGTGGCCCAAAACATTGATGCCCTTGATTTTGTTTATCTGGACGGATCTTCTCCCCCCAATGTGCTGAATCCAGGAGGCGTCAGTGTTCCTGCGGGGAGTCTGGATCAAATCAGATCCGTGGAGATAACGATTGTGGCCCGGACAGACAGGGTCACTCGGGCTTCCAAAAATAATAACGCTTATTTTAATCAGCGGGGAATGCAGATTTTAGGGCCGCAGAATGACAACTTCAGCCGAAGACGTTTAACTGCTTGGATTAAATGCCGAAATTTAGGTTTGTAGGATGATATCATGAGACCGGATAACGCAGATATCACATACACGGAGACTCAGATGGGAAAATTGAAAAAAGAAGACGGGTTTACGCTTATAGAGGTGCTCATCGCCATTACCATTTTTGCAGTGGGCCTGCTTGCCGTGGCTGCCATGCAGACCTCGGCCATCAGGATGAATTCCACCGCCGGCAAACTCACAAATCTCAGTACATGGGGCATGGACAAGATTGAAGAACTATCGGCCCTGCCATACACTAATCCCTGGCTTCAGGCCGCCGGTAATCCACCGGGCATGGACACGGACGGGAATACGCATCGGGAAGTGTCGGGGGATTATACCATTTCCTGGACGGTAATTGACAATAATCCGGTGACAAGCACCAAGAACATCACTGTAACAGTCACCGGCCGGGGCAAAACAGCGAATATTAGTTTTTTTAAACCAAATATTTAATCACAATCATTTCTCACAGATTTTCGTATTCGTATAGAGGGAAAGCCTTATGAAACATAAAATTCGGTTGGAAAATGAAAAAGGGTCTGTAACGGTATTGGCCGTGATCTTGCTGGTGTTGCTAACACTTCTAGGCATGGCAGCGTTAAGTACATCGAGCATTGAAACTCAGATCGCAGGAAATGAGCTGCGATATAAACTGGCGTTCTACGCAGCCGAATCTGCAACAGCTTATGTGGCATGGAGCCCCGATTTATACGGCCCTGACAATATCACAGCAGGTACGCCTCATTATTTCCCAAACCCATCATCCAGTCCTTATGTGCCAATTATTGCTGCTCCTTTTCCAGATCCATCGATTATTAATGCGACCCAATCTTTTGATGGAGAAGTTGAATACGATAGTTCGGCATCTACTCCAAGGGGATTAGGGTATTCGGTGGGTACGTTCAGAGCCCATGTGTATAGGATGGTATGTAACGGATACAGCTCTAACAATGCTTCCGAAAATATCGAGGTTGGATTTTATCGCATCGGTTTCTAAATAAGCTGGTTTGAAAAAATATTGTGAACATAGAGGAATTATTATGAAAACAAAAACATATTTCGGACTCTCAACACTATTTGTCATATTTTGTTTTGTTTTTACGGGGTATCCGGTTTTTGCCGATGACACCTGTGTTTTTTCGGTGACTGCCGACGACCTGCCCCCCAATATCGTTCTTTTGCTGGACAGCGGGGCTGAAATGGAACAG
>CALLDL010000028.1 GCA_937998305.1 uncultured Desulfobacterales bacterium | reverse complement strand
CGGTTTTGAGGTTAACGGATTCTGGTCGGCCGTGTTTGGATCACTTTTGATCAGTCTGGTCAGTTGGCTTCTTACATCTTTTATCGGTGAACGTGGAACGGTTCAGTATATTGATTTAAAAAATGTCGGCGGTAACCGATGGGAAAAGTGAATGCGGATGAACAAAAATGAATAGAATATGGGATGGCGACTGGAGGCAAACCTGAGCACCGGCGATGTTCCCTTTTATACGCTGCCATATATCAACCTTCGCGGCATACCGATCAACCGGTATCAGGGAGATCATGTCCTGCAAACCGAGTTGGAAGCCATGTATAAAATCACTGACCGCTGGGGTCTTGTTCCCTTTGTCGGAGTCGGTGCGACTGCAGATGCATTAAATGAATTCGACAGTAGTGAACCCCGGTTTGCCGGAGGTCTGGGTTTTCGTTATCTCATCGCCCGAAAGTTGAGACTTGCATCAGGTGTGGACATCGCCAGAGGCCCTGAGGATTGGGCGATCTATTTTACGGTGGGAACCGGTCTGTAACGAGGATCACAAATTAATCGAGAAAATAGGGGCCAAGGCTTCCAATTTACAGCATTTCAAGGAAAGGCAGACAGATGAATCGGCGCAAAATCATTAACCGCAGCGAAACACTTAAATTTTAAATCTTTCAATATACATTCATTAATTTTATTTGACTCAACTCGACACAATTTATTATAAAAGGATCTAAAATAATTCGGATTCTCCTTCCCCACTCGATCTACAGCGACTTTTCATCTATGAAAGCGAACCGGGCTCACTTCTCATTTACTGTTTCCCTGAGAATCGCAGTATTTATGTTTGAATCTTTTATTACCTGAATTTTGAACGAGTTGGAGGCTTTCATATGCAAGGCATTTAAGGGCGAAGCCATAGTTGAACTATTGCGAGTCCTTAATAACGCAGCAGATGAAAGCCTCCGGCTCGCCCTTTGGGTGAAAATTGATGAGAAAAAAATCATCATCCGATATACCATTCGGGTAAAATAAACGATGATATGATTTTTCTTAAACCCTCTTCAATCAAGCAAACAAAAGATTCTCATTAATTTTCATTCAAAATTCAGGTATTAACGAACCAAAAAGGAGGTTGCTATTATGAGAAAAATAGTCGTAATTTTTATATTGGGGTTCATAGAAATATTTTCACTCCCTGCAATGGCAGCCAAACCGATCAAAATAGCAGCCATATTTGCCAAAACCGGTATCGCCGCTGTACAAAATGCCGCCTATATTCAAGTCATAGAATTGGCTGTTGAGGAAATCAACAACAAGGGCGGGGTACTGGGACGACCGGTGGAATTAATTGTTCTGGATAATAAAAGCACTCCCATTGGATCGACGCTGGCCGCCAAAGAAGCGGTAAAGCTACAGGTAACTGCCGTCATCGGATCCGGTTTGAGTTCTCACTCTCTGGCGGTTGCACCCATCCTGCAACAGGAAGGGATTCCCATGATAACCCCGGTTTCCACCAACCCGAAAGTCACCCATATCGGAAATTATATCTTCCGCGTTTGTTTTATCGATTCATTTCAAGGAGCTGCCATGGCAAAATTTGCATATTCTGATCTCGGGGCTCGAACAGCTGTTGTACTAAGGAATATCGATGAAGCATACTGTGTAACGCTTGGTGAATATTTCCTTAATGCGTTTAAACGATATGGGGGTAAGGTTCTTTTAGATGGAAACTACAGGGGAAAAGCCGTCGATTTTTCCAACCTGCTTAAAAAAACAAAAAAACTGGGCCCCGATGTGGTTTATATTCCCGGATACACGAGAGACAGCGGTCTAATCATCAAGCAAGCGGCATCAATAGGGGTAAAAGCAACGTTTCTTGGAGGAGACGCCTGGGCTGAAATATTTAAATACGCCGGAAAAGCAGCTAATGGGAGCTACCATAGTGCACCATGGCATCCTAACGTCCAATTTGAGAAAAGTATTCATCTAAAAAACTTATTTCACCAGAAATACAAAAAACAGATAGCCAATACATCCCAACCTTTGTCGTATGATGCAACCATCGTTATGGCCGACGCGATTCGCCGTGCGAACTCCCTCGACCGATCCAAAATACGTGATGCACTGGCACAAACAACGGATTTTCAAGGGGCAACCGGAAACATTACTTTTGACGAATATGGTGATCCTTTGGGCAAAGAGGTGATCATTTTGAAGTTAGAGAATGGACATCGAGTGTATTTCAAGGCGATCAAACCATAAAGAAACGAGATGATGAGAGACCTTTGAAAAATCGAAATTTTTGTTCGAGTTCAAGGAAGGCGAAATTTTTAACCACAAGAATACATTGAGCATTTTGAGGATTATAATTTGAGGCTGACACAGAAATCGGGCAAAAAGGAGTATTTTACAAAGGTCTCGATGATTCACAGTATAAAAGGATCAGTCATGCAACTTGTGAACCGGGTGAATAAATTCATCAAGAAGAGCAGTTTTATTCTGTTTTTTCTATGTATTTTCTTTTCGATAACAACGGCCTACGGAAATGGAACCATCGACATCGCTGCCATATATGCATTGACAGGAACTGCGGCTGAAGCCAACGCATATGCACTCAGAGGAGCAGGCTACGCGGTTGATGAGATTAATAGTCAAGGTGGAGTTTTAGGCAAAAGAATAAAGCTGTTGGTATTCGATAATCAAAGCACCCCCATCGATTCCACTGTAGCGGCAAAACAAGCGGCTGAAGCCAATGTCGTTGCCATCGTTGGACCGGACTGGAGCTCTCATGCCATTGCCGTCGCCAGGGTAGCCCAGGACAATGGAATTCCCATGATCTCAAGTTTGTCCACCAATCCTGAAGTGACCAAAATCGGGGAGTATATTTTCAGAGCATGTTTCACCGATGATTTTCAGGGCAAAGTTATCGCAAAGTTTGCTCGACAGGATTTAAATGCAACCACAGCTGTCATTTTCGTGGATGTTACCAGTGATTATAGTCTTAAACTGTCTGAAATATTTCAAAGAAATTTTGAGAAACTGGGCGGCCGAATTGTTCTTGAATTGGAGTATAAACTCAAGCAGCAACTTTTTGATAAAGACATCAAAAAAGCCGTAAAAGCAGGTGCTGACGTGATTTTTATCCCCGGCCATGATGAAAGCGGCTCGATTGCCAAACAGATTCAGAATGCAGGGGTATCTTCAATTTTTCTTGGAGGAGACGGTTGGGGCAATCCGGTCTTTTTCAGAAAAGGCGGGTCAGGATTAAAGCGAGGGTATTACAGCACCCACTGGTCAGTACACTTGGATAGTGAGAGATCCCGGGCATTCGTGAAAAAATATATCCATTCGGAGGCTTCCGTTGACAATATCGCCCTTGGCTATGATGCCGTGATGCTTTTAGCCGAAGCGATCAACCGGGCACAGTCCTTTGATAGAAAAAAGATCCGAAATGCCATCGCAAATACCCGGTCATTCAAAGGCGTAACAGGGATCATTGACTTCAATAAACATGGAGATCCAATAAAAAGTGCCGTTTTTATGGAAATCAGAAACGGTAAACCGCATTACCTTAAGACTCTGAAACCCTAATTAATCGAAAATAAAAATGAAGAAAATAAAATACAAAAGTCTACGATTTAAAATCAATATTGCCATCTTTATCACTTGCATGGTTATTGCGATTATATTTGGGGCCATTCTCTATCCCTTTGAAATCCGTCGACACGACTCTCATGTGAAAAAGATCGAATTGTTGCTGGACACGATTTTTCATCAAAAATACGAAGATCTGGCCAACGAGATATTTGCCAACCAAAAGAGAGCCCTGGCGCTGACCCTCAAAGATATATTGAAAGTGGAAGGTATCGCTGCGGTAAGCATCTACAGGCCCGACGACACCTTGTTTTTGTCCACAGACACGGCACTTTTTGAATATTTCAAGGGTCAAAATCGAGATTTCAACACCGGTTCGGCGTCACTTGTAACCACGTCGTATCAGGGAAAATCACTGGGTGTCTATTCTCGGGGAATTGAAGTCATCGGCCAAAAAATCGGTACCATCGAAATCTATTACGACTTCGAAGAGTTGATTAAAGAAACCCGTCTGTCCGTTATCATCTTTTTAACACTCTTGCTGACGACACTGATTCTCATGTCTGCTTTGCTTAATTTTATGCTTTTCAGATTCGTCATTCGACCGGTTTCCTTGCTTCATAATGCCATAAACAAAATTCAAAGAGGTCACCTCGGCGAAACCGTTTCCTTTCCTTTCAGGGACGAAATCGGAAAGATGGGAACAGCTTTTAATGAAATGTCAATAGAGCTTTATGAAAGTCAGGAGGAGATAAAACGGGCTGAAGAAAAATTCCGCAGTATTTTTGAAAAAGCGACGGTTGGTATCTACCAGACCACAGCGGATGACAAAGGCCGGTATTTAACCGTTAATCCTGCCTTTGCTCAAATAATGGGATATGAGTCACCGGAAGAGGTTATCAACAACGTAACTAATATAAGATCACAGCTTTACGTCAACCAAGATGACAGAATGAAGCTTCAACGATTATTAGAAAACATGGAATCCGTTAAGGGTTTTGAAACACAACTGTGTCGAAAAGACGGTAAAGCTATTGATGTGTCCCTCAATATTCACGTTATTCGTGATGAAAATAATAACATACTTCATTACGAAGGCATAATGGAGGATATCACCGAAAAAAAACAGGCGAGTCAGCTTCGAATCGCAAAAGAGGCTGCCGAGGCCGCAACCCAGGCCAAAAGCGATTTTCTGGCCAACATGAGCCACGAGATTCGAACACCCATGAACGCTGTTATCGGGATGACGTATCTGGCTCTCAAGACCGATTTAAGTCCAAAACAATATGATTATCTGAAAAGAATTGAGACTTCCGCAAAATCCCTTTTGGGCGTCCTAAACGATATCCTGGATTTTTCAAAAATAGAATCTGGAAAACTCGACATCGAGCATGTGGACTTTAATATGTCCGAACTCGTTGATAACGTTGCCAATATTATCATCGTCAAAACCCAGGATAAAGAGAACCTGGAGGTGATTTTGCATCTTGACCCCCGGATGCCCCCTTTTCTGGTTGGTGACGCTCTCAGGTTGGGACAAGTATTGATCAATCTTTGCGACAACGCCATTAAGTTCACCAAACAGGGTGAGATCCTACTCTCAACAGAGCTGTTGGAGCAGTCGGATACTCTGCTCACAGTGCAGTTCTCTGTTCGAGATACAGGCATTGGGATAACAAGAGAGCAAATGGACAAACTTTTTCAACCCTTTACTCAAGCGGATACATCCACCACGCGCAAATACGGCGGAACCGGCCTGGGGCTGATTATCTGCAAAAGATTGGTTGAGATGATGGGCGGAAAAATCTGGGTCGAAAGCGAGGTTGGCCAGGGAAGTCGCTTTTTTTTCACTGCAACTTTTGGGCGAAGCAAAAAAACGGTTGAGAAGCTTCTAGAGTCGCCACCAGACCTCAAGGGCATGAGGATTTTGGTCGTGGACGACAATGCCACTTCGCGGGATGTCCTGCAGGAAATGCTCGAATCTTTTGGTTTTAAAGTCACGCTGGTTGACAGTGGGGGAGAAGGCTTGAAGGAATTGGAGAAAACCTCTGAGCAGCGACGGTATGGTCTGGTGCTCATGGACTGGAAGATGCCGGACATGAGCGGCATGGAGGCTTCGAAGCGGATCAAGAATCATTCCGTTCTTGCTAAAATTCCCACTATCATCATGGTAACCGCTTATGGCCGGGAGGAAATTGTTCAGCAGGCCGATCAGATTGGCCTGGAAGGTTATTTAATCAAACCGTTTAACCCTTCAACCCTTTTCGACACGATTATTCAAACGTTTAGCCGAGACACCCTTGAGCTGGTCAGACCGCCGCTACCTGAAGATAAGATGATCCAAAAGTTAAAATCGATTCAAGGGGCTAAAATTCTTTTGGTCGAAGACAACGAGATCAACCAGTTATTGGCCCAGGAAATTCTCCATGAAGTCGGTTTCTTGGTGACCATCGCAAACGATGGCCGCGAAGCGGTGAGTCTGGTCCGGAAAAGAAAATTTGACGCCGTACTCATGGACGTTCAAATGCCGGTTATGGACGGTCATCAAGCCACTCGAGAAATCCGAAAAGACAAACGATTCAGAGGGCTTCCAATAATTGCCATGACCGCTCATGCCATGACCGGCGACAAGGAAAAGAGCCTTGAAGCTGGAATGAATCAGCATATTACGAAACCGATTAACCCTCACGAACTTTTTTCAACGCTATTGGTTTGGATAAAGCCAGGTGAACGGATCATTTCAGATGAAATAGCTTCCAAATTAAACCAACATATTGAAGAAAAGGATGTCAGGCCCCTTAAAGATATGCCTGGAATTGAAGTAACGACTGGCTTAGCCAGAACACTCGGCAACAGAACCCTTTATATGAACCTTTTGGCCAAATTTCATCGAGATTATGCGGATGCGACCTCCCGGGTTAAGGATGCTCTGGATGACGATGATACCGAACAGGCTCAACATCTGATTCATACCATTAAGGGCGTTTCCGGCAGTATAGGAGCAAATGATCTGGAACGTACAACCTCTGAATTGGAAACTGCTGTTATTAGGAAAGAGGCAAATAAAATTGAAGCGTTAATTAAATCATTCAACAATACACTGATGATTCTTTTAGATTCGATAAGCAGTATCGTTGAAGCTGATTCCGGAAAAGAAGAGAAAACATCCGCAACTCCAGAGGCCGAAACGGAAGTTCTGTTGGAATTGTTGTTGAAACTAAAACCATATATTTTGAATCGAGAAGCAAAACCTTGCAAGGAACTCATGAAAGAAATTGTTGGTTATACCTGGCCGGATGCGTATAATCAGATAGTATCCGATTTAAATCGGTACATTATGAAATATCAATTTAAGAACGCCCAAGCATTGATATCTCAAAACATTGAGCAATTAGAAAGGCGTGAATAAGGATATGTCTGAGTTATCCAATATGCGGATAATGGTGGTCGACGATACGGAAGCCAATATCGATATTCTGGTCGAAACACTGGCAGACGATTACAAAGTCAGTGTGGCCATGGATGGAGAATCGGCTTTGGAAGATATCAAAGTAAATCGTCCCGATCTTATTTTGCTGGATGTAATGATGCCGGATATGGATGGATACGAGGTCTGCCGTCGTCTCAAGGCCGACCCACAAACCCGTGACATCCCCATTATTTTCGTTACGGCCAAATCCGATGAATCCGACGAAACCAAAGGTCTGGATATGGGAGCCGTAGACTACATAACCAAACCGTTCAGCCCACCCATCGTCCAGGCCCGGGTCAAAACCCATTTGATCCTGAAGATGATGCGACAGCGGGTGATGGACGCTTTCGGGCGGCATGTTCATCCCTCGGTGGCTGAATTGATATTAAACGGCAAACTCAATATGGACGGCAAGATGGAAGATGTGACGTTGCTATTTTCGGATCTCAGAAACTTCACCAGTTTTGCCGAAAAAAGTCCTCCACAGATAGTCTTTGCCCGAATCAATGAGTACTATTCAACCATGACCGATGTGATACACAGTTTTGGCGGGGTTGTTCTCCAGTACGTAGGAGATGAGATAGAGGCTGTTTTTGGTGCTCCCTTTTCCAATGATCATCATCCGGACAAGGCTGTACAGGCTGCTTTGGAAATGCGCCGGGTGTTGACAGAATTGAATTATAGCTTTCAAAGGATTGGGCAAAGCGAGTTTCGACATGGCATTGGCATACACTCCGGTCCTGCCTTGGCCGGTGTCGTAGGGTCAACGGAACGCCAGACCTACTGCCTGGTTGGTGATACGGTCAACGTAGCTTCTCGGGTGGCCGATTTGTGTAAAACATACGACACTGACATTTTAATCAGCCATCAGACATTCAAACACCTTAAGCAAAACTTTGATCTGACTCCCCTCCCTCCAACCCAGGTAAAAGGTCGCAATGAAAACATTATCGTTTACCGGATTTAGTCGGATTCAAGGGTCTTATGGTTTCAAAAATGCATCTGATTTAATTTTCGGCCAATACATGTCTTGCGATTTCTTCTACGTGACGATGATCTGTCCCGCAGCACCCCCCAAGCACATTCAAATGAGGAAACATAGATTTAAGCGCTTTGTATTGAAAACCAAGTTCCACAGGATTGCCGTCATCAAGTTCTTCTGACTCGTCAAGTTCGGCATGACTCTTTGTTGAAGCATTCCCTCTAATACCGCGAATTCTTTGTACCCACGACTCGCCAGAAACCAATGCATTCTCAAAATGAGTAGGGTGCGCACAGTTAATCATATAATATGCCGGTGTTTTATCTGTTGCCTTATCTACTATCTCAACGGCCTCTTTTAGTGTCTTGCCGGATGGTAACTTTCCGTCCGTTTCAACGGTAAAGGATATAACCACCGGCATGTCTGATGACTTGGCTGCCCGGGCAAGTCCAATTGCTTCTTCAGCATAAGTTATGGTGAAGGCTGACACAAAGTCAGCGGCAGTTTCAGCAAAGGTTCTTATTTGTGTTGTGTGATAGCGTTCAGCCTCTGCCTCGTTCATCATATCACCAGGATTGTAACCATCTCCCCGAGGTCCCATGCAAGCACTGATGACCATCTTTGAATTTTCGCTCTCGTAATCATTTCTTACTTCTTGGAGGAGTTTAATCGCCTTGTGGTTTACTCCCGCCAAATCTTCTTTTGTATAGCCAATTTTTTCACCCCAATCCAAACTGGCACGCCACGTTGCGCTCTCAAGTACAAATCCAACATCGTGATCTCTGGCAATGGCAGCATACCTCGAAAAATATTTGTAAAGCTTGTCATGCCCTTCCTTGCTTTTTAACAGATCAAAGGCTGCAAATTCAGGCAACTCATAACCATCTTTAAAAATGAGAGTGGTTTCGAGACCGCCATCAGTGAGAAATATATCTCCATTGAGTTGAGGTAAACTCGTTCGGTATTTCGTCATGTTTTACCCCCTTTACATTTTCACCTAAAGCGAGCGTTTCAAATAGTGACAGGGTTTTAAAAGGGTTGTAATTATAAATATTCATTACTAAAATGATGTCCCATGCAAATAAATAATGCCACATTGTGGTTATGTCAAATTTTAAGGTCTTTAAATTATCTGGGGGGCGGGGTATGTTTATTTCGTATTTCAACAAGACAAAGTTTATTTCACGGCGTTTTACTTTTTGATTTTTATGGTTATTATATTTAATCAGCAGTCCGTAAGAAAAAGGAGCACATTTTTGATGGATATCATGTATTTCGAAGATATTGAGGTCGGAAACAAGAGGAACAAATCAGTAACCTACCAGGTTAAGAAAGAAGAGATCATCGAATTCGCCCGCCATTGGGACCCAAGGTCTTTTCATCTTGACGAAGCAGCGGCAGTGTCGTCAGTTTTTGGAGGACTCGTTGCCTGTTCGGCTCATATCTTTTCTATTCTTTCGTGGTTTGCAACACATGGTGAGAGGCGCACCGCTTCGATGGCTGCACTGGGCTTTGATGAGCTTCGTATGCACCATCCTGTTCGACCAAACGACACGCTCTCTTGCACTTTTACATACCTTGAAAAGCACGAGTCCCGGTCCAAGCAAGACCGAGGAATTGTAAGAACCTTGGCATCACTATCGAATCAGCAAAGTATAGAAGTATTCTCTGCCGTCATTACGACCATGGTGGCAAAGCGTTCTAAATAGTGGTATGTTTCAGTAAAAATGGAACAAAAAAAATCGCCTAATGGTTATAGTAATTCTCAAAATAATGTTCCGTTTCCGCCGCCGGATGATTTCGTTTAGGCACTTATATTTATACAAACAGTGCAGATGTTAAAATTTTTGACAGTTTAAAACAATTATTTGATGGGATTGTAAATGCCGAATCTATTGGTTGTCGAGCTGGAGGCTATTCTAATATTATTTTATCCTGTCTTTCTATTTGCACTTAACCTAACAAATGCGATAAACTCAACGCCTGTAAAATTCAGGCACTACCTGAATCTTTCACGAGGTTTCGGTGTATTTCATCAGCTTGGGCCAAGTCCCAAGTCATCCCCATCTGTTGGAACATGTCAATGGCTTTGACAAGATATTCTATGGCTTTTTCCTTTTTTCCCCTATCCTTGAACAAGTTGGCGTAACTTAAATAGCTTCTTGCCAATTCGGGTTTTACGTCAATTTCCTGTTGAATCCGCATGGCCTCTAAAACAGCTTGATCAGCCTTTTCAGGGTCTGAAGGTTCCAAATGAAATAAAATTTCAGCAAAGGTTCGGTTGGCATAGGCAATGACATATTTATCGATTGTTTCTTCGCCCAAAAGGATCGCTTCTTGACAAAAATGAGACCCAGTTTCTAGTTCCCCGAGCTTTAAGAGGCAAGCCGCAAGGGCGGTTTTCTGCCAAGCAAGCCAGAATTTTGTCCCAATCTGTTCAGCTAGTGCCAAACTCTCTTCAAGCAACACTCTTCCCTGGTCCGGATTTCCGATCATAGTGTGGGCTCGACCATTATAAGATTTTACCAAGTAAAGCCGGAAGAGGTCTTCCGCCTTTTCAGCAATACTCATTGCCTCTTCATATTGCTTAATCGCCTGATTCCACTCACCGCGCTGATCATAAATGCACCCTCGCAAATGGTAAGCATTTGCTTTCGCAAAGGGGTTTTGAATCTTTTGAGCCAGCTGGATAGCATGATCGGCATGGACGAAGGCTCGATCAAATTCGCCCAGAAAGGCTAAAACATAGCCGGCTAGTGCCGATGCGGTGGATTCCTCGACTTTGTTCCCAATCCGTCGCATTTGCTCAATACTCCGCTCCATCATATGACTGGCCTGAGCAAAATCCGACAGTTGCCAATAGACGCGACCCATGAGATTGACCGGGGGAGCTGCAAGGGCTTCATCTCCAAGCTGATCTGCAATATTAAGGCTCTGTCTGGCATACTCAGTGGCAACCTGCGGATTCCAAAGAACATAGTGGATTCTTCCTAGCCAATAAAGAATCCGGGATAGACGAACCTCGTCGTTTAACGTTTCTGCCAGGACACGAGCCTGTTCCAGGTTTGTACGATCTCTCTCTATGTCTTGTCGTGTTATCCCAACAGAAGCAAGCTTAAGGATTGCGTCAATTTGCCATTTTTGAACCTTCAAAGATTCAGGAAGAGTTTTGGACATCGTAAAAGCCTGCTCGTAGTAGGTCGTGGCTTCGTTGTTTGCAAAAAGACCGGCAGCCTGATCTCCGGCTAACAGGGCGTACTCGATGGCTTTATCCTGCCGGTCGCTTCGGATATAATGATAGGCTAAAATCGGCAACTGCTCTTCCAAACGCTCGGAATAAAGTTCCTCAATGGCCAGTCCGACAATACCGTGAAGTTCTTTTCGCCGTTGCAGAAGTAGCGTTTCGTAGACAACCTTTTGTGTCAAAACATGCCTGAAGGTGAACTCGGCTTCTGGCAAAACCCGGGTTTGTTGGATGACCTCAAAAGCCTTCAATGCTTCAAGCGATTCTGAAAGTTCAATTCGGGCCGAATAGATCCGCTCTAGAATCCTTTGGCCAAATACCCTGCCAATAACAGAGGCCAACCGAAGGGCTTCTTTGCTATTGTTATCCAGGCGATCCAGCCTGTTACGAATAATTGCTTGCACTGTATCCGGCAAACTGAGGTTTACCAAAGATTGAGTCAAGGCTGCCTTTCCATCTTTTACCTTCACTAAGCCCTCTTCAATTAGAGAATAACATATTTCTTCAATAAACAACGGGTTGCCACCGGATCGTTCGAGAATCAATTCCCCCAATCCTTGCGGCAGATGTGATGCTCCTGTGATTGACTTGATGATGTTCTCAGTATTCGGGCCATCCAGGGATTTCAAGACAACTGGGGTGTGATAGCTTAAATAACCCCAATTGGCGGGATAGATGGGCCTGTACGTGGTCACCAACATCAATGCATAAGGGGCGGTCATACCAATCAAGTGTTTCAAAGCCGCTTGGGAGGCGTCATCGCTCCAGTGCCAGTCTTCCAGGATCATTACCATCGGTTGATGTTGCGTGTTCAGGGTAATCATCACGGCCAGCGCTTCTTCCATAGCCTTCCGCAGTTCCTTCCCTTGCAAATGTTCGGGCAGAGTATAATAGCTTTGTATGGACAACAAGTGAAGATAAAGCGGGATAAACTGCTCTAACGAGGGATCAATGCCCCTGATGTTGGTAACGGCTTTTTCCAACAACTCAGCAGGGCTATCTTCTTCTCTAAGATGGAGCCCCCGTCGCAAAGCATCTATAAAAGGGAAATAAGGGATGTTGCGCCCATAGGGTTGACACCTTCCTTGTAGAACCGTGATCTTTTCACGGTCCAACTTGTGCCGGAACTCATAGTGCAAGCGGCTCTTACCCATCCCCTCTTCTCCCATCACCGTGACGAATTGACCTTCTCCCTGGATGGCTTTTTCAAGACAGGCATGGAGAATAGCTAATTCTTGATCTCGTCCGGTGTAAGCCGTAAAACCTTTTTGCTCCGCCGCCTCAAATCGAGTTTGAATCTTTGACTCTCCCATGACTCGATAGGGTATCGTTGGTTCAGTCCTCCCTTTCATCCTGATCTCTTCAAGTGCTGCCGTTTCGAAGTAGGGTGCGATCAGTCTCTTCGTCTCCGGGCTGACTAGAATGTCGTCTGATTCTGCCTGAGACTTCAGCCTTGCCCCAGTGTTTACCGTTTCGCCGGTGATACCATATAAACCATCCCGGTCATCTCGCAGGTTTGTCACAATCAATCCGGTGTTGATACCGGTGTGCATCATAAGGGGTTTTCCAATGCGACCCTCTAGCTCGGGACTTATCTGTCGAACCATCTTATGCAACTCCAGGGCAGCTTTGACCGCACGGATGGGGTCATCTTCATAGCCCGTGGGAATTCCAAACAGAGCCAAGATCTCATCCCCGACAAACTGATTGACGATCCCTCCATAACTTTCCACTATGTTCACCGATTCTTCCTTTATTCGGCTCATGATTTCTTCCACTTCCTCGGGATCGAGCTTTTCGTTCATTGCTGTGTAACCGGAAAGATCGGAGAAAACGATGGTGGCCTGCCGGCGTTCCCCTTCGAGTGAAGGGGGAGATTCAGTCATCTTGGAAATTTTCCGAAAAGATTTCGAGGGGTCAGGAGATTTAGTGGACGCAAACGGTTTGGAGAGGTCGTGACCACACTCATCACAAAATTTACTCCCCGGGCGATTTGTATTTCTACATTTAGGGCAGGCGAGTTCTAATTTATGACCGCACTCATTACAAAATTTGGCCTCTTCACGGTTCTCAGATAGACACTTCGGGCATTTCATTATTATGACCCCTTTTGAAAAAAGGTTAAACGCTTAAAGTGATGAAACATCAGGTTCCGAGAATCTAAATGAGAATGAGGCCAGCAAATAAGAAATATTACACAATAGAAATCGAATCTAAATAGAGGCGTGATTTCAAAGGAGTATCTATTATAAAAACATGTATATTGAAACCTTGGTAGTGTCAATAAAATTATAATCATATTAAATAATTGTATCATATTGTGGCAATGGCTGGTGGGATTAAATGACGGGAGAGAAAAGGGTTTGATGTATGATAGCGTCCCTCATGTTGGCCCCGCTACCAATTTGATATCATTGATGACTTCGTTTTCACATGTCAAATGAATTTCAAAGCCGTCAAGTCGTTTCTGTTTTGTAACACTTAACCGTTAGACCGATCTTTCAGACTTTAGGTAAAGGTAAATAATCGCTGCAACATAAATAAGTGTGATGCCTAATATTATATACAATAGCATATCATTTCTCCTATATGTATATATCGGCAAATATATCTAAAACCTAAACCGAGCGTTTCAAATAGTGACAGGATTATAAAAAGTAATAATTATGAATGAATATAAGTTCTAAAGTCGCTCTTGATATAGGCTATATTTGTGAAGAAATCTGTGGAAAATCAGGTATAAGCTCGTCGAATTTCACACCAATTCCTCCTGAATCGACCCTTACAATTCTACCACTGACAGTGATGTCTTTTTCAATTTTAGGAGGCGATAAAATCATAGTAATTTGTTGATCAATATGAAAGCTAAAATCGGTCTGAATAAAGACACCGGAATTGCTAATATTTTGAGTCAAACACATAAATGTAAAACCATTTTTTGAGAGCTCAGCGGGGATTGCAAATGGTTTCCGAGGATACCCCCTTAACTCGGAATATTTGGAGTACCCTCTTAACTCCGACTGTTTGGAGAGATACCAATTTGTCAGCCTTTTTAAAAGTTCACATCTTTTTGCTTCAGACATACTAGTAATCAATGACGACAGGTCTTTTCCATTTCTTGCTTTAGCCATTAATGCGGCCTGAAGTTTTCGCCTTTCGGTTTCTGACATGTAGGAAATTATTTGGAACAAGAGAGAATTGACTTCGTATATGTTAAATTTGCCATTATTATTTGCCATAGCCACAGTTACTATAGGGTGAACATAGATAAATCAAGGAATATAATGACAACCATTTATGCTAATAATACTTGGTGATATTATCCATATCGTATAAGCCCGAGGCCACAGTAAAATGAAATCTCAATTATCAAACATAGCGATTGAAGGTACCTGCAACCGTGAGGCTGTGGGCGGTTTATTACAGTATACCCGGGAAAGCCTTCAGGCAATTTTTATTTTGAAATAAAAAACCCCTACCGAAATAACTGGCAGGGGAAATGCTCTTTGACAATCAATTGTCTGATGGATAGTCAGAAAGTTACTGAGCTTCTATCCCTCTTCTTACTTTCTCCTTAAAAAAAACATACTCAAGTGTCATTTACATGCGTTACCCTCATAACTACTCTTGACAATAGTTTTGTTATTATCTGTCTCGAAATACGTATAGCAGTACTGGGAGCTGGTTTTTCCCCCATATATTGTGAAATTAGTAATTGGAGCGGTCCATGTTGGAGTGGTATACATAAATTCCCGAGAGTAGACATATACTTTATTTCCATTCGGTGTTGTGAATAATTGTTGAGGATATCCCCAATCATACATAAGGTCATCTATATTGTGACCGTTCCAAGTTTTTGTAATTTGCGAATATCTATTGACTTGAGCTGATTGCCAGTTACAGCCTACTATAACAAAACTTAAAATAATTAAGATACAAACAGTTTGTTTTGACATTTTTCCTTCTTTCATAATGTTTACTATTTGCAAATATGCACATGCAAAAATCATGCGAAATCAGATGCTTGAAGAATGAATTAATTAAATTTCAATGAACTTAGACAGTTACACAAATTGGAGGTGATTATCAGCACTACTGATTCGCACCAAAACATTTGATATTATGGGGTAACTTACATAAAATGTATGTAGAGTTTTACATAATACTAACCCCACGGGCTAGGCGCGTACGGCTGAAGACGTCCAAAACATCGACCAAATTAAGAGGGGTGGACTTGGAGAAAACTATGAAGAAACTATTAAACATATTGATCGTAATGGTTTTGATAAGCTGTCAAAGTACGGGGACTAAAGATGCGATGCGAGCCAAAAGGATGGAAAACTGCACCAATCTAACAGCTAATGAAATCGAATTGATCAAGAATGAAAAAATCCACCGGGGAATGTCCGAATGCGCTCTTATTGCGTCTTGGGGTGAACCATATCACATTAATAAATCAACAGGATCGTGGGGTGTCCACAAACGGTACGTTTATCAGCGTGGTGGTCCGTGGAATAAATCAATTTATGTTTATGTTGAAAATGGAGTAGTGGACCGGTGGCATGACTAAATAATAGGTTTATGACAAGGCAGTCAAAGATGTCGAAAATAATTTAACCATGGGATAGACAACCGGAGCCGAAAAGGAATGTCCCTGATTCCCTGCCCGTGGATAAACTCAGGGAAAAAGTAAGGGGCTTATTATGGGAAACATATACAAAAGTGTACGATGGTAGCCGTTTTAAGATTTTCGACAACGACAACTGCGTATCGTAACATTGAAAATTATAAATTATAAAAATTATTTTCCTTCGATAAGTGCTGTGAAATATGAAGTATCCCTTATATTTTCCAAATCTTTGTCGTTTTTAATATAATTCCAGTTATCAAAACCTTTGCTAACAGATTTCTTAAGCCACTTGAGAGAGTCTTCTATCTGATATTGCAACGCCCATACACAAGCGATATTATAACTGACGATAGGATTCTCTGGCATTACTTCTAAAATCTTATGATATGAAATCCATCGGATTGATCGATATCAACTCAAACTGTTAATATCAATCCCTGATTTTTCTTCAGACCTATCAAAAAAGCCACGGTCAAGGAAAAAAAATAACATAGGCCGATGAGAGGCTTAACCAGGCCCAAGATGAGCTTTCGGGCTTGTCCTGGCGAATTAAAAGGGAATCGCCTCAATGGAAAAAACAAAGGCGAGTGTTATAATAAACATGAAAATTATTAAAAGAATGAAATCTAAAATGGAATCTCTCATGATGACCTCCTTTAATTTCATCATGCTGATTTATCTTCAACCTAATACTCAAGATATTATGCCACAATGTGATATGTCAATGGGGGGGCATGCCTCATTTTTGTAGGGGTATATCCTAAGTGCATGGTGAACAATCCCACAGGATAGCTTGACGAAGCGAAAACCGGCAACTCTGTGAATGGAAAGCCCCTGGCGGACAATTACCAGGGGCTAAGGAGGTCAGGCTATGAAAAAACCAAATGTTAGCCTAACACTTAAAAAATAGTGCCACAAAGTGACATGTCAAGATGTTTTTAAACAGGGAGAGAGGACCGGCTTTTGAGCAAAAAAGAAACCCCTGGATTTGGCGGCGACTTTTCCAAGGGTTTCAAAAAATAATAAAGAGTAAAGAATGGAGGAATGGAATCACCCTTTACTGTACTATAATTTAAATTGTATGTGCCACAATGTGATTAGTCAAGAATATTGTTCAAAAAATAAATCACATTCATAACTTGAGGGTGAGCTTTCGGATTGTCTTGGCAATAAAAAACCCCCCAAGAGTCCAGTAACTCCGGGGGGTAATAGAGGAAGGTAACATTATGGGGAATGCAAAAAAACCATAATGTTTATCAACAAGATACTGTACCACAAAGTGATATGTCAATAAGGGAAATGCTTCATTTTCGTAGGGATATATCCTACAATGTGGGGATTATCCCTACAATCAACCTAAGCCCCATGAAAAAAAGCATAGACATAACATTCTAAGCGGTGGGCTTCTTAGTCAAGTCTTCGGCTATTACTGCAAGATAATGGGGAATTAGTTCTAATGAGCAGCCTTCCCGTTGTTTTGTTTTTAACCATA
>CALLDL010000027.1 GCA_937998305.1 uncultured Desulfobacterales bacterium | reverse complement strand
ACCGGATCCGGTGAAACATGCCCATAAGATGATCGCCCATATCGACAAAAAGCGAAAGGCCCTGGGTATCGACAAGGCCAGAGACAGAATCCTCATGGACATGGCGGATCGTCAGGCCCTTGATGGATAAAAAATATGGAGGCTAAATATCAGCAGGTTTAACGACCAATGTGTGACTGCAAGGCATAACCACTAAGAAAAATTATAAAAAGGGGGTCTCTAATGGAGATCCCCTTTTTAGTATTCAGATCGGCATGGATGCAGATTGAAAAAGGTTTTTCGGGATAATATCAATCAGAATTGGAAGATGATCGGAATTCAGGTCCAATAGATTCAGTCTGTGTAATAATTTTTCCGTATTGATTTGCTCCAACTCGTAGTGTGCTTGAAATTTTGACATCAATAGATCAGCAAGATACACCAGCGTTACAAGTTTTTTGTCTTCAGTCGCAGTTTCGGGATAATGATGGTTTGCAATCACATTGATCAAATTGTCCGGCAGGGCCCATCTCTTGCCCAACTGCCGTCCTGCTTCAGTATGATCTATACCGAACTTCAATTTTTCCGCCTCGCACAATTCAGCACCCTTTTCCTGCGTATATCTATAGAAAAAAGGGGCGTTTGCCGCCATAACCTGATCCATCGGAATTTTTCCTATATCATGCAAAAGGCCGGCTGTATAAGCAACATCGGGTGCTGCCTTCTTAGTAAAAACGGCAAGTTCTTGAGCAATCAGGGCAGTTCCAATTGAATGCTGGAAGATTCCCCCCTTGCACAGGGAATAACCTTGAGATGATTGGGGGAAAAGCGATTTGACAGATGCCGTAACGACGAGTTTTAAAAGGCGCTTTTCCCCTACCAATATCAGTGCTCGATCAATGGAATCGACGACCGTTTTTAGTCCCATGATAACAGAGTTGCAAAGATTTAAAACTCTTCCGCTGATCACCTGGTCTTGGCGGATTTCACGCCCTATTTCCTTCATTGTACAATCGTCTTGGTGTATCATACGGATGACCTTCAGTGCCACCTGAGGTATTGGCTTAACTCTCTGAATCGCTTCATCAATGGTGAAAACAACATCAGTTTGAAAAGGACTCATCGACGGCCTTTCAATTTGAAATGCAGGTTGAATGGTCGTGTTCCAGTAATAAAGATCGAGACTCATTTTGCGCCCAGAATATCCGCCGGTTTCACTTTCATTTATTGGAATCCCCTGATCCTCAAGATACGTTTGAACCACTTCGGCTGTTCGCCCTCCAATATCTAAAGACAGGTCTTGATCTGACACGGGCCCGATCAGAGCACCTCCGGCTACGCATGCTTCCAGCCTCTCTTTCGAAGCACCAGCATCAATCAACTTCTTAAAAAAATGCGGCATGCCGGTGGTCGCATAACTTTCAGGTTGAAAAGACATATCCATCCCTGTAGCCTCGGCCAAAAGAAGGTGAAGTAATCCTCCCACATTTGCCTGGCGATCAACCAGAGTGACCCCTACACAACTCCCCAGATATGCTTCAAGGCTTTCTTTTTTTTTCTTACTAATAACAGATGCACCTGAGGTCACAATTTCTTTTTTCATTTCTCATTAATCTCCAACTCCAATAGATCAACCGCAGCTTCTTTGAGATATTGAAAAACATCCGAGCCTTCTGCCGAGGCCTTCTCCTTTCCTTCTGCAACGTGCTGAATAAATTCTATCCCTTCTCTATCAAAACGGCCGATCTGCTGATCGATCAATTTTAGAGTGTTGTGAATCATACTGTAAAGGACCATGGGGCCGAACATTTCTTCCCCGTTTTCTTTTTTGGCCAATGCTCCGGTAATTTTGTGGTGGCCAACTCTAAAGGCTTTGGGTGCGTTTCTGTAATGTAAAATTTCTGCAAAAAGATCAAGGCATTCAATGACGCCGTCCGAGTATCCGTTTTCAAAAGACGCCAAGCCGTCTTTGGCTATTTCATCGAGATCGGATGCGTTAAAGGATAGGTTCAGTTTTGCGATGCATTCCTGTTGAACGGTCTTAACGGAGTCTTCCTTTTTGCTTATGACCACGTCGGTATCTTTTAATATTTTGACCACATTGAAAGGATTCATCATCTCTTTTACGGTGGGACTTTTGCGCATGGCAACATCGTAGACAGAAGTATTGTAAATGGCCAGATCATTGTCGAGCACCAGAATCCGGGTCTTTTCGGCATCGATATTCTCGATATAAAGATCGAGATCCCGTTTTCTTTTGTAAGTATAATCGGCTAGATCGAGAAGTTTACGCATGATTTTCTTGTCTATCTTGCGACTACTGTCTACAGGACCGATGGAAGCAATGACCTGTCGCCCCATTTTGTCTAGTTTGATTTTTTTTAAAAGATTTTCTTTAAAAGACACAATGCCTCCTCATACAAAGTACAGGATAAAGGATGCGTAATGACGAAGCCACTCCGCCAATATCGTCACACGAGGAAGTACACTCCGTGAACACGCAAAAAATTTCTTTCGGCTCGGTGCTTCAAAGGCTTTTTCGCAATAATTGGGTGAAAAACTTGAATTCTAAATTTATCATACCTTAAGAGCACATGTAAACGATAGTTTGTAAATATTTTTCAACGGTTTCTTGACGTTATATTGATATTCATGTATACAAAAGTTTTTTTCAAATTAACGCAGCTTCGATAAATGGAGATGTGGCAATTCCACAAGTCAATATAAAAGCGTTTCCGTCCTGTTCAGACGTATGATTATACGCAGTTTATTGGCATGCCAATGCAGCTGATATAATAGGAGGTTAATCACTTTGTTTAAACTGGGAATACTAAACGGTAATCACTCATTTGAAACACAGAGGTGGGATATGAAAGATAAGGTTAAACTTATATTTGAAGGCAAAACATATGAACTGCCAATTGTTACCGGCAGTGAAGGCGAAAAGGCCATCGACATTTCAAACCTTCGCCAAAAAACAGGCCTAATTACCCTGGATCCGGGATATGCCAACACCGGCAGCTGCACCAGTTCCATTACGTTCATGGATGGTGAAAAAGGAATTTTACGGTATCGAGGTATCCCGGTCAAACAGCTGGCTGAACATTCGAGTTTTATCGAAACCGTCTATCTGTTAATTAACGGCGTGTTGCCTGCCAAAGAGGAACTCAACAACATGTCGGTTCTGTTTAATGACAACTCACTTGTGCATGAGGACATGCAGATTTTTTATCAGAACTTTCCCAGGGCTTCTCATCCCATGGGAATACTCTCATCTATGGTGAATGCTTTAAGGAGTTTTTATCCGGAGCTTGAGACCATTGAAGAGGAAATCAATATCACGGTTACTCGTCTATTATCAAAAGTTCGGACGATGGCAGCCATGTCTTATAAGATATCGAGAGGTCACAAAGTCGTTTATCCACGACCTGATCTAAAATACAGTGCAAATTTTCTAAACATGATGTTTGATACACCGGTTAGGCCGTATCCCATTGATGAAGACCTGGTAAAGGCACTGGATGTTTTCTGGATTCTTCACGCTGACCATGAGCAGAACTGTTCTACTTCAGCGGTAAGGCTGGTGGGGAGTGGGAGAGTTAATCTATATGCGGCTATTTCCGCCGGTATAGCGGCCCTATGGGGTCCCCTTCATGGGGGAGCCAATCAGGCGGTCATCGAAATGCTTACCGATATTCAAAATGACGGTGGGAACTATCGCCGGGCTATTGAACGCGCCAAAGATAAAAACGATTCGTTTCGACTCATGGGTTTTGGTCATCGCGTTTACAAGGCATATGATCCGCGGGCCAAAATCATGAAAAAGATGTGTGATAAGGTTCTTGCCAAGCTCAAAATTAGCGATCCGTTACTCGATATTGCCAAGGAACTCGAAGAAGCGGCATTAAAAGATGATTATTTTATTGAATACAATCTGTATCCAAACATCGACTTTTACAGTGGCATAGTCCTGCGAGCCATGGGCATTCCCACCAACATGTTTACGGTCATGTTTGCCATCGGCCGGTTGCCGGGCTGGATCGCTCAATGGAAAGAGAGTGTCGATGATCCCAAATGGAAACTTGGACGACCTCGTCAGATTTACACCGGACCTATCAAAACCGATTATATTCCCATCGAACAGCGATAGTCCTATATCGATGAACGCCACGGATAAGAAGCTTAGAAGTTTGCTGCAACAACTCACACTGGGTCAGGTGGTGAAGCCGACAAACTTACTCGAGGAAAAAAAAGCTTTTCTGCACCCTCGTTTTTCAAACAAGAAAAAATCTCCTTCGTTTAAATATAAAAATACACCTTCAAACTGGATTGATTTTAAGCCGATTTTGCCTCTTGAATCCATGGATGCTCCGGATGAAGTCGTTGAAATCTACCGGGAAAAACAGCTTGAGCTGGACAGGACTAAAAATATGTTCGCTGCGGTTGGTAGCGATAAATTTACACAGTATGCTATTGAAATTTTCGGCGCTCCGACCGCTGAAGACGCCCAGCAGGCTCACCGGGTTCTAGAAAAATTTTCGAATGTTATACCACCTGAACGAAACTGCTCAGCAGAAGACTTTGCAAAGTTCCTTGAGGCTCGCTTAGAAAAACTTGGTATTTCCATGGATATCAAGCTGGTTTCTTCCATGGCCACAAAAATTTCGGTAGACAGCGTTTCCCGCGTAATTCATCTTAATCGAAATGCCTTATTTGCACCCCAGGAAGTAAAACGCCTTCTGGTGCACGAGATCGATGTTCACGCCGTTCGTATTCACAATGGTTCTTGCTTCCCATGGGGTATTTTTTCCATGGGTACAGCAGGCTACCGAGAAGCCGAAGAAGGCCTTGCGGTTCACTTTGAACGCTATTCGGATCACCTTTATCCCTTCCAGGAGAAAATTTACGCTGGGCGCTGCTTGGCGGTGTACCTGTCTCTTTCGGCCGGATTTACAGAAGTTTTTGAAGAACTCTTGGTGTATTTCGATGAAGAGACAGCATATACGATTGTAGAGCGGGTGAAACGGGGATTGGCCGACACCTCACGTTCAGGCGCGCTTACAAAGGAATTTCATTACTTTACCGGACCCAATAGGGTTCAGTCGTTCCTTCACACTAAAGGTAATCTTAAAATGCTTATGGGTGGAAAAATAGCTTTCAAACATGCTAAATTAATAGTCAGGTTTGTACAAAAGGGTTTTGTGGATACCTCGAATTGGATTTTTCCGGTGGAAATGAACAATGATAAAGAATCTGAGCAAACTTAAGGATGCTCTGAGCAAATGCCGGGGAACCTGGGCCTGGGTAGGACAGAGGGGCATCGATGCGTTTACGATGCTTGACTTTGTTTCCGTAGATGCTGGATTTTGTTGTGATTTTGGTGAGGAATATGCAAGACTTTGGACAGAAAAGTCCCTGTTTTCTGTGGAAAAAGATCTCGGGAGGCGGGAAAACTGGGGAAATCAGGATCTTGAAATGCTGTGGGAAGAGCCGACACGGAAACGGATTGAAACATACATCAGTGGTGTGAAGGAACCTATCAATACGGTTTGCTACCGTTCCCTTAAGGTGTTAGAAAATGACAGACGTTTTCGTGTTTTGGCGCCCCCCTTGATGCTTAAGGACCTGTTTGACGACAAGTTGCGGCAACTGGAACTGTTTTCCATATTGGGTGTAAAGACGCCGGCGACTTTTGTATGCCCTTTGGCTGAAACAACCTTTTCCAAGGCCAGCGATATTTTGGATGGCCCGTTTGTAGTACAGCCCCCGGTGGGATCTTCCGGGGAAAACACTTACTTTGTGAACAATGAGACCGACTTCGAGAGAGTCGAAGATATACTTGAACCTTCACAACGCGTAAAACTATCTAAATATTTGCCGGTGCCGTCTTTAAACGGACATTGCGTCGTCCTGAAAACACGTGAAGGATTGCGGTCAATTGCTGCCTGTCCGTCGGTTCAGATAGTAGGTACCTACGGATGCACAAACCGGGCTGAAATTTACTGCGGAAATGATTTTTCAGCTGCCAATAGAGTGCCGAAATCCATAAGAGAAGAAATCTGTACAATTATGGAAAAAATCGGCCTTTTCATGGGCACCGAGGGCTTTTTGGGTCTCTTTGGTATGGATTTTCTCCTAAATGGCGACGAGGTGCTGGCTCTGGAGATAAACCCGAGGTTTCAGGGATCGACCATGCTTTTATCATTACTACAAGTGGACAGGGGTGAAGTTCCCATGACAGCTCTTCACGTGATGCAGTTCATGGGCCTTATAGAAGAATTTACCCAAGATTTTTTAGAGCAGTCCAAAAAGATGTACCGGACTCCTTATAAAGGCGCTCACTTAATTGTCCACAGCTTGAAAGATGAACCTTATTGTATCGAGCATGATATGAAAGCGGGCATTTACACCCTTGTGAACAACTCCATCGAACGGGTTCGAAATGGAACGACCTACCGTGACATCAAAAGTCCTGGTGAGTGGTGTATCCTGGGCAATCTCCCTGAAATAGAGACTAAAATTTTTCAGGAAGCCCGTTTTGCCATGATACAAACAACTGAAAGCGTTCTGGACAGCCACTTAAAACAACTCGAGTCTTATGCTGCGACTTTTGTAAATGAATTACAGAGCCGCTGCAGAGTGCTCCCCTTTAATGGAGGTAGTGAATGAAACTTTTTTCACCGGATACTTACGACATAGAGCAGCGTTTTGTCGAGCTGTACTCCCTTGGCCACAAGGGGCTTATAACTGAGGCGCCGTTTTATCTTCACGCCCTTGGCTTCGACAGCGAACCTGGCAAATTTGGAGTAGAACTCATCTCATCTTTCAACAAACTGGCACAAAAAGACGAAGAACTTTCCAAATACGCCTTAGATCTTCCGAATGCCACACATTTTCCAGACACCATCGTCTTGATTGATGCCTCTAACGACCGGCTTCCAACCGGCCCTGAATCCTTTCGGGTATTGCAAGATGAAATCAAACGGTTAGGTGTTAACGCTTATTGTCTGCTCGTGAATACCAAAGAAGAACTGATGGCGGCTGTCAATAAAAACCCAAAGTCTACTTTGGTTATCAGTGAGTGTGTTGATTCAAGGGCATACAACATCGAAGTCCTGGAAATTCTCGAGGGTATGGGAGTTGTCGTGCTGCCCGGGCGGGTCACGGCACCCGGGGCTATATTTTCAAACAAGGGGAAAACTTACCAAATGCTGCAAGATGCGGACAAGGAAGACTTGCTGGCACGTTATGTCACTGTTCCTGCATCACAAATGGACACGTCACAGGTCGTTTCTACTATTTTGGATAATGTTGATAAATTTTCTCAACATTGGAATAGAAGCCGTTTTTTTGTAAAACCGGTCACAGGTGGCAGCGGAGTCGGGGGATTCCGGATCTCAAAAACAAACAGGGGGTATTTCGTTCCCGACCTTTCCAAAGTCACCGGAGATGCTTTAGAAATACTTCCCATACGCATGGATGTGGATCCGCAGGACGATCATCGACTTGAAGAGCTTTTGTGGATTTTCTCTTTGTTTTCATCTGACCCATACTACAGCAAGCAATACATGTGGGTGAATTTAGAAACGCTAAGAAATCGTTATGAAACCAGCGATGATCGTGAAGCACTCAGACAACATCTTTTAAAAACAGCGGCCATGCAAACAGCTAAAGCTGAAGAGAGGAGCCTTGACCGTGGGAGTATGCGCGCAAAACTTGAAGAGGCGGTCAGACGATATGAAGCACATTTTTCAAAGCGGTATGACCCTGTATTCTGCGAGCATATCGACTTCGGTGCATGGGGGCTTAGGGCTCACTATCGCCTCACCAAACAGAGTATACAGTTAGAGTCCATATACGCCAGGATTTTTCAGTTGGCTCTGACCGAAGAAGGGGTGAGTTATGTCGGTTCCGACAATATTTCCAACAAGCATACCGGAGTGCTCGAATCGGTGCGGCTTACGCCTATCAAAGAAACCATGGTTAATACGGTCGGGGGGCGAACTGCTTTCTTGGATCTTCTCAAAAGAGGTGGCCTTGCCGCTTCGGCGCTGGTCACTACCCAGGAGCCCGAATCGCGCTGCCGCATCCCCGTTCGCTGCCAATTGGACATCGCACCTATTGATGGAAAAATAGGAGAAGGCAACGCTGATACAGCCAGAGGACAGGCGCTGGGAACGAGATGGTCCGACTTTGTCGAAAACATGCGAGAGTGGTTCCAAGACTGCTTGAGCTACTATGCCATCTGCAAATCTGACAACAAAAAATGACACAATTTAAACCCTTCGGGATTGCCGATTGTACCGCAGTTCCCCGCTGATTCGGGATCTTCGACAATTGTTGAAGCGTACTCGCAATAGCAAACTATGGATTCATGAATCATCGCATGCTGGTCACCGGCCATTAAAGGATCATTAACAAGATCGTACAGAGCAAGGAGTACAAATATGTTCAGAAAAATCCTGTATCCAACAGACTTTTCAGACGTATCAAAAATCGCTTTGAACTATTTGAAGCAATTAAAAGAAAGCGGAGCGGAAGAAATTTTAGTGCTTCATGTAATTGATAAAAAGGACCTCCAGTTCAGTTATCTCTATCTTTTTGATGAAAGTAATGCCGACGGAAACGTTGAACAGAAGCTGAAAGGTGACGCCGAACGAGAATTGAATGAAATAGAAGGCAAATTGAAAGATTGGGGTTTTAGAGTATCATCCAGTGTAAAATTAGGAGTTCCGATAAAGGAAATATTAAATGCCGAACAAAATAAAGACATATCGATCATCGTCATCGGCTCACATGGAAAGAGCAATGTTGAAGAAATGCTCCTCGGTTCGGTTTCAGAAAATATCATACGAAAATGCAAAAAACCGATACTGGTCGTTAAGCGATAAATGATAATATGGGTCACATAAGGAGAAAATTGTGGGGGGAAAAACAACCATTATGCCTGGTTGGCTGGTTTTGATTGCGATTTTATGGGTTCCCTTTTTCGGGGGATGTTCCACGGCATATTATGGGGCAATGGAAAAGGTGGGGATTCATAAACGCGATATTCTTGTTGACCGGGTGGAGGACGCCCGAGACGCACAATCTGAAGCGCAGGAACAGTTTAAGTCCGCCTTAGAGCAGTTTGGCGCGGTTATCAAAATTGAAAATACCGACCTGAAGAAGGCGTATGACAAGTTAAATGCAGAGTATGAAGATAGTGAGAAGGCTGCAAAAAAAGTTTCCAAGCGGATTGACAAGGTGGAATCTGTTGCCGATGCTCTGTTTGAAGAGTGGGAGGAAGAGTTGAATCTTTATAAGAGTGCTGATCTGCGTCGGTCAAGCAAACAGAAACTGCAAAGCACCAAATCCCGCTACCGTGAGATGCTCGCCAGCATGCATCGGGCTGAAAAAAGCATGACACCGGTTTTGCGTACTTTTCGAGACAATGTCCTGTTCCTCAAGCACAACCTCAATGCCCAGGCCATCGGTTCTTTGCGGTCGGAGTTTTCCACGCTGAAAGGAGAAATTGACGGCTTGATCAAATATATGAATGAGGCCATTCAAACTTCCAATAAGTTTATTGCCGATATCAAACAATAGGGCAAGAATCGACAGATGTTGTGATCCATCATCATTAGGAGAAGAAAGTACATGAGCAAACATATGCAACTAACCGTCCAAGTTCGTCCATATTACAAAAAGGGTCTGAAGGCGGATTATCCCAAGATTGCCCAAGGCCTGAGTTATATTCATGAGGCATGGGTAGAAAAAGGACCGTCTCTCTTTGACATCGTTGGAAGGCTGGACAAACTCCTTTACGAACTGGAGGGTAATCCGCCCTTTAGAAAGATTTTACTTAAGCACAAAGACGTACTCCGCAAGCTTCACAAGGAAGTTGAAGAACATATTGCGGATTGGGACTTGGCCAAAGCCGACAAGACGCTGTATCAGATTGAGGACATCTTTAATCAAATTGAATGGGAATTAAGGTGAGCGGATGATATCATTATCCGCATCCATCCAGACCGGAAAAGTTTCTCTGGACTTTTGGAGCGTTTCATAGGACAGCCCGTTGGTATATGTACATGCCTGATGGCTTTTTTGGAAAATAATTTTTCCCCATGGATCGATGATGGAGGAATCGCCGCTGTAGGACAGGCCATTTCCATCTGTCCCGACACGGTTGACGCCGATCACGTAACACTGATTTTCGACAGCTCTGGCCTGCAAGAGGGTTTTCCAGTGGGCTGAGCGTCTTTCAGGCCAGTTGGCGATAAATATGGCTGCATCAAACTGGTTTGCAATATTTCGTGTCCAGACCGGAAACCGTAGATCATAGCAAATAAAGGGTCTGATCTTCCAGCCGTTCAGCTCAACAGTCATATTTTTAGTGCCGGCGCTGTATATTTTTTCTTCTCCCGCCATCCGAAAGAGGTGTTTTTTGTCATAGGTGAAGATTTCACCGTTGGGTTTGGCCCAGACCAGCCGGTTGAAAAATTTGCCGCCGTCATCGGCGATGATACTTCCGACCATGTCTACATTCTTTTCTGCTGACTTTTCTATGATCCATTTGACCGCAGAACCTTTCATGTCCTGGGCCAGGGCCGCGGCATTCATGGTAAAGCCGGTGGAAAACATCTCCGGTAGTACGATGAGATGGGTGTCTTCTTCAATGGCATTTATTTTGTTATCAAACCCGGTTAAATTTGATTCAATATCTTCCCAGACCAGTTCGCTCTGAATCAGTGTAACTTTTAAATCTTGCATAGTCTCTCCGCAGCTTTTTCAAGAGTTTCATCTTTTTTTGCAAAACAGAATCGAAGTACTTTATGATCAACTTGATGGTGGTAAAAAACAGAAGGTGGAATCGACGCCACACCATGCTCTGTGGTTAGTCTTTTTGAGAATTCGACATCGGATTCATCAGAAATTGCGGAATAATCCAGCATTTGAAAGTAAGTGCCTCGGCAGGGTAAGGCTTTAAACCGCGAATTTTTAATGAACGATAAAAATTTATTTCGCTTTTGCTGATAAAATTCTGAAAGGCTCAAATATATTTCCTTGTTTTTCATGAATTGGGCATAAGCATATTGAATCGGAGTATTGGATGCAAATGTTAAAAACTGGTGCACCCTTTGAAATTCTTTAGACAACGAGGTTGGTGCCAGGCAGTATCCAATTTTCCAGCCGGTGGTGTGGTAGGTTTTTCCAAAGGAACTGATCACAAAGCTCCTTTCAACAAGCTCAGGATGCCGAGCAATACTTTCATGCCTTACACCGTCAAAAATAATATGCTCGTAAACTTCATCACTCAAAATCAGCACATCCGTATCCTGTAAAATGTTTTTAAGTTCGGATATGTCTGTATCCGTAAATACAGTGCCTGTGGGATTATGGGGTGAATTCAGGATAATGAGTCTGGTTTTAGAAGACAGAACATCTCTGACATCATTCCAGTCTATTCTGTAATCCGGGAATTTGTATTCGACATACACGGGAATGCCGCCGTTGAGCTTTATGACCGGAACATACGAGTCAAAGGCTGGTTCAAGAATAATAACCTCGTCACCGAGTTGGACAACGGCGCTAATGGCTGCAAACAATGCCTCAGTAGCACCGGATGTGACGGTAATTTCAGAATCAGGATCATAGCTGGCATGATACAGATCCAAGATTTTTTCTGCAATCTGATCGCGCAGTGCCTGTACACCCTGCATTGGCGCGTATTGATTGTGTCCGGAGCGCATAAATTTGTCTACCAGTGTCAAAAGGTCCGGATGAACGTCGAAATCCGGGAAGCCCTGAGAAAGGTTAATGGCATTATGGTCATTTGCCAGCTTCGACATAATCGTGAAAATGGTGACACCGACATCCGGAAGTTTTGATTGTAGTTTCATGGTGTATTTTTTACCCTTTTCAAACTGCGTTTCTTTTTGTCTATAGCAAAGGGAAGATGCGTTCAACATGGGTTTTGATAAGACTGAACACCACTTGATATTTTTCGTACGAACCGCCCATGGGATCTTTGATGGCACTTTTTCGAGTTTGTTTTTCAGGCCAGGCCCCAAGAAGAAAGATTTTTTTATGAAGCCAAGGGAAAAAGGTTTGCACAAATTTTTTGTGAACAGGTTCCATGCATAAAATAAGATCGGCCTTTTGCAGCTCATCTCCTACCAGATATCGTGCCTTGTGAGATGAGATGTCAAAGCCGTCTTTTCCACAGACTTTTTGGGCATACTCGGTAGCTGGAAAATCATTTAGTCCGTGAATTCCCATGGATGAAACCGTCAGATCATGACGGCCCATTTCCTTGCATTTGTGCAGCATAAAACCTTCTGCCATGGGGCTCCGGCATATGTTACCGGTACATATAAAAATAATGTGGGGCATAATTCATAACCCTATATCATATTGGAATAAGAGAAAAGATAACACGTTAACCTTTTGAAAACATTGCCGACTCTTTAAAATCGATTTGTTTCAAAGGACTATACTATTACAAGAAAAGAACTACCTATTGTCCATCCATAAATGAGGATTTTTCTTCAAAATCAAGGCATGCGAAAAAAATAATCGCAGGCATATGTTTAATATTCCGAGGCTTATTTTTTGAGCATAACGCAGACATTGGGGAAAAATCCTCATTTATGGATGGACACTACCTCACAATTTTCAGTACATTGGTGTTTTGAAGCTTTTCCCATAATAATTTAACGATGACCAAAGACGCACCATATTCACTCAAATGTTTATCACCGGATATCGAACGACATGATTTTAACAACGATTCATTTGTGAGCCACAAACTGACTTCGTTTTGCATATATTCCTCAAGTGAGTGATAAAGGTCCATCACATTTTCTTTGGGAATATTAGCAATCATGGTTTTATCTCTCAGCGATAGTTTTGATAGAAGTTTATCCGTAGCCTCTTCAACGGTTTGAGGCAGGATTTCTTTTTCCATTTCAGCGCGACGCTTAGGGGTAACGGTAAAAGAGGCGGGTATGGTGTCATCGATAAGATCCAGATAAAAAACAGTTTCTATAATGTCGACTGTAGCCTGATATATAGCCGGATTTTTGCTCGCTCTGGGTCCTGCTACATTTAAAACCTTAATTTCATTTTCGGTAATCCATGATTTGATCTTTCCAGCAGCTTGAAAGGCACCGGTTTTGTTCAGATCAATGCGAAGCCAAGGTCGATGATGTAAGAGGGCCATTTCACGGGTATAATCTGATCCGCCGGTGAGCCTGCCGTGGGATATAATCAGGGTGCCGTCAGAATCTATGACATTCTGTTCGGTCCGCTTATTATAGTTGGTGGTTTCCATCTCCTTGAGCTTATATTTACTATCTAAAACGCCCTCTTCTGTTAACCGCCCTTTGGGTATCCATCCACCATATGGAATTCCAAGCTTAATGGCAACATCAAGAGCAGCCTGATCGGCACCGGTCTGTCCGCCGGAGATAATTTTTTTAAGCATTATGATGTCCAATCAATATCAATTACAATATCGTCTCTTTGTTTTGGATGTCTATACCGGTATCTTCACCAGAGAGGCAAGTTACCTTAGCGTTCAAAATTGCGCCGGTTTCGATCACCAAATCCTTACAGACAACTTTACCGGTGCATTTTCCGGTTGATAATAGGATCAATTTTTTCAAAGCTCTGATTTCCCCTTCAAAGGTTCCGCCGATGGTCATGCTTGCAACTTTCGCATTCGCATAAACAGATCCTTCTTCGGTAATGACAACATTTTTTCCAATAACCGTACCTTTCAAAATACCCTTGACGATAAGCCTTCCAGTGGTAGAGACTGTACCATCAATAGTTAATTCTTTATCAATGATGGAAAAATCCTCCGATATTTTTTTCACTATTTATCTCCTGCAACAGTTCATTTCAACGTAATGGTGTCTCCCTTTTCAACGTTTAACTGATGGCTGGCATTGTCACAATTCAGAGCAATTTCAAGGTATCCGAAGCTCCCGATAATAGCAAGAGGGCACCCCGACCCTGCGTCTGTATAGCTGCGGGACAAACTTTTAATTACAGTTTTATCTGTTTTGATTTCAAGTCTTTTTTCAGAGCCGTTTTTAATAAATTTATTGAGACAATTTTCATTAATATTAGAAATACAGTTCCCAAATCGATCAATGGATATAATCGTCCCTATAAGTTCATCTTTATTGGAAATATATGGTTTAGGGATACTCAGACGGATAAGATCTTGCATGCCCAGGTGTGGGCCTAATTTTTCAATGGGAACACCCTTGGATATGTGGGAACCAACTGGCGCAAAAATATCCCGTCCATGAAAGGTCTGGCTTATGGAATTTAAGAAGTAATGGGTGTTCTCGACGCGAACAATTGCGTCAACCTCTCCTTCATCTATTAGAAGGGTTAAAACACCATTATTAGGTGCAAGGAAAATATGACCCGACAATTCAACGGCAACGATTGAACGGTTCCCGCCAACCCCTGGATCCACAACAATGATATGTACCGTGCCTTTGGGAAAATATCTGTATGAAGATTTGATGAGATAGGCAGCTTCGATCAAATCCTGTGGATCGATATAATGACAGATATCAACAACTACGGCAGAAGGGTTTATAGAAAGGATTGCACCTTTCATGACACCGACATAGGCATCTTCAGTGCCAAAGTCTGTAAGGAGTGTAATAATCGACATAACGTATAGAGAATTCTACAATCTAATGAAATCACGAGTCATTTAATGGAACCTTAGTTTATGTCACTCGTATGGAAGAATGGAATGTTGGAATGCTGGAGTATTGGGAATAAGAGGTGAAATAACCTATTAAATTGTAAAAAATCCTTCTAACCCATCATTTCATTGCTCCATCATTCCAATTGAGGCGAAGCCCCTAAATTCGTGGTGACGGCTTCGTAAGAATCCATTATTGAAACATTCTTTTTTGAAAGCTGAATCCGAGGTGCTTGTACGCCGCTTCCGAAGCCTTTCTTCCTGAAGATGTTCTTGTGACAAGCCCGATTTTTAAAAGATAAGGTTCTATGACATCCACCAGCGTATCCGATTCTTCCTGGAGGGTCGCTGCGATGGCTTCAATTCCCACAGGACCGCCTTTATAAAAATCGATGATTGTTTTCAAATATTTACGGTCAAGATCGGTTAACCCTTTATCATCTACACCTTCTAAAACCAGCGCTGCTTCAACGGTTTTTTTTGTAATGATTCCGTCTGCCCGAACCTGTGAATAATCCCTAACACGTTTAAGAAGCCTGTTTACAATACGTGGCGTCCCTCTGGATCGACTTGAAAGCTCGTTTGCTCCTTCATCATCAACCGTGACCTTCAGCAGAGCAGCCGAACGTCGGATGATTTTTGCCAAATCCGCTTCATTGTAAAAATCAAGACTTCTGAAGATACCGAACCGGTCGCGTAAAGGTGCAGATAAAAGTCCCACCCGGGTGGTAGCACCAACCAGTGTAAAGCGATTCAAACGGTACCTGTGACTGCGGGCATGCATTCCCTTGTCAAATATAAAGTCCACGGCAAAGTCTTCCATGGCAGGGTATAAAAATTCTTCTACAATCTTGGGTGATCTGTGAATCTCGTCGATAAACAGGATATCCCTGTCTTCTAAATGGGTCAGAATACCGATGAGATCTCCACCTTTTTCAAGGGAAGGGCCGGACGTTGATGTAAGATTACCTCCCATTTCATTTGCGATAATGTGTGCCAATGTGGTTTTTCCAAGACCGGGTGGTCCATGAAAGAGGATGTGATCAACCGGTTCCTCGCGTTGTAACGCTGCTTCAATTGCAATTTTAAGCGCTTCCACAACTTCAGTTTGGCCGACATAATCTGCAAATTGTTCAGGTCTTAAAGACAGGATCTCCGGCTCTTGATCCATCGGAAGGCAGGATCCTGTAAGAATACCCTGTTTGTCGGAAGAATGTGTGAGTATGTCATCCGTCATTTGCTTAACTCAGGGGTAGGGGGTTTATTTGTTCAATTGCTTCCATGTCGTCACCTAACTATCATCGACGACAGTTTAACGGTATGGTCACCGACCTGCCCGCTCGTGCCTTAAATGGCAGGCGGGTCAGCTTCGAGCATCTTCCTCACGGTATACTTCTTCAAAGAGCTCTTCCGGGGTTGATATATTGCTGTTGCGCTTCATGGCATCGGTGATCATCTGTTTCGCGTCTTTTATTTTGTAACCCAACTGATCAACAAGTACATCCAGAACCTGTTGAGACAAATCCTCGACCATGGGAATCTCTTCCTTTTGAGATTTTCGGATGAGCGCAAATTTATCCATTTTTCCTTCAAGAGTGGCAATAATCTTGCGCGCTGTACGATCGCCGATACCTTTTAACTGTTTAAGCTTGTGAACATCTTTCGATTCGATGGCTCTTGCGATATCACGAACAGGAAAATCTAAGGCTTTAACAGCCTTCAAGGCACCGATGGCTTCAACAGAAATGAAATATTGAAAAAATTCCTTTTCGACTTCAAGATTAAAACCGATCAAAACCGGCTTCGGTTGCCGTTCTGTTTGCTGGTGATAAATATAGAGAGCGACCGGATCGCCCACAGACTTTGCCCTAAAGGTATTCATTACAAATGCAGGGAGCAACACTTCATACCCGACCTGATTTGCCAAAACAAGTATCCGATCATCTCCCTTTTTTAAAAGTTTTCCCTCAAGATAACCGATCATTGCACTTTGTTTTTTCCCTTTTGTACGGTGTCCTTTGCGCGGAACGATCATTGTAACGGAATAATCCCAAAAGCGCCAAACCCATTGCATCAGAAGCGTGGTAAGGACGGATTGGCGTTGTCAGGTTCAATAAACTTCTAACGGCTTTTTCAAGCTGCATTTTAGTTGCATTGCCGTTTCCGGTTAAGACCTGTTTGGATTCACGAACGGGAACTTCGATGACAGGCACCTCCATCTGGCATCCTGCAAGGAGGATAACACCTGTAACCTTTCCTAATGTAATTCCGGCATTCGGAAATTTTTCAACGGAAAATACATCTTCCACAACCATAAGGTCGGGCGTTTCGTCTTTTAAAACCGTAAGAAGATTTGAAAAGATTTGATCAAGGCGACTCGGTAAAGGAAGATTTTTTGAGGTATGAATACTACCGAAGGAGAAGCCATCAACTTTGAGCCCCATTCCTCTGACAATTCCAACACCCGTTGCAGATAGGCCTGGATCAACACCGATAACTTTTATCATTCCATGCTCTTTTCTTGATACAAAGTGCCGGGTATCAAGAGAGAGATACGGTCCGTAATTCTTGTATCATGTATTCTGAATCCAGCATCTGGTATCAAGCAACAACCCGTCAAGGTTTAATTCCTTTTAATTTGCGTTCGGCAATTTTTGCCTCATTTGATTTTGGATATTTTTTAATAAGTTCTGATAAAATCAGACGCGCATTTGATTTATCTCCCAAATTAAAAAAGGCAAATCCCTGTTTTAAAAGTGAAGCCGTCACTTTATTCCCTTTTGGGTAATTTTCGATGACCTTCTGATATTCCAAGATCGCTTTCTCATACCATTTTTCACGGTAGTAAATTTCACCGATCCAAAACTGGGCGTTGTCAGCGTTTTCTGATTTGGGAAATTTTTTTAGTAATTTTTGGAATCCTTCTCGGGCGGTGTTAAAATCACCTTTATCATATGCCTGTTTTGCAGACCTGTATACATCATTTTCTGAAAGTTTATGTTTGGCTTGTTTTGCAGACGTTTTATTTGAAACCGGCTTTCTTTTTTGAATAGGTGCTGTTGAATCAAAATTCAGATACTGCTCCAGACGTTTGATACGGTCTTTATTTAAACTTGCGGTCTTATCGATGCTCGTTAATTTAATCTCTCTTTTTTCGGATAATTCTGCAAATGCGTTTATTTTTTGTTTCAATAAATAATCTGTCTCTTCAAGTTTTCCTTTTAATATCCTGATTTCTTCCTGGAGTTGATCGAGGGTTGCATTTTGGCCTGCAGTTTTGCTTCTAAGCTCTTGGTCATACTGCTCACGAGCATTACGGTATTCCTCTAATTTTGATTCAAGTTGTTTATTTTTTTGTTCTGCTTCCGTATAGCGTTGTTCTGATTGAGCCAGTCGATCATCCAGTGTTACGACATCCCTTTGCATCGCGCATCCGGACAATATGATCGAGCATAGCAATAAAATGAACACCTTTTTTTTCATGGCAGGATTACACTTAAAGGGTTCCACCCCTGTGGGGGATATTGGGATAATATCGGCATCGATCAAATATCCCAATATCCCTTTTTACTTTATATGTAACTGATCTTAAACATCAATCTTTTTGACGACTTATTTTGTTTACGATCAATTAGAAGCACATTAATTTGTGGTAAAGCGGCATCTCCTGTTCTTTGCCCAGGCTTCTTCATTCTGTCCGGGATCTACCGGACGCTCTTCACCATAGCTTATCGTGGTTAGGCGCGATGCTGAAATTCCAAGGTCAACCAAAAAAGTCTTTGCACTTGTTGCACGTCTATCTCCCAATGCAAGGTTATATTCATTGGTACCTCGATCATCACAGTGCCCCTCAATGGTTGACATCGCTTCAGGATTATTCTGGAGCCATTCTGCCTTTTTCTTTAAAAGTAGCTGTGCCTCTGAGGTTAAAATGGAACTATCGAATTCAAAATAGATGTCATCATTTAGGAACATGTCCCTGGCCTCTTGCGCCTCCTTGAGTCGTTCTTCTTCTATCGCCTGCTGTCTCGCCAACTCTTCCTGCCGGGCTTTTTCAGCCATAGCTTTCTCATCTTCGGCCTGTTGTGCTAAAGCAGCGTCATCCTTTACAGCCTTCTTTGCACATGAAGCGGTGAATAGCAATCCTGGGATAATAAATGCCAGAGCCAAAATGATCCACAATTTTTTTCGCATTGTTGCCTCCTTTTTAGTTCCTTAAATGTGCATTTAATGGTAAAAATCTAAACGATATATTTCTCTAATACAAAAGATTAACAATTTTTGATTGTAGAAGCAAGACATAGACTCATATTTATTTTCGAGTCATTCTTGGTGACCATTTTGGTTGTGTTTGCTGCCCTTTTAGGGTAAGTAACCGCCTCTGATCGGTCCCGTAGCCTGTCATGACATAGATTCTGGAAGGCCCTTCCCGTGTTGAACTAAAAACGATAAGGTTCCCGTCCGGAGACCAGGACGGTGACTCGTTGTCGCCTTCGTTGTGTGTCAATTGAATCGGACCCTGACCATCAATACCAATCACGAAGATATTGTTGCGACCCTTCTCCATGCTAGAATATGCGATTTTATCTCCTTTGGGTGACCAGCTGGGCTGAGTATTATAGCGTCCCTGAAACGTCAATCTATTTACCTGGCCGGAATCTAAATTTTTAACGTGAATTTGTGGGGTTCCGGATCTTTTTGAAACAAAGGCCATATTTTTACCATCCGGAGACCAAGCTGGTGATACATCAATACCTTTGTTATTGGTCAATCTTTTAATAACTTTTCCGGTTCCGGTCAATAAATAAATTTCCGGATCACCCGAAAATGAAAGTGTCGCCGACAGATCGAACTTGTTTGGAAGCCAGGCAGGCGTTATGTTAAGCCCCTTTTTCGAAACCACAGTGCCACGCTTTTCTTTTAAATGTTTTATATAAAGATCAGGTTTGCCCCTGGCATATGAGGTATAAGCAATCCATTGCCCGTCCGATGACCATGCAGGCGTGAGGGTAATAGTTTTGGCGTGCGTCACCCTTCTGATGTTGTATCCATCAAATTCACAGATATAAATTTCCTTGGTACCAGAACTTGTTGAAACAAATGCAATTTTAGTGTTAAAAATACCCCGGTCGCCGGTCAGACTATAAATCACATCGCTACAGAAGCGACGGATGATTCTTCTCTGATCACTAATCCCCCCTTTATATCTTTTTCCAATCAACAGTTTTTCCTTAAAGGTATCGTAGAGCCGAAGCTCAACTTCGAGCAAATTGTCTTTTACCAACACACCGCCGGTAACCAGAAGCTCCGCTCCGATACTGGTCCAGTCGTGAAAAGTGACATTGGCAAAACCGGCATCCGTTTGCGGATCTGCAAGAAAAGCTTCTCTGTTCATAATTTTAAAATATCCTGTAAAATCGAGCGTATCAGAAAGTAAATCAGATAATGTTCTCGACAGTTGGGCAGCATCATCTCCAGCGGATATTTTTTTGAAAAAAGGGACCGCGATAGGGAGTTTTCTTAAATAAGGTTGGGTGATATCGATATAATCATATCCGGCCAGAGACACTCCGGGTATCGTTAGAATAAATACTGAAGCGATCAAGCAAGCAATCAATGTTCGACAACTTTTCATAGCGGAAGCAAGCTCCTTTAATCCTTAAATAGAACGACTTTTTTTACATCCTGAAAACGTATTCCTTAAACACAAATTATTGATTAATGCCTGAAGGCGTAAAGTGAAAACCGGCTTCAAAGTATGGGCGAAAATACCCTTTTGGGAGGGGTGGAAGCGGATTCGACTTTAAAATTGCTTTTTTTGCCTGTTCATCAAAATAGCGGTTGCCGGATCTCTTATCAAACCATGTATCCTTTATTTCGCCGTTCGGCATGACTTTGATTGCTGCCCATGCTTCAAGATCCGTACGACCCCCGGCCAGTTGCTTGTTGAATGACCAGTTTTTTTGAATCCGAAAGGCTATTTCGACCTGATATATAACCATGAGCTCCAAATCCTTTTTACTGCCGGTGGCGGTTCCGCCGGGGGGGCCTGTTCCTTTTGTATCCTGCTGTTTGATCAGGTCCGGAGGACCGGTCTTTTCGACTTGATCTTTCAGGCGGGCGATGGCCTTATTGACCTGATCAGGTCTCGATTCGTCGACGTCTTTTTTAATTTGGCTGATGGCACTTTTAACAACTTTGTCAGTTTTGAATGTCTTTTTCTTAAGAGACTGTTTGACCTTTTTTTTCTTTGGCTTTAAAGAAATCGACTCTGGGGATTTATGATCGGTTTTCGGAATCGTTGCCTTTTGATCCTTTTTTATGACGGCCGTTTGTTTTTTAAATTCAGCAGGTAACGGTGCGTTGTTCTGTGAAGGTAATGTCACAAGGCTGACATTTATGACCGAAAGAGAGGGGTTTCTATCGGTAGCATAGCCGGGAGCAAAAAACAAAATAACGAAAAAAAGCAGATGGCATAAAAGAGAAACAGCAAAATTAGAAAAAAAATTCCGGCGCTCGTTTTCCTCGTCTTGGTAAGTGTGAGGATATGTTCTTTTGTTCATCAGTTTATTTTTTTAACATTGCAAACCTGGTTCTTCCCCGCCAAGGCGGGATCTTCGATGGGCCATGCCTGTCCCGCATTGCGGGAGTCAGAGATAGATGGCTCTGCCCGAAGAAACGTTGCAAGAGTTTGAAGTGAGCTAAAATTAAGGAATTCTTTCAATTATATAAGATCAGTGGAGCAAGGCGACTCCATAACTTCCCCGCTTAATACGGGATAAATAGGCACTTTAGCTCACTTTAGACACATATAACTTGTCCAGTTTTCAGGAGAACAGCCTCTTTCAGGGGATAACCAAAGCATACTCCTCTGGGCGAGGATATCGGCTTTTTTTGTTATTGGCCTTTCTTTTTTTCACGAATCGGTTCTGTTACCATGCCCAGCTTGTCAACCCCTGCTGCTTTTATTTCGGCCATAACATGGACGACAAATCCGTAAGATATTTCCCGGTCAGCCCGAAGATAGACCTCCCGGTTATCTCGACCTTCCAATATTTTTTTTAGTTTCTCCTGAAGAAAATCGACAGCGACTTTATGATTGTTAATAAATAGTTGGTTTTGGTTGTTGATGGTGATGACGAGATTTTCTTTTTTTGCAGCAAGCGGCTGTGACGTGGTTTCAGGCAGTGAAACGTCCACGCCCTGCATCATCATTGGCGCGGTGACCATAAAAATAACCAAAAGAACGAGCATAACATCAACAAACGGTGTTACATTAATATCAGATATCAGGCGATCGCTTTCGGATCCGAGTGCCATTGTATCTCTCCTTGCGGGTTACATTATATCACGTTCAATAATATTTAAGAAATCTGCGGAAAAATTGTGAAGCTCAGATTCGATAATTCTTATCTTCTGCATAAAATGATTAAATGCGATGACAGCAGGAATTGCAGCAGCCAATCCGGCCGCTGTTGCGACAAGTGCTTCTGAAATTCCCGGAGCCACGGCAGCAAGACTGGCGGAACCTTTAAGTCCGATACCATGAAAAGAACTCATAATACCCCACACGGTTCCAAATAATCCGATGAAAGGTGCTGTGTTTCCGGTTGTCGCGAGGAAAGGAACCATTCGAATCATACGGGTCGTTTCACTGTTAATCGCCCGGCGCAGTGCACGTTTAACGTTGTCGATTCCCGTAAATCTTGCACTCAAAGATGTGTTTTGGCTCTCTGATAAGCGTTTCGATTCCTGTTTCTTTGAAGTGTCGGAACGGCTCAGATTTTTAAGTTCCGCATACCCGACGCGAAAAATTCTGGCTACGGGGCTGCCGCGCAGTTGCTTGGCTTTGGAAAACGCGTTGGAAAGATTCCTGCTCTTCCAAAAAAAATCAATGAATTCAGATGATTGAGAAAATGCCTTTTTAATATAGCGATATTTCATGATCATGATTGCCCAGGATGTGGCAGAAAAAAATAGCAAAAGAAGCAGAACAAATTTAACCATTGGGCCGGCATGCATTATCATACTGAATATGTCGATATTTGTAGAATTCATATAAAAACTCCGTGGGTTATAAAATTATTTTATAATAAATCATTGGCCATCAAAGGGTTGTATTTTGGTCAGCGTTGTGGACGATTTAACAAATACAAACACCTGATCCCTGAACTATATGAACCTGGTTTTGGTGTCAAGAAATTTGGTTATTCCGGCGATTTTCATTCATTTTTAGGTTGCTTTTGGAACAACCTGCAAATACACATAAAAGCTGAATATGAAATCTTTTATTTTTTAATTATATTAGAATGAAAGGGTGCTTATATGAAAAATATCGCAAATCTACTGTTTCAAGCAAACATTTTAAAAAATATTCCCCGGTCGGGCTATCATTTTCTGGGTGCAGGCAAGGAATCCGTGGCCGAACATTCATTTAGTGTTTCATTCATTGCCTTTGTCATGGCTCAAATGGAGCCTGATGTGGATGCATTCAGACTCCTTGCCATGTGTCTGGTCCACGATCTTCCGGAAGCAAAAACCGGCGACCTGAATTATGTCCAGAAAAAATATGTGACGGCAAATGAAAATAAAGCCGTGAAGCATATCACCAAGAATTTACCGTTTGGTACAACACTCGATGGTCTAATTGCTGAATTTAATGAACGTCGATCATTAGAGTCCAAACTTGCACATGATGCAGATCAGTTGGCACTGATTTTGGATTTAAAAGCCCTTTCGGACATCGGATACGACCCCCCCAACAAGTGGCTTCCGTTCGCTTTAAAGCGTTTGGAGACCAAAACCGGTCAGGCCATCGCCCAAAGTATTATGAAAACAGAATGGGATGCCTGGTGGCTTGAGAATTATATTGACAGCCCAGCTAAAAAAGAATAATTTTTTCGTTTGATCTTAACAAGCATTTATATGTTTTTTATGCCTTAAAAGAAGAAATTAAACACGGTTTTGTTCAGCCGTTATTCATGTCATAATACGTTCAACATATCGGAGGACAAAATGAATTGGTTCACCAATACTTTGTGGACTTCTGTCGGGAAAAAGCTGTTGATGGCGGTTACCGGCCTTTTTTTCTGTGTTTTCCTGGCGTTGCACCTTGTCGGCAACCTCACCATCTATGCCGGTAAAGATGCTTTTAATTCCTATGCCGAGCATCTTCATTCTTTAGGACCGCTGCTGACGGCGGCTGAGTGGGGCATGTTGCTTTTTGCCTTGATCCATATTTGTACGGGCCTGCTCCTTTTTTATCAGAATTTTACAGCAAGACCCGAACGCTATGCCGTTAATAAACGTGCCGGGGGGCGAACCCTGGGGTCGGCAACCATGCCGTACACCGGTGTTATTCTGCTGTTGTTTGTCATTTACCACCTGTTCAATTTTCATTTTGTGGATAAAACCCATACCACCATTTTTCAGATTGTATCGACTGCATTTTCAAAGCCGAGCTATGTCGTGATTTATACGTTTGCCATGATCGTTGCGGCAGTTCATGTCAGTCATGGCTTTTGGAGTGCATTTCAGACCCTTGGCGCCAATCATCCGAAATACACGCCTTTTCTAAAGGGATTGAGTCTTGTATTCAGCCTGATTGTCGGAATCGGGTTTGGTTTTATTCCGATTTATGTTTCGCTATTAGTATAGTGTCTATCCATAAATGAGGATTTTTGTTAAAGATCAAGGCATGCGAAAAAAATTACCGCAGGCATATGATCGATATTCCGAGGATTATTTTTTGAGTATAGCGCAGATATTGGACAAAAAGACCATTTATGGATGGATACGGATAAGGAGATAACCATCATGCTTGACGCAAAAATTCCTTCAGGCCCCCTTTCAGAAAAATGGGATAAACACCGTTTTGAACTCAAACTGGTTAATCCGGCCAACAAAAGAAAATATAATATTATTGTGGTGGGTACGGGTCTTGCCGGCGGGTCGGCTGCTGCTTCGCTGGCCGAACTCGGCTACTACGTAAAAAATTTTTGCATCCAGGACAGCCCGCGGCGGGCCCACAGCATTGCCGACCAGGGCGGAATCAATGCTGCCAAAAACTATCAGAATGACGGCGACAGTATCTGGCGCCTTTTTTACGATACCATCAAGGGCGGTGATTTCAGAGCCAGAGAAGCCAATGTTTATCGCCTCGCCCAGGTGAGCAATCATATTATCGACCATTGTGTTGCCCAGGGGATTCCCTTTGCGCGCGAATACGGCGGGCTCCTGGCCAATCGAAGCTTTGGTGGTGCTCAGGTTTCCAGAACGTTTTACGCCAGGGGCCAGACCGGGCAGCAGCTTCTATTAGGAGCATACAGCTCATTGATGCGACAGGTGGGGGCCGGCCAGGTCACCCTGTTCCCTCGCCGGGAAATGCTGGATTTGGTGGTCATCAACGGACAGGTAAGGGGCGTTGTTGTAAGAAATCTGGTTACCGGCGACATCGAAAGCCACGCCGCCGATGCAGTGGTCATGTGCACCGGTGGATATGGCAATGTCTTTTACCTTTCAACCAATGCCATGGCATCCAATGTGAGTGCAACGTATCGGGCCTATAAAAAAGGCGCTTTTTTCGCCAATCCGTGTTATACGCAGATTCACCCGACATGCATTCCCGTACATGGAACCTACCAATCCAAACTGACGCTTATGAGTGAAAGTTTGCGGAACGACGGTCGCGTCTGGGTGCCGAAAGCGACCGGAGACAAACGACCGCCGAACCAGATTCCCGAATCTGAAAGAAATTATTATCTTGAAAGAAAATACCCGAGTTTCGGCAACCTGGTCCCAAGGGACGTGGCATCGCGAAATGCCAAAGCCCAGTGCGATATGGGAAAGGGTGTCGGCGAGACAGGGTTTGCGGTGTATCTTGATTTTAAGGACGCCATCAGAAGAGACGGAAAAGACGTCATCGCCCAAAAATACGGCAACCTTTTCCAAATGTATGAAAAGATTACTGCATCAAACCCTTATGAAGATCCGATGATGATCTATCCGGCAATTCATTATGTTATGGGCGGCCTATGGGTGGATTACAACCTCATGAGTACATTACCGGGGCTTTTTGTTTTGGGAGAAGCCAACTTTTCCGACCATGGTGCCAACCGTCTGGGTGCCAGTGCATTGATGCAGGGACTGGCGGACGGATACTTTGTTATTCCATATACCATCGGCGGCTATCTCGCACAGATGGACCATACAGAAGTGACCACCGATCATTCGGCGTTTAAAGAAGCGACCCAATATGTCAACGAGCAGACCGGCAAGCTGCTGTCCATTAACGGAAAACGGACGGTGGATGACTTTCACCGTGAGTTGGGTAACATCCTTTGGGAATACTGCGGCATGTCCAGAAACGATGACGGACTTCTAAAAGCCAGAAAATTGATCCAGGAACTTCGAGAAGAGTTCTGGAAAAATGCACTTGTTCCCGGCTTGTCAGAAGACTTTAACCAGAGTCTGGAACGGGCCGGGCGGGTGGCCGATTTCCTCGAGTTTGCAGAACTTTTGGTTATGGATGCCTTTGAACGTAAAGAATCCTGCGGTGGTCACTTCAACGAAGCCCACCAGACCGAGGAACAAGAGGCCATGCGTGATGATGAGAATTTTTGTCATGTGGCTGCATGGGAATATAAAGGGGATGACACGGAGCCCGGACGCCACAAGGAACCGCTGGTTTTTGAAAATGTCGAATTAACACAAAGGAGTTACAAGTGACCAAAAGCATAAACATCACTTTAAACGTCTGGCGCCAAAAAAGCGCCGGGGTGAAAGGCGGTTTTGAAACCTATCATGCCGCCAATATCTCAACAGACATGTCCTTTTTGGAAATGATCGATGTGGTTAACGAACAGCTGACCCTTGACGGCAGAGATCCCATTGCATTTGATCACGACTGTCGGGAGGGGATATGCGGCATGTGCGGCGCTGTGGTCAACGGCCGGGCACACGGCCCGGAAGAAGGGACCACACTGTGCCAGCTTCACATGCGGTATTTTTCCAATGGTGATACCATCGTCATCGAGCCCTGGCGTGCCAAGGCATTTCCCATTTTAAAGGATCTTGCTGTGGATCGCAGCGCATTTGATGAGATCATCGTTGCAGGGGGATATATTTCTGTAAACACCGGGGGCGCCCCGGATGCCAATGCCATACCGATTTCCCAGGAAATCGCGGAAAAAGCAATGGATGCTGCTGCTTGTATCGGATGTGGCGCCTGTGTTGCATCATGCCCCAATGCTTCGGCCATGCTTTTTGCCGGGGCAAAGATTTCCCAACTTGCCCTGCTTCCGCAGGGAAGACCCGAAGCCGCCCAGCGGGCCCTGGCCATGGTTCGAAAAATGGACGAACTCTGCTTTGGCAACTGTTCTAATGAAAGAGAATGTGAAGCAGAATGCCCCAAGGAGATTTCCATCTCCAATATCGCCCGAATGAACCGGGAATTTTTCAAGGCCGGGATCGGCTCTGCAGTCATGTAATACACAACCGTTATGGATTTTAAAAAATTCCAGGCCACCTAACCTGAATTATTAAATTTGTTTTTCATTAGGTTTAGAGACAAATAACAAAGATCGAACCCGGGAAAGGCTGCTCATTTTTTAGCATAACAGGAAAGTTTGGAATTCAGCGTCAGCCTTTTGTTCACCAACATGAACCAGTGTTCCCGGAGATGCTCCCGCCTTCTTAAGTTGTCTTTTAATAAATCTCGGCATAACGTCATTCCTTTCCGATAGAAAAAGATCAGGATTTTTCACCTTTGAGCATTTTTAATTTAAGTTGGCGTTTATCGTCGTTGGCAACGTAGATTGTGCGGGACGGAAAGGCAAAATCGATATCCTCAGCTTCAAACCGGCGCATGATTTCAAGGCAGATTTTTTGCAGCCATTCCTGATAATCCCAATAATTGGGCGGATGATACCATATAATTACCATAATGTTGAGACTCCAGTCGTTGAAGCCGTTAAAAAAGACTCGGGGCGGAAAATCTTCCTTCATCCCTTCGTGATTTTCCAGAATTTCCCGGATGATTTGGACGGCCTTTTCAACTTTGTCCGGCGGGGTATCATAGGTGATTCCGATATTGGTTAACCATCTGATATGGGGCCGTTCGCCGATGTTTTCCACAGAAGAGTTAACCAGCTTTTCATTGGGAATGGTCACCAGATGACCGGTAAGTGTTCGTATTTGGGTACTCCTAAAGCCGACGTTTTCAACGGTCCCGTCATATTTGTCAATGGTGATTCGTTGGCCCACCTGAAACGGTTTGTCGAAAAGGATAGTGAGTGTTCCGAAAAAGTTAGCGATGGAATCTTTGGCAGCCAGGGCCACGGCCAGACCGCCGATGCCCAGAGAGGCCAGCAAGGGGCCTATTTTAAGCCCGGTCATATTCTGAATGATGATCATAGCACCGATGAGAATAATAAACAGGCGAATCGTTTTGCCGACAATGGGAACCAACATGTCGTCGATGGTGCTTTCGGTAGCAGCAGCCCATCTTTTCAGATATACGTCCAAGATCCCTACCAGACGGAGGATAAACCAAAAAATGGCGATGGTTGCACCGACATATGCAGCCTTCTGGGCCACCAGATGTACCAGGTTTTCTCCGGTTTTTGTATGGAAGTGGATGTACAAGGGTGATAAGGCGCCGTAAATCCCGTACGACCAGACAAACAGGGAAAGGGGCCTGGAGAGAGATTCCAGAAATTGCTTTCTCCATGAGATGATATTTTCATGCGGCGGTGTCTTTCGAATGGCAATATTGATCACCCATCTAAGCATCCGCTCGAAAAGGATCACCAGAAAGGTCAACAAAAGACAAAAGAGCAGTTTTAACCAGGTAATTCCTAAGAAAACTTCGGTATCTATCCATTTACCAAGTTTTGAAGATGCTGCATCACTGAATTTGTCGATACGCTGTCCAATTCTTTGGCCGGCTTTGTCAACGGCCGTTTCTTTTGAGGTGTGGGTTTCGTTCTTTTCGGCATGGACCTGAGGGGAATCTATCTTGTTTTTGCTTGTCTGGGCGGTCTGGGTTGAAACAGATTCCTTAGGGCTCTCTCCCTTTGCAACGGGTTTGGCGAAAGGACTACCGGATGACAGTACCCAGAAAATAATGCTAAAGTAAAGGAGGGTTCTTAAAACAGACTTCAATCTTAAATACATTTTTTACCCTACATCATATGAAGATTGTTCAACATTAAAGCGGCTTCCGGGAGAATGGATTCAACATTATAAAATCAATGTTAATTTCTTCGAATAAGTATAACCTAAAATTTTTAAATGTCAATTTTTAGAAATAGGATGCTTATAACATATTATTTAGGTTGACTGAACAAAGGGTGGAGAATAATATAACGGAGCAACAAACATGTTCATTAAGACTCGAACTTCCTTAAATATCAACAGAAAAAAGAAGGCATGTCGGCAACACTCAATTTTCAGAGAAAATTTTCAGCATTGCTGGTTTACGGTAGGCCCCCGCTTGTTTTTGGCGGTATGCTTTGCGCCTTTGCGGTCATGTGGACCCGCAACCCGATGCTCTACACCTTGGGGGTGATGCTGCTTCTTATTTCTATGTGCTTTGACCTGATCGACGGATGGCTGGCCACCCGTTTTCAGCTACACTCCACATTGGCGCATCTTGCCGACCGGGTCATGGACAAGATTGTATATTCGCTCATTTTCCCACTGGTGGCCGTGGGCGCCATGTGGCGTCTTCTTTTTACCTCTGCTGCCGGCACCAAGGCTGAATTGTTGCACAGCATTTTTGTTTTGATTCTTTGCGTAACGGTTTTAATTCGTGATAATTTTGCCCATTTTATGCGTTTTTTCGCCATGCGAGCAGGGCCGGAATCGGAAATAAAAGAGTTTACACGTCTCAGAACCATAGTGGCGGCTCCGGTCGGCACGCTCTTATATGCGCATGCTTTTTTTGTAACGGGAGGCCCGGATTTCAAGATTTACACCTGGATTTCCTGGCTGGGGAATCTACCCCTGCGCGTTTTGTTTTTAATCGAGATCATCTTCTTGATCATAAATTTTGGATCTATCGCCGCATATTGTCGGAAATACGGGACCTATATCCTGGACGAGATCTGTGATGAGGATGAACGCATACGGCGAAACATTTTGTCTTTTTTCCCAAACACATTGACCATCATGAACGCAATGATGGGGTTGCTGGCACTTCTTTTTGCTTATCAGAATCGTTTTCGTGAGGCCTATCTTTGTTTGATTGGCGCTGCCATTTTCGACAAACTCGACGGAGCCCTGGCCCGAAAATTGGGCCTGACAGAGCCCCTGCCCGATCAGGAACGCATACCTCGGATCAGCTTTGGCGGTATTCTTGATGACATTGCCGATGCCGTCAGTTTCTGTATTGTTCCGGCCTGGATGTTTTATTTGTCTTTTGCAAATACATCTGATCCCGTGATCCGGCAACTTCCGATTGGATGGGTTGCATTACTCTATGCACTTATGGGGGGCGCCCGGCTGGTTTACTTTACCTTTGACCGCACCCCTGTTCCCGGATTTTTTAAAGGCATGCCGACACCGGCAGCAGCATTACTGGTTGCAGCCCCATTGATCATGTTCAACCAGGCCGTTGTAGGATCTTTGGAATGGGCTCGCCACTGGGGTGTTTTCTGTTTCGGTCTAATGATTTTTACAGCTATTTTAATGAATTTTTATCCCATTCGCTATTTGCATCTCGGCCGTTTTATGGACAAGCATTTTTGGTTTGGTCGCTTTAATATGATATTGCTGATTATTTCCATATTTACACCCTATTTGGGATATGTCGCGTTAACGTATATGTTTCTTTATGTCCTTTCACCCCTGGTAACCCGACACATCCTGTTGAGACAAAAATAGAAGGGTTGTTGTAAAACTAAAATAATGCGGCGACAACACCGCAGATAGTGACTTCAGGGTTTCAACACTTCCAAACATCTATTCTCATCAGGCTGGAGAACATATGACAACCATCGGTACCAAGACCGAAAACCACCAAAAAGGAGGTACCCTGGGAACGTTTGCCGGTGTTTTTACGCCCAGCGTTTTAACCATTCTGGGCATCATTCTATTTTTGCGACTGGGCTATGTGGTCGGCAATGCAGGATTCGGACGCGCTTTGATCATTATCACCCTCGCCAATGCCATTTCGGTTCTGACCAGCATATCTTTGTCAGCAATTGCCACCAATATTAAAGTCAAGGGAGGCGGCGATTATTACTTGATTTCAAGGACCCTTGGCCCGGAATTCGGAGGTGCCATTGGTTTGGTTCTATTTTTAGCGCAATCGGTTTCAATCGCTTTTTACTGTATTGGATTCGGTGAAGCCATGACGGTGCTGCTACCGAAAAATATATTTGCCAATCCCAGGATTATAGCAGTTTTAGCCATATCCTTTTTGTTCATCTTTGCCTGGCTGGGTGCCGATTGGGCAACCCGTTTCCAGTATGTTGTCATGGTGCTTCTGGTGGGTGCGCTGTTGTCTTTTTTTGTTGGCGGTATCCCACGCTGGGAGTTTTCGACCATGGTTGAGAACTGGAAACCTCCAGCGGAAAGTCTCAATATCTGGGTGTTGTTTGCCATCTTTTTTCCGGCGGTGACCGGTTTTACACAAGGGGTGAGCATGTCCGGAGATCTTAAGAACCCCGGGAGCAGCTTACCGCTGGGAACTTTTATGGCGGTGGGCATCTCGATTATAGTTTATTTTGGGGCTGCCATAGTGTTTGCCGGTGTTCTTCCCAAGGAGATAATGATCCAAGATTACAGCGCAATGAAACGGGTGGCACGTTTTGGCTTTCTGATTGATTCTGGAGTAGTGGCCGCCACATTATCATCGGCCATGGCCTCCTTTTTGGGAGCACCGCGAATTCTTCAATCTCTGGCTTCGGATCGAATTTTTCCCTTTCTGCTGCCGTTTGCCAAAGGGGATGGCCCTTTAGATAATCCACGGCGTGCGGTGCTGTTGTCGGCATCCATCGCTCTTGGAACCATTGGTTTAGGGCAACTGAATCTCATCGCTCGTGTCGTCTCCATGTTTTTTCTCATTTCCTATGGATTGCTAAATTACGCAACTTTTTACGAAGCCCGGACCGCCAGCCCCTCTTTTCGTCCAAATTTCAAATGGTTTGACATGCGTCTCAGCCTCTTGGGATTTCTGGCCTGTCTTTTGGTAATGCTGGCCATTGATTTTAAGGTTGGACTGATTGCCGTTTCCATATTGCTTGCCATTCATCAGTATCTCAAACGAACAAGCGGTCCGGCGAGGTGGGCCGACAGTCGTCGATCCTACTATTTACAGCGTGCCAGAGAGAATCTTTTAAATGCTTATATTGAGCCGGAACATGATCGTGACTGGCGCCCCCAGATTCTTGCATTTTCCAAAGATGCCCATAGGAGATCAATGTTGTTGAGTTTTGCCTCATGGCTGGAGGGAAAAAGCGGTCTAACAACCGTTGTTAAAATACTGGAAGGCAAGGGTGTGAAGATGCTCAAGATGCAGGAGGAAACCGAAAAAGAATTTCGATCGGATATTTCCGAGCAAGGTTTTGATGCATTTCCCCTGGTGGTTCTTGGTTCGGATTCTGAGGTCGCTCTAAGCACATTGATTCAGTCGATCGGTATCGGACCGATGAAGGCCAACACCATTCTTTTGAACTGGCTTGATCCAAAATCGAAAACTCATGATGCCTTTCGAGAACGTTATTTCATCCGAAACCTCAAAGCAGCATATGGTATAGGGAAAAATATTGTGATTTTGGGTGCCGATGATAACAAATGGGAACAGTTTCAAACAGCATCGGTTAAGAAACGGCGTATCGATGTCTGGTGGTGGGGTGGTGCCACGAGCCGATTAATGCTGCTGTTCGCGTATCTAATCACTCGCAGCGAGCCTTGGGAAGAAGCTGAAATTCGTGTTTTGGCTGCCGGTTATGCTAAAGACAGTCCGGAAGCTATGGAAGATCTGAAACACAGCCTAAACGAAGCGAGAATCGAGGCGGAACCGATCATTATCACCGACATCGATACGAAAAAGCTTTTTGAATATTCCTCGGATGCTGCTATTGTTTTTTTGCCGTTTCGCCTATATGGAAACCAAGTAGACTGCCTTATAAATGCGCCTGTGGAGGAAATCCTTCCCCGGCTTCCACTCACTGCGTTTGTTCTGGCTGCAGAAGACATCGAACTTGATGTCAAACCCGAAGAGGGGGCTGCCGGCGAAATGGCGGCAGCCATGGATGCACTTAACGATGCCGAGAAAATAGCCGGTGAAGCCGAAAAAGAATCAATCAAAGCGCGAAAAATCGCCGAATCCGCCAGAGAAAAGCTGCTCGAACTGGAGAGCAAGCCAATTTCAGAAGAAGAACAAGACCGATTTTTAAAATTGAGATCAGAAGCAGATCAGGCGGATAAGGAGGCTGAAAAAGCCTTTCGCCAGGCAGTCAAGGCAAAGGCTCAATTTGAAGATGCCGTCAAAAAAGTTAAAGACTTTAAACCGGATGTGGATAAAAAGGGATTAGAAAACCCATAGGTATTTTCTTTCAATGGTTAATTCCTGTTCCATGTGAGATACTCAGCGATTTAGTAAAAGGAGGCTTGACGGATAAATGCAAAGTGTCATATTTGATGAATTTGTAAAATGGCGAACGATTTAGTCTTTAACTCAAGTTTTGCATCCATATGATTTTACCTTAAAAAGTTTTCCCGGCCTGCTACGCTGTATAGGCGTTGCTAAAAATGAAGGGTGCTAAACTCAAATTATAAGTTTTTAGGAGATAATACAATATTGAGGAAATTATGGACCATATTTTTGTTTTTATAGATAAGATATCAGAGATATCCGGAATAAAGGCGACATCCCTTCATCTATCGTTCAAGGCTTTGACCGCTATTATTGGATCATACATTATTTGGGTCATATTAAAACGCATTCTGATTTCTTTTGAGAAAAAGACCCAAAAAAACAATTTTCTTAAAATCAATATCGAGATTTTTAGCGTTGCCCGAAAGGCGCTTTTCTATGGTCTGATACTTGTCACCGGTACCTATCTCATCAGACTTTTCGATGTTTTGCTTTTGGAAAAAATCTTTCATGCACTCGTGATCATACTCCTGGCATCTCCAGCCAAAGATTTCTTGATAATCCTGCTGGAATACTTTGAAAAAAATATTATCGACAAAACAAAAACCAAAGTCGATGATATCATTTTCGACCTTATCAATAAATTTTCAGGGGCGATCATTTATGCAACAGCCGGCATTTTGGCACTGGACATTCTTGGCATTAATGTTATGCCATTTATTGCAGGTGCTGGTGTGGCCGGTATTGCCATCGGCTTTGCCGCCAAAGACACCTTGTCCAACCTTATCGCCGGTGTGCTTTTGATTATCGATCGGCCGTTTGAAGTGGGTGACCGGATCGAAGTGTGGAGTGCTCCGGCAGGAAGTGCTTCTTGGGGAGATGTCATCGATATCGGTCTGCGGGCTACCAAGATCAAGACGACGGATAATATTGTGATCATTATTCCCAACAATGAAATCATGAAACGGGATATCGTCAACTACACCATTATTTCAACGAATATCAGAGTTCGCATCAACGTCGGTATTGCATATGATGCGAATATTGAAAAGGCAAAGGATTTAATCTTAAAAGTAGCAGAAACTGTAGACTGGATTTCAAAAACGCCGGCCCCAAAGGTTGTTGTGAGAAACTTTGGAGAATCGTCGGTGGATCTTCAGCTCAGGGTATGGATTGATGATGCCAGAAAGCGAATGGATACCATTTCCCATGTCACAGACAAAATAAAAGCAGGTTTTGATGAACAAGGTGTTGAGATACCCTATCCGAAACGCGACATTACCATCACCCATCGGTCGGCACCGGAATTAGAAACCCGGCAACATGCATCGAATGATAAAACGTCTTGATTTAGAATGATATTCAAGTTATTAAATAAAGTTTAAATTTGAATTTCCCTGCTACTTGTAGAAGATCCTGCCTCTCAAGGTAACGCGGAATGAATTCAAATGAAAATCGTAACATGTTTTTATTATTATGAAACTCACAATAAACGAAGTTGCCCAGTGTCTTCGTCTTCCGGTTAGCACCGTGGAGCGATGGATTCGCCAGGGCAGGATACCCATACAAAAAACCGGAAATAGATATCTATTTAATGAATCGACGCTGGAAAAATGGGCTGCGATGTATAAACTCCCGTTTTCACTTCCTGAAAAAGTGAATGCAACACCACAGCAGATAAAAATGGAAAACCTTCTGCCTTCAATGAAACGTGGTGGTCTTTTATATGATATAAAGGGGGATGGTGTTGAAACGGTGCTGAAAAACGCTGTTGAGAACATCCATTATTTATCCAGCAGCATCAAAGAAATACTTTATTCAAGCTTGCTTGAAAGGGAACATTTGACATCAACAGGTATTGGTAAAGGGGTTGCCATCCCCCATCCCCACGATCCCTTGAAGGATATGATAAAAAACTCTTTAATATCCACCTGTTTTCTTGAAAAACCCATCGATTTCAAGGCCGTTGACGGCAAACCGGTGTTTGTTATGTTCATCCTTTTAAGTCCGTCAACGAAAATCCATCTCCATCTTCTTTCAAGGCTTTCTTTTTGTATCCGTGAAAACGCATTTGTGGAATTTTTAAAAACAACCCCTGATTCAACGGCGTTTTTTTCAAACATTGTCGACTTCGAAAACCGACTCGTGAAAGGAGAGGGTTATTAGGTATTGAAAAAAATGCGGATTTTAACATCATGGCGGTATCCTGGAAACTGGCCGATTTTCCGATTTGATGATCGACTTCTGCTCATATTGATGGCCGCCATCGTGGGGAATTTTTCCGGTTTGGCTTCGGTGGCGCTCAATCGGAGCCTTGTGATGATGTCCGAGTGGCTTCATCATTTTCGTCATTACTGGTGGGTATTTGTTCTTCCTGCCGTCGGTGCCGCCCTTTCTTCTTTGTTTCTGGAAAAAGTCGTCAACGAAGGCGCCGGACACGGTGTTCCGGAAGTGATTTACAGCGTGTCTCGTTACGGTGGTCTTTTGAGGTTCCGCTCAAGCTTTTCCAGGCTGATATCGAGCTGTTTGACCATCGGCACCGGAGGGTCGGCGGGCCCTGAAGCACCTGTTGTGATCAGCGGAGCGGCTATCGGTTCAAATATCGCTAAGTATTTTTCCTTAAACGATCGGCAGCGGGTAACTTTGGTGGGTTGCGGTGCCGCCGGTGCCATATCTTCCATCTTCAATGCACCGATTGCCGGAATGGTTTTTGCCATTGAAGTTATTGTGGGTGAATGGAAATCGGTCAACATTGTCCCCATTGCCATTGCTTCGGTTGCCGGTACAGAAATCAGTCGTCTTCTTCAAGGGAATCAGATCCCGTTTAGCCATCACCTTTTCAATATCGATTTGCTAAATATCTTTGCCTGTCTCGGGTTAGCCGTCCTGTCTGCAGCGGCCTCTATTCTCCTTACGCGCATGCTCAGATCCATGCATACTGTATCACACAAAGTTTCAGCTCCGGTATGGATTCGGGCCGCCATGGGCGGATGCGCGGTGGGTGTCATTGGCCTTTTTCTTCCTGTGGTACTGGGGGAAGGGTACCATACGGTCAAAATTCTGATCGAAGGGGAATACGGCCAGGTGCTTGCCGTTTTAGCACTGGCGTCATTTGCCAAAATTGCAGCCACTGCCTTGACCCTGGGCTGGGGAGGTTCCGGCGGAATATTTGCACCATGCCTGGTTATCGGGAGCCTTGTCGGGGTGACCTATCATCATCTTCTTGCACTGTTCTGGCCGTCCGCATCATGGGTCAACGAAGGATATTATGCACTACTGGGAATGGCGGGGCTGATCAGCGGCATGCTGCAGGCGCCGTTGACCGGAATTTTTCTCATCATCGAAATTACCGGAGGATGGGAAGTCATTCTCCCCTTGATTATTGTGTCTGCGGTGACGACCACGCTCTGCCATTATTTCGAGCCGGCATCCTATTATCTAAAGGATCTTGTGGAACACGGGCATCTATTAAGACCCGGCACCGACGCCCGGGTTTTGTCAGATCTGAATGTCCCGGAACTTATTGAAAAGGATTGTATTATCGTCAATCAGAATATGCTTTTGAGGGATTTTATTGCTATTATTAAAAAATCACACCGGAACTTTTTCCCGGTGGAAGATGACAAAACCGGTCATTTTCTGGGGATTATCCATTTGGATGATATTCGGCCATACCTGTTTGATCCGGTGATGTATGATGCCGTTATTTTAGGACAAATCATGAATACTCAGGTCGAAGTGGTTCATCCGGATGATGATTTGTTAGATGTTGCTCGCAAAATGGATATGAAAGGCCTGTTTTCCATGCCGGTGGTGGTAAACAACAGATTCTTGGGTCTTATTTCCAAAGCGACCATCCTGGATCAATATCGTAAAGAGCTTATGGTTCAAACTAGTCACTAAATTGGAATTGAAAATGGGATGAAAAAGTAAAAAATGATAAAAGGAGAACCAAATGGAGAACCAAATGGAGAACCGACTACTTCATATTTTTAGAAATAATCCCTTTGGGAGAGAAACGCTCCTTCAATCGCTCTATTTTTGCAACAAGGTAGGGGCTTCTCCGGTGATATACATTCCCAAAACCACAAAATTTTTGATGTATTTTGACAACGATGTGGTCCAGGTTGATCTTGACAAATCTTACCTCATATCCCCGGAAACCGCTATACAACGTGCAACCGAATTGGTTGAACAGGGAGGAATAAGTGCACGATTTCTGGATCCAAAGCACTTTACGGCCTCAACGCTGCCGGACATACACACGAATTTTGATTATATGTGCTGTCCCAGGAGCATCAGTGACATGTCTTCAAAAATCGGCCTTGGATATATCGGACCCCGTGTGAGACGGATTGTGAGGTCTGCCCGATTTCCGGTTTTGATTACAAGCCCTGTTTATAAAGAGTGGAAAAGCATCTCGGTTTTCTTTGGCGGTTCGGCCAATGCGATTAAGGCCCTCCGGTTAGGGTTCCATATCGCCAGAGCTTCAGGCATACAGCTGGATGTTTTCACGCAGACGGAGAAGTTCTCCAAAAAAGACTACCAGCAGATGATTAAGGACAGAAATCTAGAAGAAGAAATGGACCTCTATGTCAAGCAATGGCATTTTTTTGAAAACAGGGTCTTTGAAGAAAACCTTTATGATGTTCCACACGATGCACTCGTAATTCTGGGTGCCTTTGGACACGGTGTCATTCGAAACTTTGTTTTTGGAAGCAAGATGGAGAAGATACAGTCCACAATTTCCAACAATCTGTTAATCGCAGGACCCAATTATACGACAATTCGTTAATACATGACAGAAAACCACATTCTTGTTATCCATCACGGCGCACTGGGTGATGTTGTCTCCACCTTCCCGGCACTTTTAAGACTTAAAAAATTATACGGTTCCATAGCAATTATCTGTCAAAGCAGCATTGGACAACTCGCCCAAGAGCTCGATATCGTAGATAAATGGTTTCCTTTGGAGGCTGCAGCCTTTGCATCCCTCTATTCGGGTCATATCGATCCGATTGCAAAAAATATTCTGCTCTCTTATCGTAAAATCATTCTTTTTTCCCGTTCCCGTCCGCTTGAGAAGACGCTGTTTTCAATTTCGGAAAATGAAGTTTATCGTATACAACCCCGTCCGGATTTGGGTCAAAGGATCCATGTCACTCAACACATTTTGTCAAATCTTGTCAGGTGTAGGCTCCTTGAAGAATCGGATAAAGATACCCGTATTAAGTTGTCTATATCCATTTATACGGATCGGAGAAACCCCCAATACGACCCGTCAAAAATTATTATCCATCCCGGATCCGGGAGCCGAAAAAAATGCTGGCCTATTTCCAATTTTGTCAAAGTTGCCTCGTCCATCGACGCAAACGGCAAACAGCCGGAGTTTATACTCGGTCCCGCAGAATATGATCTGTACGAAATTTTGATGCAGTCCAAAAGGCTCAACGCAAATGTTCATAAAATAGAAAAGTTGACGGAACTGGCCGGACTGCTAAAAACCGGCGGCGGTTTTATTGGAAATGATTCCGGAGTCAGCCATCTTGCAGCATTTATAGGCCTTCCTACTGTTGTCGTTTTCGGCCCTTCTGATCCTAAAACATGGAAACCAATGGGCCGAGCCGTAAAGGTTGTCCGACTTGACCTTGAATGCAGCCCCTGTTTTGAAACAGGAAAGGTTGGATGTGAAGAAATTGAATGCGTTAACAGAATAACTCCGGAAGATGTTTTGGCGGCGTTTTACGGACTGGTTTGCTGAGACAGCATTTATATAAAATCAATGCCCGTTGAAAGGGTCAATCCTGATAACTAGAGACCTTTTAGGCAATCATATACATCTTTAATCATCTCTTCTGAAATTTTAGACAGTGCCTGACTCATCGCTGCGGCCACTTCTTTCGGCTTTTTCTGTTGACATATTTCTGCTTTCCGATAGGTTTTCTGATATAAAATCCTATTATTGACATCATTTTTGTTTTTCTCAGTTAAAATAATGCTGACCGTAAGGATCGCTTTCCATGCACTTTGAGTATCCCATTCGAAAAATTCATCTACCGTTCCTTCAATCATATACGAAGGTGGAAATCGACTGCCGGGGTTTAACACAGCTTTAAAAAGGCCTGAATTTTTAATGTCACGGTTTAGTAGCGTGGTTACGGTAGTCCCGGGGTTGGTCTGCCATCTATAATAAACATATGCATTTCTTTTAAAAGATTGATCCCTGTAAATGATTTGAGTGGTATTATATGGCGGTGTCGCTGTAAAACGGTCCATTCGGATGACATGGGGTAAAGGATTTAAGGTTTCCATTTGTGGAGGAGGATATTCCAGCGTATAGTACTCGATTTTATTTGTCGGTTTATTCAGACTCACGCAAGCCCCAAAGAGTATGGGAAGACTGAGAAATATGAGAAATAAAAAATAGATTTTATTGAACCATTTCATAAAACTGTTTTTACCTTTCGCCTTCGGTCTGATCCACTTTTCTTGGAGCAGGCGGTTCTCCAAACATGACTTGAGACGGATGATCAGCAACAATCTCGATTAATCTGTTCAGGTTTTCACTTGCCTTTTCCAAATTTTGGGTAATGATTAAAAATTGTCCCTTGAGTTGCGATATTGAATCGTCTGTTTTGTCTGTCAGAAAATTACCTTTCTTTAAAAGTGTGTTGGCATTTTCCATGGATAGTCTAAAATCTTCAATGGCGGTTTTAATGCTCTCTTCCTTTTCAACGGTGATCCCTTCCATTCGAAGAATGGTGTTTTCAACATGATTCATGCTGTTGCTGGTTTTCTCCATTATGTCATTAAGAGATTGACCGGCTTCGTCCGCAGATGCCATGATGCTGTCCCATCTTTTATCATCCAAAATTTGACCGGCACGATCAATCGATTTCTCAATTTTTTCAGAAATATCTTTTACATTGGCATGGGTTGTCACCTGCTCTATACTGTGGAGCGTCAATTGAATTTTTTCAGAGATTTTTTCTAAATCCATTGCCCTGATCTGGTTAAGTGCGTCATCTATGCTATGTAACATTTTGGAGATATTGGATGATTTTGAGGCGATGATGGGATATTCCGAAGGAAAACTTAAAGGTGGTGAAAGATTAGGTGCACCATTTTTCTTGCGATCCAGTTCTACAAACATACTGCCGGTAATCCCAACGGATTTCAACTGAGCAAAGATATTGTTGTCAAGTTTTTGATAGGACTCGATTTTTAATACGACTTGTATCAAATTTGCGTCAGGGGCAACAACAATACGTTCCACCCGGCCAACGGATACACCCCTGTATTTTACCGGAGAATCCACATCCAACCCCTGAACGGACTCATTAAAAAAGGTCGCGTAATACTGCCCCTTTTTAAAATATCGTGACATTCCCAACCATATGACGGCAAGAAAAATCATGCCGATACCACAGGTCACAAATAATCCAAGGGCAAATTTAGTTTTTTGAGAGGCCATTAAGATATCCTTACAAAAGCTGTATTAAACTTTTCAGGTTCCTTTTTTTAATTTTCTGATTTACGGTTGAAAAAGTTTCTAACAAATGGATTTTCGCTATGATCTTTCAGATGCATGGGATTACCTTCGGCGATGATCCCTTTGGTTTGTTTGTCCAGCATGATTACCCTGTGCGCTACATTAAAAATGCTTTGCAGTTCGTGGGTTACGATGACCATTGTCGTTCCGAGGCTCTTATTGAGATGTATAATAAGGTTGTCGAGTTCGACAGATGTTACGGGATCGAGTCCGGCAGAAGGCTCGTCGAAAAATAGAATTTTTGGGTTTAGGGCCATTGCTCTTGCCAGTCCTGCCCGCTTTCTCATTCCGCCACTGATTTCAGACGGTAAGTGGTTTTCATACCCTTTTAGATTCACCATATTTAGCTTCATTTTGACCAGTGTCTCCACTGATTTTTGAGGCAAGTTGGTGTATTCCTTTATGGGAAGAGACACATTTTCAGCAATTGTCATTGAACCGAAAAGGGCTGTGCTCTGGTAGAGGACCCCGATCTTTCTCAAAATCTTTTTGAATGTCGTCTCATTACAGTTGGATATGTCTTCCCCATCAATGCGTATCTGACCGGATAAGGGGGGGATTAGTCCAATCAGGTGTTTGAGCAATGTGCTTTTTCCGCACCCACTTCCCCCTAAAACAATAAATATTTCGCCCTCCAGAATATCAAATGATATATTCTCAAGGATAATATCTGTTCCATAGCCGACAGTTAGATCTCGGACTTGGATTATTTTATGTTTTTCCAAATTGTCATCTCCACTTTATTAATATACCCATTTTGAAATACAATGGTGTAGTCGCTAAATCAGCTCAAGAACGTCAACATAACCGCAACAATTGAATCAAAAACGATGATCAAAAAAATACTGCTGACAACGGCAGAGGTTGTCGCCTGGCCTACAGAGGCCGCCCCACCTTTAACGCGAAATCCCCTTAAACAACCAATCCAGGATATGAGGAGTGCAAAAATAGCGCTTTTGAAGATTCCCAAAAAAATGTCAAAAAGGCTCAACGTCTTAAGTGTTTGTAAAATGTATGCGTTTGCGGTCAAATCCAGCATGAAGACACCCACCGTCAACCCTCCCAATATAGCAAAGACGTCGGAAAATAAGGTCAGGATGGGAACCACAAAAACAGTAGCCATGATCTTGGGAACGACCAGATACCGTGTGGGATCAAATCCCATGGTAAAAAGAGCGTCGACTTCTTCGGATATCTTCATTGTACCTATCTCTGAGGCAAATGATGAACCTGAGCGTCCAGCGACAACAATTGCCGTCATAATGGGCCCTAACTCTCGAGTCATCGCCAAACTTACCAATGAAGCCACATAAATATTGGCACCAAACATCTGGAGTTGAATTGATGACATAAAGGCCATGATGAGGCCCATCATAAAACTGATCATTCCCACAATCGGAACGGCATCAACCCCAGTTTTTTGCATGTAAAGAAACGTGTCGTCCATCCGCAATGTTTTAGGATGAAGAAAGGAATAAACAAATGCCAGACAGACAGATCCCACAAATGAAATCTGATATTTAACCTCTGTTCCAAACTTTAGAATAGCGTCTCCAAACCTGATGAACATAGAAGGAGGTCGAACCTTGATCAATGGAGATGTTTCACTCAACGCTCCCGAATTGAGAATAAAAAGCACTTCTTCTCTAGCGTTTTTTAGATTAAATTGACCTTTTGCAGCGGTGATCATATCTTTTAATTCAACAAGGACAAGCGCCCCGAAATCATCTAAATATGTAACCTTTTTAAGATCTACGGTTAGTGCGACAGGTCTCCGATCTTTTATCAGCGAGCCGAACAATTCGATCATTTGAGACGCATTGGTAGAATCGATTCTACCCTGGAGATAGATCGTAATTTCTCCATCATTGCTTTCTGAAATTTCATATTGGCAAGACTGAATATCTTTAAAATCATCCATGCAAGACGTTGTCCTATCAAATTATTATGTTTCTTCCGCCATAAATCCGATTCTAAGGATTCTAAAAAATAAATTGTTTTAAGCCTGACACATCCGTACCATAGTCCGTCTTCAATCGATGAAGATCTAATTGAAAAATCAACCAGCCGATTCGACGATTGTTTTTGTTCATTTCAAAGGCAACCTCAAGGCTTTTCTGGCCCATGGGATGATCTTTGTCTGCTCGATAAAGGGTTAGTACGCTGTGGGTAGAATTCTTGCCATCTTCAAAATCTATCCCTTTATAACTGCTTTCTATTGTCGGCGAAATATCTGTGCCGGTGTTTATTGAACGTGCATCAAATACTGTCTTGTTTTTATCCAGTAATACGAGACCGTCATACGGCACTTTGTCCGGTTTTTGAATGTTGAGAAAATCCTTCATCAATTGGTTTGTTTTTTTCCGGTCGCCGGATTCAAAAGGATTTACCAACATTGGTTTCAACAAAAGGTAATCTTTGCTTAATCGGTTTTTCAATCCCAGATGATTGACATCCATTATCCGGGGTTTTTTTGAGAAGTGCGAATGACCCCAAAAAACACCTACGGCCAGAAAAAAAATTAAAATCAAGGATGGGAAAAGCCAGTAACGGGTCTGACGGTATTTTTTTTCTAATGTTTTAATAGATGTGACATCACGACCCAATGAAAGAATTCCCTGAAAGTTGTTGTGATCGTCGTGAAGGAGGGTTGAGCTGGTGGATATAAACCGGGCGCCGTTTTTAGGATGTCTGATACTAAGGATTTTTTCTCTTACAGAGTGTTTTTTCTTTACCTCTTCAAGTAATTTTTTATAAATTTGAGGTTTTTCGTAGATTTCTTCCACTGACTTGTTGCACATCTGATCCCAGGACCTGCCGTATACTTCTTCTGCTGCAGAATTCCATGTGATGATTTTTCCTTCTTTGTCGGTTGCAATAACCGCATCAGGCAATTGGTCGCAAAACTCTTTGAGCCCATAGAGAATTCGGCTGGTTTCATCAAGACGTTTGGCCAGAAGCTTTGATATTTCTCCAGCCACTTCTGGAAAATCATGAATAAAGGCAGTGATCTCATCCTTGGGTATTCGGATCGCTTTTACATTCGCCCCTGCTTTTATTGTTGCCGTTCGTTTGGCTTTAAGAAGGAAAGACATTTCTCCAAACAACGATCCCTTCTCGGTGATTTCGGCTATTTTTGTATTTCCCTTGAAGACATTCAGCTGTCCGGATATTAGAATAAATAGATCCTGTGAATCATCTCCTTCCAGAAATATCGCCTTTCCTTCCTCAAAAGGGGTGAGATATCGATTTACTTTAACATTTTTGATAACGTCTTCTAACATAACTTTGCGCTATGACTAATGGCTATATTTCAAACCAGATTTATTCAAAAAATTCAGATCTTACTGTGAAACATGAACATTCGATGCAATAGATGTGCCATAGTTTGAATGATGGAGATGGGTTTAATGAAATATTAAAAAAGTATATTAATTCAATATGATATGCAGATAAAAAGTGAAGCTTTTGAAGGTGTGGGAAAGTATGTTGAAATGAAAGAGTATTGAGGTGCCAAATTTTTGACAGAAATTGTTTTTAAAAATTAAACTTGAGTTAAAAATTTTTCATCTATGCAAGGATAAGGAGGGATTTATTGACCGTTTTGATTCTCCCAAAGCGGGTCTCCGTCATTTTGAGTCTAAGTCATTTGTTTTTTTATCAAGAGAAATGGTTTTGAAATAACCGTCGATAACTTTCTGAGGATTTATCTGTAGAATTTTTGCATAGGATCTCAAAAAACTTCTTAAATAGGTATCCGGAGGGAGCTCTTCAAACCGGTTTTCTTCGATGGCCTTTAAAACAGAGGTTCTTATTTTAGTAATGTTTTGAATTTCTTGTATTTTGACATCGACGGCTTTTCTTAGCTTTTTTAAATCATCTCCTGAAAGACGCTCTTTTAAAAGAATTTCATCTGATAGTGTTTTGACGTCTTCCGCGAGAAATTTTTCTTTAACCCTGGAATATAAATGGCTCTCATTTACACTTGCATGCGTGGAGGATAGGGGAGTTGATGTGTATTGTTTTTCCCTGGATGGAATTGATGTTTCCACTTGCCCTGAATCGACAAGCATCTGATCGTATGCTGCTCTTTTTTGGTCATCAGTTAGCGTTGAAAAAGCATTTTGGATATCTTCTATGATCTTGTCCCTTTCCTCGTTTGAGAATAAAGAATATGTAACAATAGAATCTTCGTTATATAACGAAAGTGTATCTTTATATGCCCGCTTTATTTCAAAATAAGATGAAGTCATCGGAATTTTTAAGATTTCATAATAATTCAATCCGTCAAATTTTTTCATAACATATCTTTCGCGAATGATGCAGATGGTATTTTACTCATTATCTGTGCTGTGATTTTTTTTAGATCGGCAGCAGATTGTGTATGAGGATATTTATGGATATAAAGTATTTTTGAAAAAATTGCATCATGAATCCGACTGTCATAACTAATATTACCAAGAAACTGAAAAATAGAATAAAAATGCCTATTGCATATGCTTTCAAATTGATCGCCAAGGGTTGCATCTATATTGTTGCGAAATTGATTGAAAATAAGCTTGAATTTAAATTCGCTTAATTTGTTTCTCAGAAACTCTTCCTTTTCAGGGGCATGTTTTAAAACAATTTCTATGATATCAGGAGGATTATTTCCCGATCGTTTTAAATCTGAAGAAGTGTTCTTGAACAACGAATCAAAAGTGTTTTTTTTCATCATTTGTTTTAATTTTCTAAAATAGACTGTCTTTATAAAACGAAAAGAATTTTCGATGGAGGTTGGTTCGGGTGTGCAGATCAGGATTCCTTCCTTGGAAGTTAAGAAAAAATCCAGTGTGTTAAAATTTGTCCCTGGACCCAGATCCAGAAGAATATAATCGAAAGGAAGTTTTTTTATGGCATCAATTATTTTTAGCTTTTGTGCATAAAACAAATTTGCAATTTCCATGTAGCAATGGAAAGAACTGATAAGAAATAAATTTGGGATCATTGTTGGAACAGCCGTGCTCTCAAGATTTTTCACGGTTTTGTTTAAGAAGCTGTTTAAACCGATTTTCGGGCTTTTCATTCCCAGCAATGTATGAAGGTTTGAAGCGCCCAGATCCAAATCGATAAGCACGACTTTTTTACCCCATTTGGCGATTAATGTGCCGAGACTGGCCGTTATAAAACTTTTTCCAACACCACCTTTTCCACCACCGATGGGATATATTTCTGCCATTGGGGATATTACTCCTGGCTGCCGGGGCTGCATTTATTATGAGCAATGATGAAGTTTATGATTTCCTCCCAAATTTTGAAATGCTCAGTTTAGGTTTATATATCATCTTGAGTTTGTAGTATATATCAAGTAGACGCACGGCAACGATTGCCAGGATAAACCGGGGTACCCAGAGCCAGAAGGCACTGAGCCCCAGTGATAAAAACAACGCCGGGTCCTCAATCATAGAATGATTAATTCCGATGGAAAGATGAAGTTTTTCAAGTTCTTCTTTTTTAATATGCTCTTCCTTTGCTTCTTCTACAATGACGGCGCCACCGTATGCGACGCCAAAGACAATGGCTGTAAGCCATAACAACCCTACTTTTTGATTGAGCCCCATGGTCTTTAAAAGAGGGCTCAAAACCTTAACGATATGATGAATAATATTAAAAACTTTCATTATTTCTAGCAGAATCATGATGACCATGATGATCATAAATATCTTTAGGCTAAGATATAATGTTGCCATAAACCAGCTTTTCATCATGATAAACAGCGGCTGCTGTATTGCAACAGATAGATTTTTTTCGACCAAACGTTCAGGTTCGGATCCAAGGAATCTGGCGACAATGATAACCGTAACAATGGAAGCTGTCAGGCGGAAAAGCGTTGCTTTAAAAGGGTTCAGTCCGGACTGACCCTGAATAATTCCTTCCTGGATAAGGTTGTGCGAGATGAGAAGAAAGATGGCAATCAGGGTCATTTCATTATTCGTCAGTGGAAGGACTACCATGGAAGCGATGCCGCCATAAATTCCTGTAAGCATTCCAACGATCAGCGGAAGGACAGCCATGGGCGGAAGGTTCAAAAGGTTCATGGCAGGCTTTAGAATAAAATCTATATTGTGTATCCAGCCGCTATACTCTAGTAGAACGGTAAGAAAAGATATGGGTACGATAATTTTGAGCATCCAGACAAATCCGCGCCATCCTTTTTGAATTCCGGAATTCAAGCCATATCGGAGTTTATTTTGATCAGAATTCATAATTGTTGCTTAAAGTTTTCAGGATTGCAGGCAATACCGTCATAAATGAGGTTTTTAAGTTTCTGCCTCAAGACAGAGTAAGAATAACATCGTGTTGCAATGCCATAGTTTTTTTCAACCATATTTTTGCAAAGCTCAGGATTTTCAAGAACATCTCTGGTCAATCGAACAGCATCTTCCGTAACAAATCCGTCAAGCTCTATGGTCAGAAATCCTTTGGGTTCAATGTCGTAAGTGTAAATTGAATATTTGTTTACCACGATGGGTTTTTTAAAGTAAACGGCTTCTAAAAAGGCATTGCCAAACCCTTCAAAAGTGGATGGATACGTAACCAGATCGGCATGCGGATAGATGTCGTTCAATGTATAAATTTTCTTTCCTTTTTTGGTATGCCCTCTATTTTCATTAATGATATCCGACACGAAAAGGGTGTTAACATTTAATAGCCTTGAATATTCCCTGACCCTTTGTTCGTAGTCGTAACCCTCATCCCCTGAAGCGTGTGAAATAACTAGCTTGGCTTTTTTCCCCAGTCGATGCACAAGCTCAATGGCATGCTCGATCCCCTTTCGCTTTACGACCCGGGTCGGCTGAAGGATAAAAAGTTCATCATCTTCAATGCCGAGTGCCTTTCGCACATCCAAAGCATAATCGTCAATGGGTGGCGGTGGGTTTTCAAAGTCCATAACATTGGGAATAATAGTGCCGGAAATACCTGTTCTGAGGCTCAACTGGTTGTCTCCGGAAGAGTTGATGGTCACATGTTGTATGGACGATAGATGTGGTGGAAAGGCCATATTCAAGTACTCCCAGACCCCGTTTGTCAGAAACTGCTGTCGTTCCCAGAAAAAGTCGTGATGATGGGCGATGGTTGGGATTTCAGTTTCGGAAATTACTTCAGTTATGGCAAGCCCAAGGGGTATATTCAATGGAATGGTGATTGAATTTTCAGGCACCAAAAGATCGATACTGAATTTTTCGATAAACCTGTAGATTTCATCTTTTAATCGTTCTTTTGCGGCATGAATTTTTTGTGTAATGCTGCGTTCGCGCTTATGAACGCCAAAACAATGATTGTAGATATATTTTATATCCGGGTGTGTAAAATTAGCTTCTTCCACCAGATATGAACAATCCGGAGACCGATCCAGTTCACCGGCAAAATAGAAACAGGAAAATCCTTCCTTTTGAAAAACATCGGCCCATTTTGTGGTTTCCAGGGATACGCCGTCTGTTCCTGCAAAACGCGTTGATATGAATCCAACATTGTGTGTTAAACCGCAGATTGAACATGCAAGCATATTTTTTGCTCCTTTTGAGATGGCTTGTAGTAAAAATTAAGGATGCGGAACTATAGTTTGAGAGATATTTCTGAAACCATCTGCATTTACAATGTGTTGTATGCAACAAATCGGCCATTTTTTCAATCTATATTTTTTGTTTTTGGGCGGGTCGTCTTTTTAAATGAGCAACGTTTTAATGGATTCAAAACTTGGTTGTGTGTTTTTCGTTAAGCTTAAATGGTTATCGGGCTATAAATGTCAATATATTGTGCTATTTTTTTCTTGACACACAATATATATAAACCTATAATAACTATGATTTAAAGCTTCAAGAGATGCGACATGTAACGATTCTTTAAATTATAAAAATAAATCATCTAATCATATTATGTGATGGAGGTGAAGATGATAAATAGCGAAAAGGCAATTGAACGAAGATTCCATGAACGGTTTCAGGTTCAGCAAGGCGTATATGCTCTGCTTAAAAATGGTTCATCAAAACTGGGCCAGATTAAAAATGTCAGTAGCGGCGGCCTTGCCTTTATGTACATTAACGATGGAGAGCAAATACATGAACCGACTGAGGTTGACATATTTTTAAGCGGTTATGGTTTTATTTTAAAAGGTATACCGTGTCAAAAAATTTCAGATATCCATGTAGATAATTTCGTCCCTTTCAGTACTTTTGAAATGAGGCAACTGGGTGTTCAATTCGGCGAAGTAGGTCTGCACCAGTTGGCTCATTTGGATACGTTTATTGAGAAATACACAACAAGGCCCGAAGTTTAGAAAAATCCTCTCCCACCATACGATTTTCCATACATAGAGACCTTTGAAAAATGCTCCCTTTTGCCCAATTCCGGTGTCCCCGATGGTCGGGATTTATCAACACGCTCAAATTTCAATCCTCAAAACACTCAATGTATTCATTTGGTTAAAATTTTCACCTTCCTTGGCTTTAGACAAAATTGAACATTTTTCAAAGGTCTCACATAAAGCATCGTTTTGATTGTTTGATTCCCAACTATTAGCCGCAAAAACATATCATCTTTCTCTTGCCTAAGTTGAGCGATTGTTGAGTTTGCCGAAGATGCAAGGCATGAGACATGCAGCTGTAGTGTACTACTGCAAATGCCTCATAACGCAGCAGATTCGGTAAAATCGGCTATCCCGAAGGGTTTCAAATTGTGACAATATAGTTTTGATTCCTATCTGCCGAATCGGTGATGATGTTTAATGCTTTATAGCAATATAACTTCCTAATGATATTAGATTTATAATAAAATGGCGCAATTTGAAACGCTCAATTTAGGTCTTGATAATATATACCAAATAAGTTAAAAAATACATTTTAGATACGCGTTATTCAGCAGGTCAAATTAACGTCTTTAAGTTTATATTTTGCTGGCAGCAGAACAATTGAAGCGCTATTAGGTTTTACTAAAAAATTGATTCATATCGCTTTTTCCTTAAACCCGTCATTTCCCTCAACAAACAGTAAAAGGGGGCACCATGGCCGTATCAACCTATTGGGCTGACAATTATGTTGAAAAAAGATGCTCTGCACAAGAAGCGATCGGACGGATTAAAGCAGGTCAGAGGGTCTTTATCGGTTCATCCTGTGGAGAACCCCAATATCTGATCAAAAAACTCGCTGATGCATCGGATACATTCACAGATATTGAGATTGTACGTCTACTGAGTCTGGAAAGTACACCTTTAACATTGATTGCTGATAAGACCAAAGATCAAAGTTTCAATATTCGGTCATTTTATCTGGGATCGGCAAAACCAAAAAGCCTGGCAAGAAACAAACGATTTATCACTCCAATGAACCTTTCGGCTATTCCCCGCCTTTTTAAAACCCGCCGTCTTCCGATTCATGTGGCCCTCATTCAGGTATCACCGCCGGATGATTTCGGATGGATGAGTCTGGGGATTTCCGTAGATATCACACTGGCGGCGGCACTTTCCGCCGACCTTGTCATTGCCCAGGTGAATTCCAGAATGCCCAGAGTGCTGGGTCGTAGTTTTATCCATGTCAACGACGTGACTGCAATTGTCGAGCATGAAGAAGAACTTTTGACCATAGAAGAACTTCCGGAACTCGATGCCGCCAATCATATCGGCCGGCTGATTGCCCGGCTAGTTGACGATGGTTCAACCATCCAGATTAGCCCTGGTACAACACCGCAGGCCACCTTGCTTGCACTTTCCGAGAAAAATGACCTGGGTGTCCACACCCAGTATGTGACCACTGATATCATGCGCCTTGTTTCAATGGGAGTGATTACGAACCGAAAAAAAGGATTCAACGAAGGAAAACTGGTCGCGAGCTGTGCCATCGGATCAAAAAATCTTTATGAATTTCTTGATGATAATCCGGCTATTGAGTTTTATCCGTCAGATTATGTCAATGATCCGGGTATTATTTCTCAACATAACAAAATGGTTGCCATGAATGTTCCCATGGCCATGGATCTCACCGGTCAGGTTGCAGCGGATGCGCTCTCCTTTAACCATTTTTCCGGTATAACCGGTATGCTCGACTTTATTCGAGGCGCATCCCGGCCCGAAAGCGGCAAATCAATTCTCATGCTCACATCAACCACCGTGGATGGTAAAAAGAGCCGAATTACCCCGATGCTTGATGATACCGCCATCGTTGTGCCAAGGGGTGATGTTCAATATGTGGTCACCGAATACGGGGCTGTAAATCTCTTTGGCAAGAGTCTTCAAGAGCGAGCCATGGCCATGATCAGCATTTCCCACCCTGATTTTCGCGAGGAACTTTTTTTTGAGGCCAGAAAGATGGGTCTGCTCGGTGCAGAACGGACCCTATCGGAATCGGTGCAGGGCATTTACCCGATAAAGTTGGAGGAGACAAGGGTAATGGATGGTGAGCTGATCACCATAAGGCCGGCCAAACCAGTGGATGAGAGAAGGATACAGGAGCATTTTTATACGCAGGATAAAGATGATATATATTCCAGGTTTTTTCAGGCAAAGACCCGTTTTGTTCGTGGCGATGTGGAGGGTATGTTCCAGATAGACTATGTTAAAAATTTGACGCTTTTAGTTGTGGTTGGAGAATTCGGATTTGGAAAAGTTGTGGCTGTGGGGGAATATCTTCTCGATCCTGCTAAAAATATAGCAGAAATCGCTTTTTCAGTGAGTAAAGAATGGCAGGGAAAACGCTTGGGCAAGATAATCATGAAAAAGTTATCAGAGGCTGCCAGAGAAAACGGAATCTCCGGCCTGATGGCATACACGTTGCCCAGAAATCGGGGAATGATAAAGCTGTTCAAAAGCCTGCCTTATAAAACCAAAACCGTTTATGATGGAGAAGTGGTTGAATTGACCTGTATGTTTGACGAGTTGAAATGATAACAGGTGACAGGCAATGGG
>CALLDL010000026.1 GCA_937998305.1 uncultured Desulfobacterales bacterium | reverse complement strand
CATTGAGCCTGGCTGATTCACAAGGTGTCGGCCTGGGCCGAGAACATATCTTACCAGATGGTTGATGAGATCATTTCTCAATTGCCCCTGGAAGAAAGAGTTTCGTTCGCAAATATGAAAAAGAAAGACGTTGAAGTTCTCCAAGGTGTTTTTGATCTGTATATCCGAAACAAAATTGATCCTGAGGATGAAGACTATGAAAATATTATGCATGAATTATGGAAAAGAGTCCGAGAGACTCATTTGTTGAGGGTTGTGAAATAAAATGAAAAAAGCAAAATATCCTATCATTACACTTCTTGCAGTTTTCTTTATAACCAGTTTTGCCGGGAACTCATACCCGTGGCATGATGAAACTCACATAGCCATAGCAAAGTCAACAGGGTATAAGAAATGGTACAATGCCACTGGTGCAGATATGGCAAAGTTGAAGGCTGGCAGAAAAGAAAGATATAATCATTATGTGAATAATTCCAGAACAACAACTGTTACGCCAGAAATTGTGTTACAACAGGCCGAAAAATATAACGAACCAACTGATATTATGGGCCATCTCTATGGTGCTATTATAGCTTCAGTTAGGGATTATTTAAAAGCAAAGCATCAGGGTAAATATGGTGAATATCACCTTGCCTTTAGTGCCCATTATGTTGGTGATCTTTCTCATCCTCTTCATAACACCTTGCATAATTCGTTCAATCGTAAGTACCACAAAACTATTGACGGAATAATCAATGATGAGGTTCTGGATAATATTAATAGGATCAAAATCTATCCCATAAGAATAGAATCTGAAAAAGATCTGGCAAATGAGATAGCAGGGATTGCTAATCTTTCAATCAAAAAGGGATATCAGATCCAAGATGAAAAGAGGTTGTTAAGCAAAGATGAAGCATATGAACAGATCAGTCACAGTGCTTCTTTGTTTAAGGCTATTCTGGGGTATGTTGGTAAGGTTGATAAATAAATGGGTGTGGTAGCTATAATACTTATTTCAATACTTTTCGGTGTGCTGCTTTATTATCTGGCTAGCAGGAAAGGTTATAACAAACAGTTCTGGTTTATAATGGGATTTTTTTTCGGTCCATTTGCCCTGCCTTTTATCATCTTAGGAAAAAGAAAGGAACAGCATGGAGAACAAATCAGAACCGGAGAAAACTAAAGCTAAACTGCTAAAGATCATGCTTCCTGAAGAATTGCTGGAAAGAGTACAGAGTTATTGTAATGAAAAAAACATGACGACTCAGGAATTTGCAACCGATGCCATAATAGAAAAATTAAACCTTGTTTACAAAGAGAGACGAAAAAAGGGCAGAATGTAACCAGTATCAATATCGAAACTTACTTGACTTGATAATGGGTAGTGTATGATATCTGTATATAAATTGTAGTTGTGAATGGTTTATGTATTGGCAAGGTATCTGTAATTTATTTTCTATAGAAATAGTCGAGCATAACATATGGTGGATTTTGCTTTAGATATTAAAAAAACTTTCAAATACAAGCGACCAATTCAGATAGAACCCTACCGTAACGGTGCAAAATATTTTGCACTGTAAACAAATCCATATTTCACCAAACCAATGGATTTTATTAAATTAAATAAAATATAGTAAAATTATGTCAACTATCTTTGCATCCTTTTGGCGATTATCTATTTAATTTATACATCTTCGTTATAGAAAATATTTCATTTTTTTCCCTTCCTTCTTTGCCCGATAAAACATCTATCCAATTAAAATTGTTTAACATACTTCATCAGCTCAATATTCTCCCGACTTTTCCCACTCGGTGTAACGTTGTCAGATAAGTGATAGAGGAGGTTTGTGGTACGAAACATGCAAAATATTCAAGAAAAAACATACTTTATTAAACAATGTCATATTAAAACATTTATCTCAATGGTTCTCCCAGAAGTACAGGCAAATACAGACTAACTTTTATTGATCATGCAGTATCAAGAACAAAAGGTGTCCCGAAGCTCTGAGAAAGGTGGTTAAAATGAAGCTATTTGGTGATAACTCAAAGCTATTTTTACCAATAATTATTTGCATTATTATTGTCACTATTAATTGTGGTGGAGGAAATATGGAGTTTCACGACATTGCTCTTTTTGATGACACTATTCTACCTACCGCTCCGACGAATGTAATTGCAACTGCTACATCTCCTCTTGGAATAACTCTCTCATGGAATGAACCTACCGACAATAAAAAGGTTCAAGGGTATTGGATTTGGCGAGACGATGCGGGATATATGGGACAGGTTACAGGTACTTCGTATCACCAAAGTTGGTTGAGTCCTGAAACAGAATATTGCTATTACGTTCAAGCATACGATCTTAGCGGAAATGAATCATCTTTAAGCGGTAGAGCATGTGTAATTACGAATATAGAGGTGGGACTGTATTCATCTATAGCCATCGATTCTAATGACATTGTACATATAATTGAGTGAACCCTTCCGATTGCACAAAAAGTAGTTGAGTGTTAAGAGAGGGTCACTGCCTCCCGAAAGGAGGCGAAAGGACCCTGTCATGAAACGAAGACGGTTCACTCAAGATTTTAAAAGATCTTTTGAAGCCGGACAATGATCCAAAATGACGGTCAATCAACATCGCCCGAAATTTTCCAGTCGTCTTGGATATTATTATTGTGGGAAAGCATATAAAATTTCTAACAATCAGAGAGGCTATAAGGGATATTATCGATTGCCTTTTAACCTTGGGAAAAATTACTCATTTCTGAATTGGAAATTTAATTAGCGCCCAAGATTAGTTTACGGACGGTTACTAATTTAGGTCTCTTTTTTTGCCACCCCATAGAACCAAGAGATAACAGTGAAATCAGTTAAAACCAATATAAAATCAGCATTATTACTCTTATTATTATGGTTGGGATTTTTGGGCTTTATTCATTCGATAAAGCCTTTACCTGCCGGAGTAGATTATCGAAGCAAGGGGTATTGTGTTAGTGTTGAACATATAGATTTTCTTACGGATTTAACCTATAAAAACACTAAAGGAGAAACCATTCATGAACAGGAAATTTTTGATACGATTCTTGCTTTGATTGATAATGCCCGTGAGTACATTCTCATCGACATGTTTCTCTTCAATTCATATCGAGGAAAAGCAGAAAATGTGTTCCGAAGGCTTTGTTTTGAAGTCATGGCCAGGCTAGTAGAGAAGAAGAAGCTGACTCCGTCGATAAAAATAGATTTTATGACAGACCCGATAAATATTGTTTATGGCGGATCAAAATCGAGAGAGCTCGAATTGATGAGGGCAGCCGGGATCAACGTTATTTACACGGATCTTAAAAAATTGCGTGACAGCAGCTTTTTGTATTCTCCTCTATGGAGATTATTCATACAATGGTTTGGCAACTCTGATAAAGGTGGTATTTTCAAACATCCTTTTGGTGAGAATGAGCCTGGGGTTACTTTAAGATCTTATCTGTCTCTCTTGAACTTCAAGGCAAATCACCGGAAAATCGTGTTGTCGGATAACGGGGGAACGTGGACAACTGTCATTACTTCTGCCAACCTGCACGACGGTAGCTCGGCCCATTCTAACATCGCCCTAAAGATTACCGGTGACTTTTGCCAGGAGGTCTATATTGCCGAGAAATCGGTTGCCGAATTTTCCCATGGAAAACTTCATGATGTTATTTTTAACTCTTGGGTCGGTAGAAATTCCGATAAAAATAATTGTACGCATCTATATCTGGTAACAGAACAAAAGATCGAAGACGAATTGATTCGGTTGATTAAGGACTTGGGGCCGGATGACAGTATTTTTATGGCAATGTTCTATCTCTCCGACAGAGATATTATACAAGCGTTGTTGAAGGCTGCCCAAGCCGGGGTGGCGGTGAGAATTATCCTTGACCCGAGCAAGGATGCATTCGGCCGTGAAAAAAAGGGTGTTCCAAATCAACCCGTGGCCCATGAGTTGGTAAAAAAATCGAGGGGTAAGATAGAAATAAGATGGTACCATACCCATGGGGAACAGTTTCATACCAAACTAACCTTAATTGAAAAACAAAATGGAACTGCTGTTGCTGTTATGGGATCGGCGAATCTGACCAGAAAAAACATCGGCAATTTCAATCTGGAATTGGATGTTAAGATTATCGGCCCATCGTCAACAGAAGTTATGCGTAAGATAAAGAAATATTTCCATAGAGCATGGTATAACAAAGAGGGATATTATACGGTAGACTATAAGGTTTACGAGAACAGATCGTTCATTAAGACATTCTTATACCGATTATATGAATATACCGGAATCTCCACTTTTTGAGAGGTAATTTAACAAAAATATATAGTTGTATGTTTGCTGGATGGTTATAATTTCGATATGAGGTCATCGATCCTAAATCTTAGATATCTGGTACTCTGCAATGCTGGTAATGAGTATTTCAGTTGGCATGCCATCAGTTACGGATCTGGCCGAAAGCTTGGAAGTCCCATATCTTGCGGTTTGGCTTTTGGAACCAAGATGCATGATTGCTGCCTTGAATCGTGAATCCAGATCATCACATGAGTGAGTTGATTGGGGAGAAAAATCGTCAACCGGAGACCGTGGATATCTGCTATATACATGCAGTCTCAAAAGCCAGTTCAGAAGTTGTGATATCGTTTTTAAATAGGGCAAATCCATTTCACCGGGTTTGCCTTTTTTGCATTTCTGTAAGAAATAAGATATATGTAATGGAAATGGAGATGCTTGAACCTGTTGTACTGACAAGATAACGCAACAGTTGATTTCGATTATAAATTTTTACTTTTAGGTCTTTTTAAAGACTGTGAATTCACACAGCATACAATGGCGCGTTTATAACGACAATTCAATATGATTGCTTGGTCCGACCCCGATTGAAAAGATTTCCGATGAGGTTTCCGACGAAGATCGGGCTCTGCAATTGGTGGATCAGGACAATACGTTGGTGTATCCGGGATATTTCTATGAATTTCAGAGAGAGGGATTTTTGGTCGTCAGCGTGTTGACTCCTGTTGCAATTTTTCGAAACGGAATAACCAGACTGATCTCTCGATTTGGCTGCTGAATGGAACATCGTTATGCAATATACCCAAATTACCGCTTACCTGGCTCCAAAGGGTTTTGTCAATCAGGCTGCAGCGGAACTGAAGGGGGTGCAAGCCGTTCACGGCAGACTGGTCATTGCCAGCGGGCCGCCGCAAACTTCCTACTGGGCCCAAAACACCTGGCTGGAGCCTCGCACACTACGGATACGGTCCATTACGGACGGCGCCAAAGCCCTGCGTTCCATCCAGCGCAACTGGATCATGTATTCGTTTCGCTGGCATCGTCGCTCCACGTTAATCCAGGAGAAACTTCCGCACGTTTCCGCACGGCCATTGCGATTCCCGGAACTTGTCCCTCAAAGCCCGCTGGGATCCTGGACCTTGTTGACGCCGGACCTCGTTCTGGCGTCAGCACGATGTTCAAGCGCCTTTCCTCACGGAGAGGTGCGGTTTGTGGAAAGCAAACAGGGGCCGCCGTGCCGGGCCTACCTGAAACTCTGGGAAGTGTTTTCCCGCATTCAAAAGATGCCGGCACCGGGGGATGCGTGTCTGGATGCAGGGGCAAGCCCGGGAGGATGGACATGGGTATTGCAGCAGCTCGGGGCCAGTGTGCTTGCCGTTGATCGCGCTGATCCGGTCCCTGAAATTATGCGGTTGCCGGGCGTAACATTTCGAAAGGGAAACGCGTTTTCAATTCTCCCAGATCCGGATAGCCGCTTCGACTGGATATTTTGCGATGTGGCCTGTTATCCGGAAAAACTCCTTGATTGGGTCTCTATTTGGCTGAATTCGGGAAAATGTCGCAATTTCGTATGCACGGTAAAGTTCCAGGGAAATTCCCATTATGGCGTTATCAAGAAATTTGCCGCTCTTCCGCATACTGCATTTCTCCATCTATCACACAACAAACACGAATTGACCTGGATTTCTCTTTTTGATGAATAGTGAACTTATTTTTCAATAAGTGATAACCATACTTAATTGGAACAAGTTCAAGATTGCATGTATCTGCTATATATCAAAGCTCGACATAATTTCAAAAACATTGTGATATCGTTTTTAAATAGGGCAAATCCATTTCACCGGGTTTGCCTTTTTGCATTTTTGTAAGAAATAAGATATATGTACTTGAAATTGAGATGCTTGAACCTGTTGTACTGGCAAGAAATCACAACTTTTGAATCATACCAAATTTGAGTCTGATGGTATGATATCACAGGTTTCTTGTGGGCTTTGATAATCTCAATATATCACAACTTGACACCTTCTAAACAAATGGCAATATTCTCAATATACATGCAGATTAGGTTGGATGCGTTTTGTAGGATAGCCACATATACCAGTGTGCGTTAGAAGGGATCTCAGTGTTTGAACCGAAAAAAACTACGTATGAAATAAACAAATCAAGGGCAATTCCCTCAGTTTCCTCATCAACTATGCAGAGTCATATTTGGATGATTGTCTTCTCACTAATTATCGCTGGCTCATTTCTTGTATCAGCATCCATTACTATCGGCATTGATTCAACTGTATTGACCTTCTGGCGGTTCCTTACCGCGACGACAATTTTTGCACTGATGCTTCCCTTTGTAAATGGTTTCCAATTGCCTGGCTGGCGGGATTTGGGGCGATACAGCATTGTCGGCGGCAGCTATGGTTTGTTTTTCATATTGATGTTCCAGGCATTAAAAGACACCACCCCTCTGAACACCAGCACCATTTACACAATCTTGCCACTATTGACAATGTTGCTGGGGCGTCTGTTAGGTGAAGCGTTACACGTTCGTCAAATGGGAATCCTGGCACTATCTATGGTGGCTACGATTTGGGTGATCTTTCGTGGCGATTGGCATCAAATGATAGGTTTGCAGTTTTCTCAGGGAGATATAATTTTTTTTATAGGGACTGGCTGTCTGGCGGTCTATATGCAATCTATGAAAAGGCTTCAGCGAAATGAATCCAAGATCTACTTCACCTTTTACAGCCTGCTGATAGCCACAGTGGCGTTGTTAGTCACCGTATTAGTGCGGACCGAGGCCCTGATTTTTCCCAGTATCCGTGTGTGGCTTGGGATTTTCTATTTGGCAGGTCCTTCAACGGCCGGCACTTTCTGGATTTTACAATATACTGCACCCCGATTGGGTCCCAACCGCGTTGTGGCCTACACTTTTCTGACGCCTTCGGCTGTGGCGGGTCTGGAATGGGGATTGGGACTTTCGTCCCCCGAATGGTCATTGTTACCGGGTATTGGACTAACCCTGGCAGCCGTATGGTTACTTCAACTAGACGTAGTAACAAAAGACCGGCTTGAAAAGTTGTGATATTTTGGATATCTGTAATCAAGCTCAGCTTGTGGTAATCTCAATATATCAAAAGTTTGAAGAATAAAAGCCGGACCACAATATGTGGTATCTGTCTTAATGTTTAAGAATGAAGACTGTCGGTTGTAATCTGAACAGACTATTATACTCATATCAAAGATCCGATGGTTGCTTTCGCTTTAGACCAAAAAGGTCTGATGTACAACCTGACGATAGAGGGCTCCAAGTATAACAAACTAAAAAAGTGAGCATTTGAAAAGGGGGGCAAACATGAAAAAATATTACGCAAGAGCACTGTTTTTCGTAATGGTCATCACGCTGTTGTTTGGTTGTGCGACCCCGCAGGTACAGCCAACCAAATCTCTTTTTAGCCCATCACAATTGCAAGCCGATCAGTACCAGCCCAAGGTGGACAATTTTGTGGTAATTTTGGACACATCGTCTTCAATGTCTGATGAGTATAGCGGGCATAGCAAGTTCAAAATCGCCCAAGATTACCTGAGCGCTTTGAATCAGACCCTTCCTGAGTTGAATTACAATGGCGCCCTCAGGACGTTTGGTAACATTGCCGATGTTGCTGACAAGTCGACCCTTCTTGTTTACGGGCCGACCAAATATTCAACTGCAGGATTTGAATCGGCCTTAAACGGTGTGAAAGGGTTCGGTGAGGATAGCTCTCTTCCACCATCCAAAGCCATCGCCGCTACCGGAAAAGACTCGAAGTCGGCCCAAGGTACCACTGCGATCATTATCGTTAGCGACGGGGAAGATATGGCCCAAATGCCAGTGAAGGCTGTCCAGGTACTGAAGGACCAGTTGGGCGGCCGGGTTTGCATATACACTATACGGATTGGCGATGATCCTGCCGGTGCAAAGCAAATGGAAAGAATTGCCGCAATTGGTGCGTGTGGATTTCCAGTGGTGGTGGTTGATTACAAAACAAGCAGTACCATGGGCGATCTGGTTGAAAGAATATTCTTAGCTAAGGCTGAAAAGCCTGCGCCCAAACCGGTTCCGGTTGCAAAACCGATGGACAGTGATGGGGATGGTGTGACCGACGATAAGGATCAATGTCCCAATACGCCCATTGGAGCCACTGTGGATGCAAGGGGTTGCTGGACGTACGCGGCGGTGGTACTGTTTGATTTTGACAGTGCTGAAATTAAGTCCGAAGCCCACCCCATGCTTAATGAGGCGTCAGATATACTGAAAAAGAATCCCGAGATCAATTTCGAGGTCGATGGGCATACAGATAATATTGGGCCTGCCGAGTATAACATGAAACTTTCTGAAAGACGGGCCAATGCTGTCATGGAATATTTCGTTAGTAAAGGGGTTGACGCCAAACAGCTTACGATAAAAGGCTTTGGGTTAACCAAGCCGGCCGCCAGCAACGATACCAAAGAAGGCCGGGCCAAAAACAGAAGGGTTGAATTAACACCGCTGAAGTAAAATATTCGGTTATCCAAGACCATACAGGTATGAAGATGGGGTGAGTTGATGATAATATTCCACGCTTTTCTTTTTGTATGGATACACTATACATTGTGGTGATGATATTTGGTGTGAAACTGGTGATACTTCCAACTTATCGCCAAAAATTAGAGGCTCAAAAAACCTGTGATATCGTTTTCCATTAAGGGCAAATCCTTTTTCAGAGGTTTGCCCTTTTCGCTTTTATGATATATATAAGGAATCAATTGGCGATGGTTGTCTTGACAAGTTGTACGATATTCCAGAAACTAAAAGGATAAAACCGAGGTGCTGATTTGAATCCCGAATTTTCAATTTCTGGAAATGTATGATTCAGGCAAGCAATTAAGAATTTACGCCAAACATATTTCGTTCTATATAGTTTGTTATTTTCTATCGTCTATCCCGTTAAATTGGAGGATTTCAAATGGCCGAGAAACCAACCTATGAAGAATTAGAACAGAGGGTTAAAGATTTGGAGAAAGAGGTTTCTGAACGAAAGAACGCAGAGGAGTCTTTAAAAGAAAAGACACATTTAAGCAACATCCTCCTTGATGCTATGCCTTGTGTAGCTCTACTGATTCGTAGAAAGACCCGTGAAATTGTTTTTTCTAACGAAGCTGGAATAAAGGCTGGCGCTGTTCCAGGAACCACCTGTTATGAAACTTGGGCACAGAGAGATAAACCGTGTCCATGGTGTTTAGCTCCCGAAGTTTGGGCGACAGGCAAGCCTAAACATTTGGAAGTCGAAACTTTATATATCACATGGGATGCTCACTGGCACCCAATGGATGAGGATTTATACTTACACTATGCCTTTGATATAACAGATCGACGAAAGAAGAAAAAACAAATTCAACAAACTCCAAAATAAGAGGCTATTAGCACTATATTTTTAGGGGCAAATCCTTTTTCGGGAATTTGCCTTTTTTTGCAATTTTGTAACAAATACGATATATGCAATCCAAATTAAGCCATTCCAGGTTGTGTTTATGGCACCCATTAAAAGGCCCCTGTCAAGAGAAAACACCTCTCCATCGCAAAAAATGATGTCTTTTTTTGCAGGGTCAGTCTCCAGTTTGGAATGAGACCCTTTTGTTTGTCTGCGCCCGAGTTTTCAATTGTTATGGT
>CALLDL010000025.1 GCA_937998305.1 uncultured Desulfobacterales bacterium | reverse complement strand
CAATTATATAAAAACATCGGAGCGAAGCGACACCATAACTTTAGGCACTTTAGATCACTTTAGACACTTTTAACTTGTACGGCTTTGAGCCCCTTTCAGGGGCAAACCAAAGCCTGGTCCTTTGGGCCAGGATTCTTTACTCAAACTCACATTTCCCATAATATTGAGTTGGTACGATCCCACCATCAAGGATTGTATTTCTGCTATGAACTGAATTACCTTTCGCATCAATAGCGGTTGTCATGACATTACCTAATCCTGTAATTTCAACGAAAGAAATACCCTTTCCAACCGCTGATGGAATCAATGCAACTTCTTCACTGCCTTGATTGCCTAACATATAAGCGACTTTTTTTGTCATATCCACAATGAATGTTAGAATAAATTTATCTTTTACTTTGTGGGTTCCATTTCCATCGCTGTAGGTGGAATATTTACAAATGAAAGTTTCAGTTTCACCATAAACGAGAAGTGGCATACATAGGAGTATTAAGATTACAAGTATTATGTTTTTCATATTTAAAGCTACTTTTTTGTTATGTGGTCAATGATAACTAAGGAAGTTCTGACTCTCAAGTAAAGATCTCGTACCAGCATTCAAAACTGATATTACTACAGACATAATTTAAGGTCTTTATCAATTCAGTCCCACCACATCACTCAACAATCTCAAGCATATTTCTTTTCCCAGCCTTTCCAGAAGCTGCATTTAATAAAGACCTGATGGCATTGGCTGCATTCATTGACTGTGCAACACCACTTAATGCAATGGCAAAAGCGGCAAATGCTCGTTGTCTTTTTACTTCTGCAACAAGTTCGTCATATGTGGAGACCTTTATGGGTTTATTATCTACATACACGTCTATATCTTCAGTAGAAAAATTGAATGGTTTTTCAGTTCCATTCAATACGCTCACGACTAAAGTCGGACGCCTGGGCAGATTGATAGGTGTTAGTAGCTGGACGGATGGCAACCAATGAATTCTTTGGTCATATTAGTGTTTTTGTTCCTTCCTGATACAGTTCTTGTTGTCCATCTATTGCAACTGGGTCGAGCCTGAGGGTCGTGGCACAGCCCTTCAAAAAAGATATCAGTTTAAAACACAAAACCCCATCTCTCTATTCTGAGAAATGGGGTTCAACATCATCACATGGCCCTCTATTTGTTAAGGGTTGAAGCAACTATTTTGGAATCCTATGAGTACATCTCAAAGTTAAATAAAATTGTCAAGGATCTTGATTAATTAGGAATCATTCCTGAATTTATACAAATCTCAATCAAATCAGTGATCTTTATATCCATATTCCACATAACGTATTAATATCTTGACAAATGTTGTGTTTTTTGTGAATATACAGATTCCTTCATGCAACAACAACCTTTAGCCGTACAAGGAGTCGATTATGAAATGGATTGGTATCTCAATTCATTATCAGATCAAAATACAGGTTATCCGGGATTCTTTCCATAATCCTTGGAGTCGCTTTTTATCTTGGATTTTGTAGAAAGCAAGGAGCATTTATGACTGATCCTAAGCTACTTGAAATATTTTCTGACTACATTTGACCTTGGTGTTATTTCATTACTGGAAGTATTGAACGGATACAGAAAGAGTTTGAAATTGATATTCGCTGGACTGCATTCCCACTCCATCGGGATACCCCGGAGGAAGGTAAAACACTTGAAGAGCTGTTTAAAGGTCGAGATGTTGATATTGACCAGATGATGGCTCATCTTAAGCAAGTTGCAAATGGATTAGGATTGCCTTTTGGTGATCGTAAAATGACATACAACAGTCGTTTGGCTCAAGAGGTAGGTAAATGGGCAGAATCGAGAGACAAAGGCCACGAATTTCACAACTCCATGTTTAGAGCATATTTCGTAGATGGGCAGAATATTGGCAAAGTCGATGTCCTTGTAGAAGTGGCTGAGTCTATCAATCTAAGTGGCAAAGATACCCTAAAGGTTATACAAGACAGAACCTACAGGGAAGCCGTTGATTTGGATTGGAAACGATCCTACGAATTAAGAGTTACTGCAGTTCCCACCTTTTTATTTAATAATCAACTCTTGGTTGGTGCTAAAAAATTCGAAGTATTGGAAAAGCTCTTACTATCAAATAATGTCAAAAGACGAACTCTCAATACATAAGGAGCAATAAACCATGACACTTACTAAAGCCCAGATCGTAGACTCAATCCATAATCAGACCGGCTTTCCCAAGAACAGGTCGTCAGATATTGTAGAAACCCTATTAGAGATCATCAAAAGAACTCTGGCATCAGGTGAGGATGTTTTGGTATCAGGGTTTGGAAAGTTTTGTGTAAAGGAAAAGAGGGAACGTAAAGGCAGGAATCCAGCCACTGGTGAGGATTTGATGCTGGAACCAAGGAAAGTCGTAACGTTTAGGTGTTCTGGTAAGTTGAGAGAGATAGTAAATGGACAATAAATAGGGCGACCCTTTTGGATCGCCCAAGCAAAGGTTATAAAGATAGGTTGACCATCCATCAAAGCCCTTGCCAGTTTTAAAGACTTCCCTCAATGCCGTCATTATTCCCGGTGCACATTTAATTTATTTTTTTCTTTTGCATTATATATGCTGGTGACCGGAATATCAGAATCACGTGCACCAGAGAAGCCTTAATCATAGATTAATACCTATATGAATTCTGTCAACGTGATTGACATCAGCATTCTTTTCCAGTATCAATCTGGCAGTTGATGGCTTAATTGTTCATTGAGAAAAGAGTCACGAAACACTTACACACATTGGATGTGTAATAGTTTGGGATTTACTTTAGAAAATAAGTAAAAACAGAATGTTATGAAGGTCAATGCTTTGTGTTTGACCAAGTTTCCCCTTCGGCACCACAATAAAAATGATTTAATCAGGCCCTTATCCTTATCTATAATAAGGAGGGGCTTTTTTTGCCTTGTCGGGTTGTTTTGTTGATTTAAAGAACTATCTTGTTAAAAGTAAACTCGACAACCTCTGATCTAAACCACTTTCCTTGGTTTTCAAGGGGTTAAACCTTTTTTCTTTATTTTTTCGGTGCTGAAATGATAAAAGATAAAAGGATGAAACACAAATTCATGTGATGACTTGGGCTTTGAGGTTTTGCACCTTAATTTTTTATAAACATCTTTATAAGGCGATCATGCCGGGAAATTTTTTAAGATGAAATTCATATGGAGGTGAATTCTGAGATATTCAAATACATTTTGGAGATTTTTCGTTTCTGTGAAGCTGACCGTGGTGCTGTTGTTGTCGATTGCCCTTACGTCGATTATAGGTACGGTTATTCCGCAGAACGAAAATCCTGAGGCATACCTTAGAGCATACGGAGAATATCTTTACAGACTTTTTGATGTGCTCGACATTTTTAACATGTATCATTCCTGGTGGTTTCAGTTACTACTTGTTTTACTGACCATGAATATAGTTGTGTGTTCAATTGACCGTCTTTCCGCTACATGGAAGATTGTATTTGCCAAGAATCCTTCATTTAATCTTTCAAGGTTCAGGAAGCTGACTCAAAAGGAGGAAATTAACGCTAGTTACCCCCCTAATGAGTTGAAAAAAAGATATGAACCGTTTATTTCAAAGCAGTTTGGATATACCAGGGTTGAAGAGACTGAAAAAGGACTGTGCATCTTTGCTGAAAAATGGCGTTGGACCCGATTGGGAGTTTACACCGTTCATCTGAGTGTCATCTTGCTGTTGCTCGGTGGCCTCATAGGTTCTATCTTCGGTTTTCAGGGGTATGTCAACATTCCGGAAGGCGAAAAGGTTGACAGTATTCGAGCCAGAGATACCGGTAAAATTCGATATCTTGGCTTTGAAATCAAGTGCGAGGATTTTAATGTCAGTTTCTACGACAACGGAGCGCCTAAAGAGTACCGATCCAGTTTAACCATCATCGAAAAGGGACATCCGGTATATAAAAAGGATATCATTGTCAATGACCCTCTTCGATATAAAGGGTATAGTTTTTTTCAATCGAGTTACGGCAAAATGGCCCCGAACACTGCTTCTAAAAAGAAGGAAGTAGCCAATAAACCTTCGGATGAGATCACATTGAATTTTGCCGGCAGTCAATCCGGAAAGTCGTATCGGATAAAAGCCGTTATCGGCAAACCGGTGGATATCCCTGAGGGTCTGGGTAAATTCGTTGTTGTAGAGTACAGAAAAACTGCTGAGTTTGCCGGTCAGAACATTGGCGATGCCTATGTGGGAATCCTCACACCCAGTGGCGAAAAACCGGTTGAGGTGCTGTTGCCCCTGCATTTCCCGAATTTTGATCGGATGAGAAAGGGGGCGGTAGTGATTTCTGTGGCCGATCAAACAGCAAAGAAATTTAACCCTGGAAAACAAACCGGCGAGCGGTATTATACAGGGCTCCAGGTGACAAAAGATCCTGGAGTTCTGGTGGTTTATACAGGATTTATCGTAATAATTATCGGTTGTTTTATTACTTTTTTCATGTCCCATCAAAGGGTATGTATCGACATCATTAAAGGAAAAACAAAAAGCAAAATCATCGTCACAGGCACGGCCAACAAGAATAAAATGGGGATGCAACAAAAGGTTAAAAAGCTTTCGGATCAGTTGGCCAATTTATCACATCGTTCATGACGACGATTATTTAATTTTCAATTGTTGGGGGATAAACTATGACCAGTTCAAATCTATTATCGATCACCACGTTCATCTTCGGAGCTGCGGCATTTTTTTATTTTGCCCACTGGATCTTTAAAAAACAGTTGTTTGGAAGACTGGGCACCTGGACCGCTTTGATCGGTGCTGTCGGCAATATTACGGGCCTTATCATGAGATGGGTGGAATCTTATCGGATGGGTATCGGCCATGCCCCGCTTTCAAACATGTATGAATCCCTGGTTTTTTTCGCCGGCACCATTGTCATCATCTATCTATTCATCGAGCGAAAGTCTAAAAATGCGATAATTGGGGCGTTTGCAACACCCATCGCATTCCTTGCCTTGGCATATGCTTCCATGTCTCCGAACATCAGTGATCGTATTCAACCCCTTGTTCCGGCATTAAAAAGCAACTGGCTGATTGCCCACGTCATCACCTGTTTTTTAGGATATGCCGCTTTTGCCATCGCTTTTAGCATAAGTATCATGTACCTTTTTAAGCGAAGGGATGTTCAGAAAACGAGCAGTTTACTCTCTCATTTTCCAAAAACTCAGGTTCTGGACGAGTTGAATCACCAAATGATTATGTTTGGTTTTCTCTTTTTATCCATCGGCATCATTACCGGTTCTGTCTGGGCGAATTCAGCCTGGGGTAGTTACTGGACCTGGGACCCGAAAGAGACCTGGTCTCTTATTACCTGGTTTATTTATGCAACCCTGTTACATGCCAGGATGATGCGGGGATGGTATGGCAAACGGATCGCCTATCTTTCAATCATCGGATTTATGGCGGTTTTATTCACCTATTTCGGCGTGAATCTCCTGCCCGGTTTGCACAGTTATGGTCAAGTATAACCTCAATTGATCGAAAGCCGAGGATACCCCTGGCCTACGGCCTGACTCCTACGGCGTCTTCGTTATCAAGGGTTCGCAGTAGACGACTACGGCGTCACCCTTGATGCCTCGAATCTGGAGCATCCTCGACTTTCGATCAATTGAGGTTTAGGGGTTTAAAAGAACGGATAATGAGGAGGACAGAGTCATGAAAATATTTATTTCCGGGGGCACCGGTTTTGTCGGCACAAACCTGGCCCGATATCTACTGGACAAAGGGCACAGCGTTATTGCTGCCGGTACATCCTCTATCCATAAAAGTTTCAGTCATAAAAATTTTCGCTACATATCGGCGGATACCACGGAAAAAGGGCCATGGCAGGATTCACTTAAAGATGTTGATGCGCTGATCAATCTTGCAGGTCGAACGATTTTCAACCGTTGGAGCGATCGCTATAAAAAGCAAATATACAACAGCCGCATTCTTACCACACGCAACATAGTTGAAGCCATACCTGATGATAAAGAAGTCGTGCTTTGCAGCACCTCTGCTGTGGGATATTATGGTAACAGAGCAGAAGAAATTCTAAACGAAGAAGCGCTTCCGGGGAATGACTTTCTGGCAACGCTTTCTATCGATTGGGAGAAAGAAGCATTCCTGGCAGAAATAAAAGGCGCCAGGGTTGCTGCAATGCGCTTTGGTGTGGTTCTGGGGAAAAACGGCGGTGCTCTGGCAAAAATGATTCCGGCGTTTAAATCTTTTGCCGGCGGCCCCGTAGGGAGCGGGGATCAGTGGTTTCCATGGATTCATTTGGATGACCTCATTTCAGCAGTGATGTTTATTCTTGAAGATCAGGATATAAAAGGACCTGTGAACTTTTGCGCACCGAATCCTGTCAGAAATCGTGATTTTGCCAAAGCGCTCGGTAAGGTTCTGGGCAGGCCGTCTTTTATGAGAGCGCCATCCTTTATGATCCGGACACTTATGGGGGAAATGGGAACAATTGTAATGAGCAGCCAGCGGGCGGTTCCGGATAAACTTCTAATAAACGGCTTTGAATTCCAGTATCCGGATATTGAAAAGGCGCTTTATAATCTTTTAAAGTAAATATCTGGATCCAAAGAACCCGGGCTTGATTGGACCCTTGAAGGGGCTTTTTTTGTAACTACCTTGTTTAAATACGAATATCGAATTTCGAAACTCGAAACAAATTCGAATATCAAATGCTCAAATGACCAAAACCCGAGATTAGAATTGGCCGGTTAATGTGAACGGTCTTATTTTTTTGTGTTTAGAATTTTGGTCATTAGAGATTGTTTCGGATTTCGAATTTATCATGACCAATTTACGGCAAAGCCATTATTAATGAACCCGGCCCTAAGGACCGGGTTTTTCAAGATTGAATAAAAAAAAATGTTGTCGAATACGCTTAAAGGTCATAGAGCGTTTCGTCCCTGAAAGGTTCTTTCCGTTTTGTTTTGTTGCGCATTCCTTTTTTACCGGAAAGGGAAAACGGGTCTTCTTCTTCCAGGATATCTCCCAGTTCAGCTTCAACCTGTTCCGGGTCTTCACCTTTTTCCATCCGCCTTAACGCCTCATCCATCCCGTCTCCGAGTTTCATTCCGGTCATATCGGTGAGTTTTCGCATCAGATCGGCCGCCTGTTTCGGATCATCCTCATTGATTTTATCTGCTTCACTGGCCAACATTTGCATGGCCCGTTCCATTTGGCTTTCATCAAAAGGAAGATCGTCCATATCGCCTCCTTCTTTGGCCCGCCCTGTAAAGGCAACCCGGGATATCTGTCTTGAAAGCGTCTTTGTTTTGCACTTCGGGCATTTGGGTTTTTTGGTTGTGTTAACGGTTTTTGAAAAAAAGTTAAACAGCGTGTTGCAATCATCGCAATAAAACTCATAGATCGGCATAATTTCACCTTAAAAAATTTATTTCGGCCCGCTGCTCCATAGGCTTTTTGGCAATATTTGAGAGCGAAACTTGAGTAAAGAAGTTTATCTATTTTTGTTGTTGTTTTCGTATCTTTGCCCATGTATCCCGCAGTGTTACTGTACGGTTGAATACCAGGGCGTTGTCAGAAGAATCTACGGAATCGACGCAAAAATACCCGAGTCTTTCAAACTGGTATCTGCTGCCCGATGGTGCACCTTTTAGGCTGGGTTCCACAAGAAAAGGACATCTATTCAGAGAGTTTGAATTCAAATGAGTTTTAAAATCGACATCCTTTTCTTCGTCCGGATTTTCCTTTACAAAGAGATGATCATAGACACGCGCCTCGGCGTTGATGGCGTGGGACGCCGAAACCCAGTGCAGCGTTGCTTTGACCTTGCGTCCATCCGGAGATGAACCGCCACGTGTGGCCGGGTCATAGGTGCAGTGAAGTTCAATGATTTGGCCGGTTTCTTTATCTTTAACAACGTCTACACAGGTGATAAAAAACGCGTAACGCAATCGCACTTCGCGGCCAGGGGCCAAACGGAAGAACTTTTTCGGCGGTTCTTCCAGAAAGTCATCCTGTTCGATGTAGATGACACGTGAAAAAGGAATTTTCCGTGTGCCCATGGCTAGGTCTTCGGGATTGTTCAGCGCGTCGAGTTCTTCGACCTGATCTTCGGGATAATTATCGATGACAACCCTTAAGGGGCGCAGAACCCCCATGACCCGTGGCGCCAATTTGTTCAGGTCTTCTCTGATACCGAACTCAAGCAATGCAATGTCTACCGTACTGTCCCGCCGGGCGACACCGATGCGTTCACAAAAATTACGGATCGATTCCGGTGTATAGCCGCGTCGACGAAGTCCGCTGATGGTCGGCATACGAGGATCGTTCCATCCGGATACATGTCTCCCTTGGACGAGTTCCACAAGCTTGCGTTTGCTCAAAACAGTATAGCTGAGATTGAGGCGTGCAAACTCGATTTGCTGGGGATGACAATCCACATCCAGTTCGTCGAGTATCCAGTCGTACAATTGACGATTATTTTCAAATTCCAGAGTGCATAGAGAATGGGTAATTCCTTCTATAGAGTCTGAAAGACAATGTGCAAAATCATACATGGGATAAATACACCACGTGTCTCCGGTTCTGTGATGCGGAACCTTTCGAATCCGGTAGAGCGTCGGATCTCGCATCACCACGTTTGGGGAGGCCATGTCGATTTTAGCGCGAAGTACGTGGGCTCCGTCCTCGAATTCTCCGGCCCGCATCCGTTGAAACAGGTCCAGATTTTCTTCCACTGATCGTGTTCGATAAGGGCTGTCTTTCCCGGACATGGTCAGCGTGCCGCGGTTTTCCCTGATCTCATCGGCGCTCAGGCTGCAGACATAAGCCTTGCCGGCTTTGACCAACTGTACCGCATATGCATACAGTTGTTCAAAGTAGTCAGATGCATAGAAAAGCCGATCATCCCAATGGAATCCAAGCCACTGAACGTCTTCTTTTATGGATTCTACATATTCAACCTCTTCTTTGCTGGGGTTGGTATCATCGAATCGCAAATTACAAATACCTCCCTCATTCTCTTTGGCAACGCCGAAATTGAGACAGATGGATTTGGCGTGTCCGATGTGAAGATAACCGTTTGGTTCCGGTGGAAAACGGGTGACAACACGACCGTCGTTTTTATTGTTTTTTAGATCTTCAGCGATGATATTTCGAATAAAATTAGAAGCAGGGGTGGGCTTGGGTTTGGTCATATCAAAAGTTCCATTCTTTCCTTATTTTTAGGTTAATTGATAAATAAGATACCCTAAAGAGGCGAATCTATAACTTTTATGAGAAAAAATTAAAAACGAATCACGAAAACACGAAAGGAAGACAGTACGAAATTAAATAATCCTTTTCGTGTTTTCAAATTTTCGTGCTTTCGTGATAAAGATCTTTTTGTTCACGATCTGTTCCTATCAGGACCTGGTCGAGTTAGGGGTTATCGAAAAGTGCCGGAGCTTTGTGAAGACGGTCCACCACACGATTTTGACCGATGGTGATCAAAATATCAAAAAGCCCCGGGCCGGCCAACTGTCCGGTGACAACGGTTCGAATGCCGTTGATCAACACGCCGGGTTTGATGTCGAGGGTTTCCGCCATATTACGAATGACATTCTCGGCTTCAGGGGCTGTAAACTCCTTTAAACCCTCCAAACGATCGGCCATCATCGGAAGCCATTTTTTAAGCTGTGGATGCTTGATAATATTTTTTTTCAAAGCTCTATCTTCGATAGGGAAATCATCTGAAAAATAGGCCCGGCCCCGGGTCGAAAAATCGGTGGTAACGTGAAACCGGGTTCGAATCAGTTCGATGGTGTCCAGAAACCACTGGCGCTTGGTATTTTCATACGCCGGGTCCCAGATTCCCGCTTTTTCCATTTCAGTCCGAACATAAGGCTCGATTTGATCAACCGGCATGGTTCTCAGGTAATGGGCGTTGATGCTGATGGCTTTTGGATCGGTAAAATATTTTGGATCATCCTTTCTGACATTAAAGATGGAATTGGCGCGATTGATCCCCTGTAAAGAAAATGCTTCAATCAGTTCCTTTTTTGAAAAAATTTCTCTCGATTCATGGGTTGCCCAACCCAAAAGGACCAAAAAATTTACGAATGCCCATGGTAAAAAGCCATGTTCTTTGTAAAAATGGACGGCCACCAGTTCACCATGTTTTCGCTTCGAGATCTTGGCTTTCTTAGGATCGAGGGTGAGCGACATATGAGCAAACTGCGGTACAGGGTTTCCCAGCGCCTGGTAAATCAAAATTTGCCGGTGTGTATTGGATAGCCCGTCCTGTCCGCGAATAATATGGGTCACTCGGTCACGGATATCATCAACAGTATTTGACAGAAGATAAAGGGGTTGGCCGTTGGAACGGACAACAACAAAGTCCTCAATATCTTCATATTTGTATTCAATGGTTCCATAGACGATGTCCTCAAAGCAGACGGCGCCCTCTTCTTTCGGGACTTTCATGCGAATGGTGTAAGGAACTCCGGCGGTTTCCTTTTCGGTAACCTCATCCAATGTCAATTGGCGGCATGTGCCGTCATATTTCAGGTCTTTTTTCTGTTTCAGTGCATCCTGCCGCTTGTATTCGAGTTCTTCTTTGGTGCAAAAACACTTGTAGGCATGTCCGGGTTCCAAAAGTTTACGGGCTGCAGTCAGATGTTCGTGAATAAATTGTGACTGAAAATAGGGGCCTTCATCCCAGGTAATCCCCAGCCATTTCAAACCGTCGATAATTCCCTGGATAGATTCTTCGGTGGATCTTTCCGCATCTGTATCTTCAATCCTGAGAATCAGTTTGCCGCCGGTCTTTTGGGCAAATAGCCAGTTAAAAATAGCTGTGCGTGCGCCACCGATATGAAGATATCCGGTGGGGCTGGGCGCAAAGCGTACGATGACGTCTTGTTTCATTTAATTAACCTTTCTTAAACCTAATTTAAAACGCTCAGATTAGGTTAAACATAATCTATTGTTTTGACGGCTTAGTAGGAATCACAAAAACGATTTTTTTACAAGCCGTCAACTTTATTTCTTTACAATGTCGGCTTCAAGTTTTTGGGCCAGATTGAAAGCGGTATTTAATGCATCGTTTATTTTAAACAGTTGGACTTTAAATGTCTTGAGAGATGCAGCTGTCGCCATTATGGTGGATTCACTGAAAAGGAGTTTCTGTAGATTTTTTGCTTTATCAGACAAGCCGTCAAGCTTTTGGGCAAAGGCACCGATTTCCTCAGCCCATTTTTTTCGTTTATTATCGGGAAAAGGAATTTTACCATGCCCAAACCCTTCTTCTAAAGCCCCAATGGCGTAATCATCAGGATTTGCAATTATCTCATACATTTTAAGCTCCTTTAGGTGGAATAAACCGGATGAATTTGCTATATTAAAACTTTTACACTGTAAAACTGAGAACGTCTACAAATTTTTTTTGCTTTTAAAAATTATGGCAGTATTTTAGTGTATTGAAATCTGTTCTTTTTTCATGATATTTTAACCACGAGGCTTGTCTGCCTCCGGCGTTATTACACGGTTTGAAAGAAGCATTATCCATGGAGCGATTTAATAAATAAAAAACACTCCGCCACCTGGGTTAATAATTACAAAAGAAAGTGGGACAAAATGAGCAACGAAATGGAATGCATGTGTCTGGAATGTGGTGTATCGATCCATATGCCTGAAGATCTTATTGCCATGGATCCTTCTGATTCTGATTCGAAACTTTTAGACAGTCTATTGGTTTGTGAAAACTGTGGAGGGCAGCTTAAGCTGGTGGGCAAAGTAGGGGACGAGCCGATTTATCGCCTCAAATGATTGCATATTACCGGGTTTTTCCATATTTCTCGTGGAAATTCGCCTTAGAAAAAATAGGTCTGGTAAAAATGGAAAATTTCCGCCTCCTCATCTTCATGTAGAAGCCTGAGCGGAGCGACTTCCATTTTGCAGCGGTAGTTCGGGGATGTTCCGTATAATCGGCAAATCAGTGGTCGGACAGGGTAAATTTTGCAGCCTGATTCATTTAAGTGCGGACAGGTGTTTCCATGCGCTTTTCCAGGTTTCATGGCGTTTTTCTTAAGAAATACCTTTAGCCGTTCGTCTTCAATCCTGGTTCTTGAGGGCACACCAAAGTTCTGGCAGCATTCACGGCACCCTTTGGTACACATAAAATCCGGAATGAGATTATAAATATCATCGATATCCATCAGCCACCTCTTAGCCCGAATATGGCATAAAAATTTTAGAGAGACCTTTTTATTGACAATGAAAACAATTTGTTATTAACATTTTTGCTTATAGTGGTAAGGTAACGGTTTGTACCGAATATTCTATAGCTCAATTCTCAAAAATTTTCATGAAATATCCGGGTTGGCATCATATAAAAGCATTATCCATGGAGGAATGAACAAATAAAAACTCCCTGACCGATCGTTTATATGGCGCGGGATGCCAGAAAATGTCAATTGAAAAAATGATGATATCCGTAAATCAGCCTTATTTTTTCCCCTTTGTCGGTTTCTTTTACAAAGCGTATCTTTCTGATAATTTTGTAATTTTGGATGACGTTCAGTTTCCAAGGGGAACCACATGGATTACCAGAAACAGATTTAAAAGCACCCAGGGAAGCCTGTGGATGACCGTGCCTGTAATAAAGAAAGGTTTGGGACTTCAAAAAATCAATACCGTCAGGATATACCATGACAGCCGATGGGCTAAAAAACATTTTCAAAGCTTGCATAATGCATATATCAGAGCGCCATATTTCAGGGAGCATCTAAATTTTTTAGAAGATCTTTTTTCAACGAAATTTGAAAAACTCATCCATTTAAACCTGAAAATTATCCGTTATTTGATGCAACAACTTAAAGTTGACGCAAATGTCATCTTATCGTCCGAACTCGGAATTCAGACGAGAGGGGATGAACTCCTTTTAGAGATGTGCAGCAAACTGGGAGCTTCAGAATTTCTGGTGCAAAAGGCTGCGAGAAAATATATTAATTCTGACCGCTTATCAGCAGCAGGGATCAAGCTCAGCGATTTTAGACCACCATCACCGGTTTACCCGCAACTCTGGGGTGACTTCATCCCCAATCTTTCCGCACTCGATCTTATTTTTAATTGCGGGCCTAAAGCACATGATATTATGATCAACGGTTTATGCGAATCGGGTGAATACAGATGAAATTAAACAAGACAACCCCATTTCAGAAAGTGGTCCTTATTTCACTACCCTGGCCGCTTTACAACAGGCCCTCAATTCAAATCGGAACATTAAAAGCGCATCTAATTAAAAAATTTCCGGGACTGAAAGTTGATGCACATCACTTCTATTTAAAGGTGGCCGAGACCGTCGGATACAGGCGATATCAAGCCATATCCGAGCGAACATGGTTGGCTGAAACCGTTTACGCTGCACTGCTATATCCCGAAAGTTTGGAGAGCATTAAAAAAGCTTTTTATAAAATGGCCAAGGGAAAAACTTTGCTGCGGGACATTAGTTTCGATTCCCTAACGAGACAAGTTCAGGAGGTCTCAGAAAAATTTATACAAAGCGTTGACTGGCGAGGATATGGTTTGGTCGGTTTTTCGATATGTCTATGTCAATTAACAGCCTCTATTTATTTTATAAAGAAGATTAAAGAACGTTTTCCAACCCTTTTCATCATTGTGGGCGGGTCGATGTTCACGGGAGAAGCCACCCGAAATATATTTAACGTGTTTCCTGAAATCGATGTTATAGTTAACGGTGAGGGAGAGATCCCTTTAAGCCGATTGGTTTCTTGCCTTACAGACATTGAGGGGAAAAAAATAATATCTTCCGTAAAAGGGATCGTCATGCCGGAAGCCGCTGAAAAAGAGAGTCGGATTTCTTTTAATCAGATGAAAGATTTATCCAATCTTAGCCCTCCGGATTACAGCGATTACTTTGAGCTTTTGACATCATTGGGTCCTGAAAAGAACTTTTTCCCCACACTGCCCATGGAGATATCCAGGGGGTGTTGGTGGCAAAGTAAAAACAAAGGCCGGAAATTTAAAGGATGTGCTTTTTGTAATCTCAATCTACAGTGGGACGGATACCGGACAAAACAACCCGAACAGGTGGTTTCAGAGATTGATGATCTTACCTCAACATACAAAACACTTTCCGTGGCATTTACGGATAATTTGCTGCCTTTGAAAACATCTCGGTCCATTTTCAAACAGATTAAAACATTAAAAAAAGACGTTCGCCTGTTTGGAGAGATTCGGGCCACGACACCAGTGCGAGATCTTCGCGAAATGCATGCAGCCGGCATGCAGGAGGTTCAGATCGGTATCGAGGCATTAAGCACACGTCTTCTTAAGAAACTAAACAAAGGGACAACAGCAATCCAGAATATCGAAATCATGAAACACTGTGAAATGTTAGGGATTCAAAATTCTTCGAACCTTATTGTCCATTTTCCGGGCAGTGATGAGGAGGATGTGGCCGAGACACTTCAAAATCTTGAATTTACCTTTTCGTTTAGACCGCTTCGGATGGTTCAGTTTTGGCTCGGTCTCGGGAGTCCTGTGTGGCAGAATCCGGAAAATTTTGGTATAAAGGCAGTGTTTAACCACGGAAATTACGTCGGCATTTTCCCACCGAACGTTGTTGAATCGATGCAGTTTACCATACAAGCTTATAGAGGAGACCTTGGTTATCAGAAAAGACTTTGGCAATCGGTTAAAAAAAAGCTGAATGAATGGGAAAAGGCGTATGCCAAACTTCATCAGGATCCAAAACATGAGAACATCTTAAGTTTTAGAGACGGAAGGAGCTTTTTGATCATACGTCAAAGAAGGCTTGACGGCGAACCCTTGACACACCGTTTGGAAGGAACAAGTAGAGCCATCTATCTTTTTTGTCAAAAAAACCGTGCATTAAAAAGAATCATTAACCGTTTTTCCTCTATAGCGTCAGACAGGATCGAACCGTTTTTAAAGATGATGGTGGACAAAAAGCTGATGTTCAGAGAAAACGATCGATATCTGAGTTTGGCGGTGCCTGAGAGGCCGAACACATTGAAAATTTGACGGCAGTGTTGTCTCGTATGATCTAAAATGTTATATAACCTTTCTATCATAAAGATTTGAAACAGATTCCATTAGAATAATAAAGGAGATATTAATGGGGATGCTTGGTAAAATGATCGGAGGGACCATCGGCTTCGCCATGGCCGGTCCTTTAGGTGCAATTGCAGGCGCAGCGCTGGGTCATGCATTTGATTCCAACGCTCAGACGTATTACATTGACGAACGAGCCCGTCTTTCAGCAGGAGAAGAAGCCCAGTTCACCTTTTTCGTTGCAGCGTTTTCAATGCTTGCAAAACTCGCCAAAGCAGACGGCCAGGTATCCAGAGAGGAGGTAGACGCAGTTGAAAAATTCATGATATACGATTTGAATCTGAATCCTGAAAGCAGAAGTCTGGCAACCAACATTTTTCATACAGCCATTGAATCTCCGGACAACTTCGATGATTTTGCCACCCAGTTTTACGGCCAGTTTCGAGAACAGTACCAGATGCTCGACCTGATGATCGATATATTGCTCCGTGTATCCGTGGCCGACGGTGCGCTGAGTCCTAGAGAAGAGAAACTTATTTTATCTGCCGTGAGGATATTCAATTTCGATGATGAAAAATACAGAAGATTCAAATCGAAATATATACAGAATGTTGAAAAGTATTATGCGATTCTCGGGTGTAACAGTAACGATTCTAATGAACATATTAAAAAACAATACCGAAAGCTTGTATCAGATTATCATCCTGACAAGATTGCATCAAAGGGTCTTCCCGAAGAGTTTACAAAATTTGCAAATAACAAATTTCGTGAAATTCAGGAAGCCTATGAAACTATAAAGAAGGAAAGAAACATTAGGTAGTGTCCATCCAGAAATTGCCCTTTTCCGCAATTTCTGCGTCAATCTACGGAATCACATGTTCCCGCCTGAAGGCGGGACGCGTAATTCCTTGATTTCCCTTCCGGGGCGTAGGCCCTACGGGCCGGAGGCTTGACCTTGCGAAAAATTGCTAATTTCTGCATGGGAAACTTCAATTGTGTCCAATATAGATTTATGGATGAACACTATGTGGTTTAATAAGTGCTTAACTTCAACCTCAATGAACCATAAAGAAAACAGACATGAAAAACAGATTGATACATATCCCAACAAAGTATGGAATAACCCGTCGAAAATTTTTGTGGGTTACTTCAGCGTCTGCAGCCGGATTCTTTCTTGGCTGTGCGGCAAATCCTGTTACCGGAAAATCTCAACTCATGCTGGTATCTGAAGACCAGGAAATTGAGATAGACAGACAAAACTCTCCTTATCAATTTTCTACAGATTATGGGTCGATTCAGGATAAGCCCCTGAATAATTATATCAATCAGACCGGCAAAAAGATTTCTGCCCTGACCCATCGACCCCATATGCCGTATTCGTTTCGAGGGGTAAACGCTGCCTATGTGAATGCTTATGCTTTTCCTGGTGGCAGCATCGCTGTAACTCGAGGAATACTGATCGAACTTAGAAATGAAGCAGAACTTTCAGCGCTGTTAGGACATGAGATAGGACATGTCAACGCGCGCCACACTGCTGAACAGATGTCTAAAGGTGCACTCACAAACGCCTTTATCGGTGGAATTGCGACCTTTGCAGGGACCCAAATTCCTGGCCTTGACAGCCTGGCATCACAACTGGGCATGCTTGGCGCCGGTGCACTTCTTGCGCATTACAGTCGTGACAATGAACGTCAGGCAGATGCGCTGGGATTGGAATATATGGTTAAAGCCGGATATAACCCCAACGGGTTCGTGGAGTTGATGAATATACTAAGAAGCACGTCAAAACGTGAACCCAGCGCCATAGAACTAATGTTTTCAACGCATCCCATGAGCGATGAACGTTACAATACTGCCGTGCAAACCGTCCAAACAAAATACCGACATGCTCAAAACCTTCCCTTTTATCGCGACCGTTACATGGATCACACTGTAAAACTTCGGTCAATGAAAGGGGCCATCGAAGCAATGCAAAAGGGTGAACGCGCTATGGCCGGGGAAAAATATGATGAAGCCCAAACCTATTTTATGAAAGCATTGAAACTGGCGCCGGATGATTATGCCGGACTTGTTATGATGGCCAAATGTCAAATGGTTCGGGAAAAGTATTCAGAAGCCGACCGGTTTGTCAAAAAAGCTAAAAATGTATATCCGCAAGAGGCTCAAGCCTATTATCTTGCCGGATTTATCAACATTAATCAAAAACAGTATGATTCAGCCTATGAAGATTTTAAAACCTATGAAAAAATATTACCCGGAAATCCGAATATTACTTTTTTTCAGGGGCTGTCGTTAGAAAAAATGAATCGGGTTTCAGAATCAGCCGATAAGTACTATCGATACATCAACGTCGTCAATCAGGGAGATAAGGCAAAATATGCATATCAGCGGCTGGTCCAATGGGGATATGTTAAATAACACTCTTGTCCCAAAATGATCTTCTATCTGGTCATGAGTTATTATACCCAAAGGATTTGTGGCCCGCAACACCCCTGGAAACCTGGAATATTGGGTTTTTTGAAAAGGAATCACTATTCCAGTATTCCAATATTCCATTACTCTGACATCTTTTTGGCAAAATGAGAATGCAAGGATTATCGCCAGATGTATTTTGGAGACAAATGATTAAGTTAAAACTAATAACTTTATGACCAGACACTCAAAACACAACAATAAATCCGGTTCAGATTATGGGAAAAATAACAGATGCCTGTCATGCGGTACTACTGAAGATATCGGCAAGCGAAGGTATTGCTCTATCGGCTGCCGTCAGAAATTGCGATATACGCTTGATATGAGAACAGGATTACTCAAAGCACTAAATGCGCGCTATGGATCGTTTTATTTTACAGACGTGTTAATTGTAATGGATGTTCTTCCCTTTGATACCAAAGAAATCTTCAGCTTTATCTATCCGAGGTCTTCAGGTAAAAAGCCCGCCGAAGATTACAGCAGTATGTCGGATATGTTGGGCAATGAATGGTGGGCAGAGAAAAAAAGAACGAATCGTTACTACCTGGCCACGCGGTATCTACTTGAAAAAGCCAAACGTCAAAAGATATTAAATCGTCCAATAATACCAGTGGAGTTTAAGATGCCCGCCATAAAAAAATCGTCGTTAACATGTCTTAAGCTTGTCAAATCACAGTTGAATTCTCCTGAACTGGAAAAAATCATTAAAAGTGCCTACCGGCTCCAGGCAAAGAAACACCACCCTGATTTAGGTGGAGATACCGATACATTCAGAAAAATTCACCAGGCATACCTGGATCTTATCGGGTGGGCGGAAAATCCTTCTTTTCGGAGACGCCGCGGGTTTCCGGACAAATGGTTTTATGATGGGTATCAGAACAGATGGTTACAACCGACACCCTATCTGAAAATATAAACGATAAAAGCCACAACTTGAGGCCTTAATAACATTTTGAGTTTGGTTTTATTACTTGTATCGTTCCAAAATAATGCGTTCAACCTCCTCTTCCGTCGGCATGGTATCCCGGTAACCAGCCAAGCATTGGTTACGAATCCACCTGAAAAGGGATACCGTCTCATTTACTTCAATCAGCTCGGGAATGACGTCCTCCTCTTGGGACAGGATATGTCGACTAAACTGGCCCAGCATGCCGACCACATCGTGGAAGGTCGCCGGTTCTCTTTTAATTCCCTTTTTAAAGGATTTTCCTTTAGACGGGTATATCTTGTCCGGATCAGGATTGGCGGAGATATCGAGTTTTTGAAACGGTCTTCTCACCTGGATCTGCCAGTTTCTGGCCTCGTTCATCATCCTGGATACCAATGGGCCCGCCCAGTCATGGCTCTGTTGACCCTGTGAGCAGTAAGAGAAAAATTCCACCACCGATGGACCGCAGTAGGCGATAGCCTCTTTCAGTATTTTAATGGCGTAAAAGGGGTTGTCCACGGTAAGTTTGGCCGAATAGACATGGGATATGGCCGTTGCCTGACTGACGATACGTCGATGCAGATTCGTCTTGCCGGCAAATTTTTCTCCGATGGGTGAGGTCGAACGGTCACACCCAAAGCGTGTGGCACCGGATTTCTGCGCACCGGTATTCATGTAGCCCTCGTTGTTGTAAATTACCCATGTGATATCATAGTTCTCTCCCAGGGCATAATTGAAGGGTCCGTTACCGATATCGTAAATGGCGCCGTCACCGGCGAACACAATGATTTTGGTCATCACATCGTTAAAGCCGTTGGCATATGCCTGATCCAAGGCAAATTTGGCTCCCAGGGCCGCAGCCGACGCGGTGCCAAAACCGTAGTGGCCTGCCTGGTAAATTCGTGCGTTGAAAGGATTGACCAGTTCAGAGACCTCATTGCAGCCAGTGGCATTGATGTTGTAAATGGTAAATCCACGATCGATCATATGCTCGATGGCCCGCCGGTTCTTATCCGAGAGAACCTGGAGTCCCTGGTAAAACGTCTCGATCCCTTTGGGGCTGTTCCGCAGACTCTCCAGAGCAAAAAAGGTCAAAAGGTTGATGGTTCCTTCACCACAGCCGGGACAAAGGGTGTGCTTGCCCGGATACAGTTTTGATAAGACAAAAAGTACCTGGTGGTTGAGTGGCATCCGGTCCACATACTGGGCCGCATCATAGGTATTGTCCAGATAATGGTACGCTTCGGGGAAAAAATCCGTTTCAGTTATCTGTGTCTTGTCAACCATTTTAAAGGCGTCCACCGGACAGACCTGAGCACAGACCCCACAGCCTTTGCATCGATCAACAACTGCATTTATGTTTAAAGCAAAACGCTTCCAGGGAATCCCCTTGGGAGGTTTTTTGAAAACCTTGAAGTAAGTGGCCGCTTCCTTGGGAACAGGCTTGTCCGTGATCGTAGAATGAAGTGCTGAATCCGGACACGACGCCGCGCACATGCCGCAGGCGATACATTTGGTCGCATCCCAGATCGGAAGCTGGGATGCGATGAAGCTTACATCCTTATATTGACTGGTGCCGGATGGTACCACGGGGATAAACCGGTTCCAAGGAACCTTTTTCCCCTCCATAATCGGCTTAACCATTTCTTGACTAAAGGTTTCCTGAAAATCCTCTATCAGATTCACCGGTTTAATGGTCCCCATTTCGTCCTTTTCGGTCATGGTAACCGGAAGACCGGCGGCACCCGGAACCTGGCCGAAATCTTCGGGTTCAATCGCCGCCGATGGATACTGAATTTCGGATACTGCGGCAAACGAACAGATTCCTTCAATGGGGTCGGTTGAAGCCTTCTCGACACCTTCCTTTAGCAGGGCGACATTGGAATCGACAATTTCAAATCCTTTTTTGGCCCCCAGCTTTTCTTTTATGATGGTAGTAAATCTCTCTTCAAAAGCCTCGGGCGTAAAAATTCCTGTCTCTTTATTGATAAGCCCCAGCATCACTGCGCCGGGCAAATTTTTCTTAAGATGCTTCAAAGCGGCCTGGGTGGCGTCCACAGCAATTACCTTGATGTTTCTGTCGGCGATACGCTGACGCATTTCAACTGGAAAAGTCTTGAGGATCTCATCTACGGTTCTGGAGCTGTTGATCACAAGGAGTCCATTTTGGTTCAGTCCTCCGACGTAGTCTCTTAAGATTTCACCGGATAGAAATTTTTCATTGAAAAAAGCCAATACATCGTGTTCGGTGAGTTCCGAGGCATTTCGAATCGGACTGGCGCTGATTCGAAGATTCATAAATACCGGAGCACCCTTTCTGGCTGCGCCGTAACGAGCGCCGGATTCGATATATCGCCGGCCGTTGCAGCTTTCTTCAGCATAAATCACCGCTGCGGTTTCCAGGGCGGTTTTAACGCCTTCGGCACCGATACCGATAAAGGTCAGGCCAAGCTCTCGGTCCTTATAATCCGGAAGTTGTGAAGGTTTCAGGGTGTAGGGGCCTTCAATGCCGGAATAAAAGTCCCGGAAAAAATCGTCTCTTTTACTTTCCAAACAGGCCCGCATGTTCTCAATGACCGCAGCGGCATCGTACTTGTTGAAATCTTTGCTGCCCAGACCGTAAACCCCGTGCAAAAGGGTGGGCATATAGTCCCGAGCGTATAGTTTGTGCTCATCCTTGCCCTCGCGATAAGCTCTTTGAGACAGTTGCAGCGCCACCTGCAAATCGGCCAGAAGGAGTTGATTGTGAACCATGCCGGTTCGTTCCAGTACAGTAATGACCTTGGCATTGCGAACACCATAGGCGATTTCCTCATAACAGGGCGGGTTGAACAACACCGGCCTCACGACACCTATTTTCAACCCTTGCACATCCCGATAGTAATCAACCACATCCTTGAGAACACCGGCCGCCGACCCCAGAACAACAACGACCATTTCGGCATCTTCGGTGCGGTAGCATTCCACAACCTTGTGGTTGGTACCTAAAATCTGGTTCATCACGTTCATGGTAGCGATAACACCCCGCTTGACAAAACGGTAGGCAAAATCTTGGGCCACCTGACCTTCCATGGTCAGGTCTGTATCGGTAAAAGTTCCGGTGAGGTATTTCTGTTCAAAATCGGGCTGATAAAGCCGGTTCGGCGGCCCGACAAAATACTTCAGAAAGTCGTCTGAAAGAAGTTTTATGTTTTCAAGAGCATGGGATTTGATAAATCCGTCTCCGATAACCATGAACGGCAGCATGACCTGGCGTAGCTCGGCGGTTTTAAAGGCTATCGGCAGCAAATCATGGAGTTCTTGATTGTTTTCAGAAACAAGCTGAACCCAGCCGGTATTGCGAACACCGTAAAAATCGTTGTGGCCGCAGTGAATGCTCAATGATCCCTTATTCACCTCCCGGGCCATCACCGTCATGATTGCCGGAAGTCGTTTGCCCGCCACTGAATAGAGGTTTTTCGTCTTTAACACCAGCCCCTGTGAAGAGGTGTTGTCCACATATCTCCCCCCCTGACATGCCATGGCCTCCACCGCCGCAATGGCTGAAAGCTCATCACTGGGTTGAAAATACATCAATTCGGTGCCGAACAGGTTTTTTTGTCCATTGGCGGCAGCCTTGGCAAAATCCTCGGCAATGGGAGTAGATGGTGTTATGGGATAGCCGCAGAGTCCGTCCACCAGACGGGTGAGGATGGAAAGCGCGGCGTGATTGCCGTCCAGGATGGATTCTTTACGCTCTCGAGCAGCGTTCAATTTGTCTTCTGGAATGTCAGCAAGGTCAAACTTAAAAAGCTTTTTGGCATCGAACCGCTTCCACTCTTTCTTCCAGTCCAGTTGAAGGCTCTTCCATTTTCCTCTTTTCCTCTGGTAAGGAAGCACTTCCATAAGGGTGTCTAAATTTATTTTTGGGGCCATTGGTCGTCTCTCCTATTATTGCATAATCAGCTTGTTATGATCTACAAGTATAACATATACGACGAACATAGCAACTGCCTTGTTTAAAGGTGAATGATTATAAATGTAAATGGGTTAATTTCAACAAAAGATAGTAGTGGCTCAGGTTTACTTGCTTTTTTTAATGCAAACCACAACACCTTAAGGTGTTCCATGATTACTCCCTTTAACCTTTAAGGGTTATTTTTCGGATCTTGGAAGGTACGGCTTCGAAGAAAGGGTATAATTCCTTTGAGGCCAAGCATAAAACAAGAGGCTTTCCTTATGGGAAAGTCTTCTGACATTAGCTTGGATGAAACTAATGAACCCTTCATGTTATTGTTAAATTAGGAATATGTCAAGGGATATTCAGGGAAGATTGAAATATCCATCAAAATCAACGGATTGAATTTCTAAAAGTCCATCGGCACCTTTAAGCGCCTTGTTTTACAATAACGGTTAGGAGTCCGAGGAAATTATATTGAAAATCTATTGATATTCTTTTATACAAAATCAGTTGTTGCAATACTTTTTTGGTTTTCTTTAAAGTCCTTATTAATAATCCATAACCGATACCTTTATTGCCAAATATGAAATTCACGGCCACTATGCCCTTAATGCTGAAAGAAGATACGGCACGAAAATACGAAGCATTCCTTGCTGCAGCAAAAGATGCAGATGTATTCTTGCCCGATGATTTTGAATTCATTAATGCTCTACAAAGAGTTTTCACCTGTAGTGATTTTGTATTCAAAAGCTGTACGCGCGATCCTAAGTTCTTAAAAGATTTGTATGAAAGCGGGGATCTTCAAAGAACATTTGGAACAGGCGAATTTCGTGAAAAACTGATATCCTATTTGACTGATGTTAAAGACGATGTACAGCTTTCAAAGCAACTTCGAAGGTTTAGACGGTATCACATGGTCCGAATCGCCTGGCGGGACTTGGCCGGCTTGGCAAATCTTTCGGAAACCATGGACGATCTTTCGGCCCTGGCCGATGCATGCATCGATCAGGCAGTGCTTTTTCTTTATCAATGGCAATGTTTAAAGTACGGGATTCCAACCTCACACGACGGATCTCATCAACGGCTGGTCGTTTTTGGAATGGGAAAGCTTGGCGGGCAGGAGTTAAACTTTTCTTCGGACGTTGACTTGATTTTTGCTTACCCTGAAACCGGAATAACCCAAGGGGGTTTGGAATCGATAAACAACGAAGAGTTTTTTGTTCGCCTTTGTCGTCAATTAATGAAAATCATCGGTGCCAATACCCCTGACGGCGTTGTATTTCGGGTCGACATGGATCTCAGGCCCTATGGTGAAAGCGGGCCCGTGGTGATGAGCTTTGGTGCCATTGAAGAATATTACCAGGAGCAAGGACGGGAGTGGTAGCGATACGCCTGGATAAAGGCACGGGTTGTAGCGGGTGAGAAAGATGCCGGTGAAACACTTTTAAAAAGTCTTAAACCCTTTGTATTTAGAAGATATCTTGATTTTGGTGTATTTGAATCTTTAAGGAAGATGAAACAAAAAATATCCCTTGAAGTCAAGCGTAGGGGTATGACAAATAACATCAAACTTGGATACGGCGGAATACGTGAGGTTGAGTTTTTTGGGCAGATATTCCAACTCATACGAGGAGGCGTCACGCCTTCGCTTCAGGATCGGCGCATTCAAAAGACTCTAACAGTCCTTTTCAATGAAAATTATATTTCCAAAAAAGTCTGTGATGAGCTCACTAGGGCATACATATTTTTACGAAATACAGAACACCGCTTGCAGGAATTTTCAGATCAACAAACCCATGTCATCCCGTCCGATTCTGTTGCAAAAACGCGCTTGGCAGCGTCCATGGGGTTTGATACCCCGGAAGCGTTCGATCACCAGTTAGACAAACACAGGAAAATCGTTCACTCTCATTTCGATAAATTACTTGAAGCCAAAGATTCAGAGCCTATCGATGATCGGACCAGAGAAATTCAAACCGGTTTGGAGGCGATATGGGGAGATCTTTTAGAAGAAAGCAAGCGCCAGAAGATACTTCTTGCGGCCGGATATGAGAACTTCGATGAAGTTGAGCGTTTATTGGATCACCTTCGTAACCACCCGGCAACACGATCCCTCAGCAGCGACGGCCGTCAACGTCTCGACAGGCTGATGCCGATCATGCTTAAAGAAATCGGCCGCTCTGAACACCCAATCGTTGTATTGAATCGAATCGTCGATCTGATCAAAACCATCGAGCAGCGCACCAATTACCTGGCTTTGCTGCTGGAAAATCCTACGGCTATCGTTCATATGGTGAACCTGGTTAGTGCCAGCCCCTGGATCGTTTCATTTCTGTCTCGCCATCCGGTCCTTTTGGATGAACTTCTTGATCCTCGCACACTCTATCGTCCTCCAGAGAAGCCGGAACTCCAAAAAGAAATCCGCAAGCGGCTTGACTTGGCATCCAATCGGGATTTCGAGTATCAGATTCAGGAATTGAGTATTTTTAAACAGGTGAATACACTACGGGTGGCTGCAGCAGATGTTACCGGCGCCTTGACATTGATGCGAACCAGTGACCATCTTACCGAAATTGCCGAGACGGTTTTAAATGAAGTTGTTGAACTGTCATGGAACCATCTGGTTGAAAAGCACGGGGTCCCCACGTGTCAAATGGACGGCATGGAAATCGGCAGGGGATTTTCTGTCATTGCCTATGGAAAACTGGGTGGGATTGAATTCGGTTATGGATCGGATCTGGATATGGTTTTTCTCCACGCCGGAACCCAAGGACAAACCCATGACGGGAAACATCCTATTGATAATCAACAATTTTTTGCCCGTCTGGGGCAAAGAGTTATACATATTTTAACCACACATACTGCTGTTGGAAAGCTCTACGAGCCGGATATGCGCCTTCGACCCAGTGGCAGTTCCGGCATTCTGGTGAGCCACATAGAAGGGTTTAAAGATTATCAGACAAACAAAGCCTGGACTTGGGAACATCAGGCCCTTATCAAAGCAAGACCCATCAGTGGTGATATCAAAATGGCCAAACGCTTTGAACACATTCGGAGCGAGGTTCTTGCACGGCCCAGGATCAAGGCCAAATTAAAACAAGACGTTGTCGACATGCGCGAAAGGATGCGAAAGGAACTCTCAAGTACGGATCCAGGGCTTTTCGACCTCAAGCAGGATACAGGGGGCATCGTTGATATCGAATTTTTGGTGCAGTATCTGGTTCTTTTAAAGTCTTGCGAATACAAAGAATTATTAAAGTGGACCGATATTGTCAGACTCCTCGAAACGTTAAAAGAAACCGGCATCATCAACGACCCGGTCGCTCACATCTTAAAAGTTGCCTATCTAACCTACCGATCAGCTGTTCACCAGTTCAGCCTTCAGGAAAAACCTGCCAAAGCCCCTGAAACTAAATTTCGTGGTATGCGAGAAAATGTCAGTCAAACCTGGAAAGATATTATGGAAATTGAATGAGGGTTACATTTTTGTAATTAATTGACTTTAATTTTAACAAAATTGTAAGCAATCATTTTTATGTTTATGCCTGTCCTTGCGAGTAACTCTCTGTATTAATAGATATTTATGAATATTTGGTGTTATGGCACACCTGTTGCTAATATAAATAACTCGTAACATTTTAGCCTTTTGAAAGCATTACCGCTTCAGGTATAATTAAGTTTTTGCTGAAAGAACTCGTGAATAAGGGTTCGTAATGAAAGAATACGCCCGGGCTATTAATAAAGGCTTCTGTTTTAACAGGGGGTTTCATCCGTAAAGTTAAATCGCTTATGGTTCTTTCAAAACGATCCCTAATCCACCCAGACAGCTTCCAGCCAAAAATTTAATCATACCTGAAGCTCCTTTGAAATCGTTTGAGTTAAAATGACACTTTCAAATTCAAAAAAAATGGGAAGGCTTGAGCCGGCTGCAGAGCGGCTGCGGGAAAACACCGACCATCTGGTTTCCGGATTTATAAAAAGAAAATCGCCGGACTTTATAAAGCGACATGCACAAGTGCTGGACGACTATTTTTTTGAAAGTTTCGAAAGCTCTCGTGTGGGACCCAAAATGGAGATGGAAAAGAACCCCTATGCGATCATTGCCCTTGGGGGTTATGGACGAAAAGAGCAGTTCATTCATTCGGATGTGGATCTTTTGTTTCTTTTTAAGAAATATGTTCCCGACAAGGCCGAGGTTCTTATCCAGGAAATTGTGTACCCGTTGTGGGACATCGGTCTTGAAGTGGGTCATGCCACACGATCTCTTAAAGAATGTGTCAAATTAGCTATTGATGACATCGAGGTTTTGACCTCCCTTCTGGACGCACGTTTCATATGCGGCATGTCTCTGTTGTATTCATCTTTGATGGAGCACCTTCGCAAACGGTTTAAAAAGAAGCATTCGACTAAAGTCATAAGGAAACTGGTCGACATCAGCCAAAGCAGGCATGAATGTTTCGGAGATTCGTCGTATCTGCTCGAACCCAATCTCAAAGAAGGCCAGGGTGGATTGAGAGACTATCACACCATGCTCTGGATCGCCAGACTGAAATCGAATCTCAAAGAATTCAGAGATCTCGAGTATTATGGTTTTTTGTCCCATGATGAATTTAAGGCCATGAGGCAGGCGCTTGAGTTCATAGGTAACGTGAGAAACTGTCTGCATCATCTGTCCGACAGGAGATGTGATCAGCTCTATTTTGAATACCAGATCAAAATGGCTGATGCCCTGAAGTTTGGCAAAAAAAACGGACAGCAGCCGGTGGAACGATTTTTGAGCAAGCTTCATAGCCAAATGGAATTTTTAAAGCAGCAGCACCTGATGTTTCTATACGAGCTGGGGTTGTTTAAGGATGTTAAACGCTCGATAAAGGCGCTAAAACATACCCTCATTAAGGGGCTCGAAATTACGGAAAATGGGATGATCAACTTTGTTTCTTCCGAAGACATCCTGCGCGATCCGAACCTTTTGATAAAGATATTTGAAAAAAGCGCGACTCTGAATATTCCATTAAGTGCAGAGGCCAAAAGGCTGGTCAGGGAATTTTCCTTTCTTATTGACGAAGAATTTTCTTCTTCGATGTTTAATCTTGAATCATTTGAACGGATTTTAGCTAAACCGTCATCGACATTTAATGTACTCGACGAAATACTAAACACCGGTTTTTTGATCCGATTTATTCCTGAATTTAAAGAAATCTCAGATAGAATCCAATATGATGAGTACCATCTTTATCCGGTGGATCGACATTTGCTGAGAACCGTTCAGAATATACAAAGATTCGGCACATCCGAAGGAATTTCAGAATATCCCTTATGCAGTGATATTTATAAAAGGCTTAAAAAACGTAATCTTTTGTTGTGGGCGACGCTGTTGCACGACATCGGTAAAGGTAAAACCGGTGTGAGTCATTCCATCAGCGGTGCCGAGATTGCAGCGTCGATACTGCTTAAGAAAGGCTACCCCATTGAGGATATTGAAACGGTCTCTTTTTTGATAAAAGAGCATCTATTATTTATTAAGACTGCCACTAGAAGAGATCTCAATGATGAAGAGACAGCCATCTCGTGTGCCAGAAAGATAAAAGATGTCGATCGTCTAAAAATGCTTTATTTGTTGACTGTGGCCGATTCAATGGCCACCGGTCCAAAAGCCTGGAGTGACTGGACCGCTACATTGTTAAGAGATCTTTTCTTTAAAGTTTCAAATGTCCTTGAAAAGGGGGAACTTGCATCCAGAGAGGCTGTTGAAGCTGTTGAGAATAAAAAAGCCGAAGTCTTCGGGTCCGCCATAAAGCACTATGCCGAGAATGATATGGAGACACTTTTCAATTTCATGTCTCCTCGATACCTTCTTTATATGCCGTCTGATGGTATGATGGAACATATCGAACTTTACAAAAATATGGGAACAGCGGACTTTATCTGGAGTGTTACAAAAACTCCGGATTCCAATACCCGAACGGTCACCATTTGCGCACAGGATCGTCCCGGTCTGTTTTCAAAGATTGCGGGGACATTTACGTTGAACGGACTGGATATCCTCGATGCGCAGATCTTCACATGGCGGAATAATATTGCCCTTGATATTTTTGAAGTCAACCCGCCGTTGGATCAGATTTTTGAAAAACAAAGGTGGCAACAGGCTGAAGCCCATCTCAAATCTGCGCTGTCCGGCGATCTTGATCTAAGGACGGCGTTGGAAGAAAAAAAAACGGTCTACAGACCTGCGAGACGTCATGTAAAAGGAAGGCCCCATCAAATCAACGTGGACAATGACAGCTCGAGTTTTTTTACTATTATTGAAGTATTTACTTATGATTTTCCGGGACTTCTTTACAAGATTACCGATGCACTTTTCAGGTGTGGGCTAGATATTTGGGTGGCCAAGATTGCAACAAAAGTGGATCAGGTTGTTGACGTTTTTTATGTCAGGGATTTTGATGGACAAAAAGTTGATTCACCGGATCAGGTAGAGAAGATTAAAACATCCATTAAAGAAATTTTGCCGGGTTTAGCGACATAAGGAGGAAACATTATGAAAAAGGTAGAGGCGATCATTAAGCCGTTCAAACTGGATGATGTCAAAGAGGCCCTCAATGAAATAGGAATTCAAGGGATGACGATTTCAGAAGTCAAGGGATACGGCCGTCAGAAAGGCCATAAGGAAATTTACCGGGGGGCTGAATATGTAGTGGATTTTATCCCAAAAATAAAGATCGAGATTATCGTTCAGTCTGACAGAGTCAAACAGGTGATGGAAACCATACAAAAAGCCGCCTATACAGGGAAAATCGGAGACGGCAAAATCTTTATTCTGCCCATGGAAGAAGTGATTCGGGTGCGTACCGGAGAAAAAGGAGAAGATGCCATATAGACCCTGTAAATTGAAACCTAAGTACATGTATTCGTAAATACGGTTACGTATTTAAAACTTGGTTTTTTTCATTCTATGTATGCAAAAGTTAAAAGTGCCTAAAGTGAACTAAAGTGCCTAAAGTTAAGGTATTCTATAAATTTTAATTGTAATTGATAGCGCTGAAAGCGCGTTCCTCAACTTTAGCTCACTTTAGGCACTTCAAACTTCAAACTTTTGGACGTCAGCTTATACGGGCTAGTGTCCAGATGAAATTCGTCATCATATTTATGAATTAGAGCACTAAGGCATAAGATAAGAAGTATAACGATTATCTAAATAAAGCTAATTTTTATACCACAAGGAGGATTTTTTATTATGACACCCAAAGAAGTTTTTGAATTTGCAAAAGAGAATAAGGCCAAAGTGGTAGATCTTCGCTTTCTGGATTTTCCGGGCCTGTGGCAGCATTTTACGGTGCCCATGAGTGAACTGGAGGAATCGAGTTTCGAGGACGGCTACGGATTTGACGGCTCCAGCATCCGGGGATGGCAGCCTATTCACGCCAGCGACATGCTGGTGGTACCGGACGCAGCTACCGCCAAAATGGATCCTTTCTTTGAAGTTCCTACCCTGGTTTTAATTGGCAACATTGTGGACCCCATTACCCGTGAGGCATATACCCGAGACCCGAGAAATATTGCTAAAAAAGCAGAAGCATATCTCAAGAGTACCGGAATCGGCGACACTTCTTATTTCGGACCTGAGGCTGAATTTTTTATCTTTGACGATATCCGTTTCGAGTCTTCCAATCATCGGGCCTTTTATGAGATCGATTCCGTTGAAGGTATCTGGAACAGCGGACGGGAAGAATGCCCTAATCTGGGTTACAAGCCGAGACACAAGCAAGGCTACTTTCCGGTTCCGCCAATGGACAAGTTTCAGGATATTCGCACCGAAATGCTCTTGACCCTTGAACAGTTGGGAATAGATGTTGAATGCCAGCATCATGAGGTGGCCACCGCCGGCCAGGCAGAAATCGACATGCGATTTAAACCCCTGCTTGAAATGGGTGATCAACTCATGTGGTTTAAGTATGTTCTTAAAAATGTGGCACACAAGTACGGTCATACCGTGACATTTATGCCAAAGCCGCTGTTCAACGACAACGGTACCGGTATGCATACCCATTGCAGCATTTGGAAAGGCGACCAACCCCTTTTTGCCGGCGACAAATATGCCGGCGTGTCCCAAGAAGCCCTGTATGCCATCGGCGGGATACTTAAACACTGTCGCGCGCTGTGCGCCTTTACCAACCCGACCACCAACTCCTACAAACGCTTGGTCCCCGGCTTTGAGGCTCCGGTGAATCTGGCTTATTCCAGCCGTAACCGAAGTGCAGCCGTCCGGATTCCCATGTACTCATCTTCACCCAAAGCCAAACGCATCGAGTTTCGTACACCGGACCCTTCGTGCAATGGGTATATGGCGTTTTCCGCCATGCTCATGGCCATCATCGACGGTATTGAAAATAAGATCGATCCGGGCGATCCGCTGGATAAAGACATCTATGGTCTCCCACCCGAAGAGTTGGCGGAGATTCCATCGGCACCGGGATCTTTGGAAGAAGCCCTGTCAGCACTCAAGGAAGATCACGAGTTCATGATGAAAGGGGATGTCTTCACTCAGGATGTTATTGACATGTGGATTGAATACAAAATGGAAAATGAGGTCAATGATGTAAAACTTCGTCCGCATCCCCATGAATTTTTCCTCTATTTCGATATATAACCACACCTCCTAAACCCTGGCAGCCCGCTGATAAATCGGCGGGCTGCTGTTTTTTCGACAAAGACAAACTCTATACCTATCGTCACTGCACAGCGAGTGGATTTCTCGTCTCACCTGCGGCGGGACTGCGGGGTTAGTTCGCCCAGTTAAATCCTTTGAAGAAAGGCCGCAAAGCGGCATTTAAAGGGGCGAGCAAATCAAAAAGCGGATGGAATTTCTTACAGTCGAAGATTTCCTGCAGCTTGATGCAGGGAGCTTTAATTAAAAAAATATCTTGACACAACAACAAATCAAAGATAAACTTAAACTATTAATATAATTATTAAAACTAACAATCAGGGCATGTTTTTAGTGCCACTAACGACCTCAATTGCTAAAAGTGCAATCTGTCAATGCTATACTTAATTGGGAAAACCAATAAAGGAGGTACAGCATTATGAATCTTAAAATTGCATTAATAGACAACGATCATGTGGTTCGGGTAAAAACAGATCTTTCCGAGAATGGGCAAGACGACTCGTTTAGAAAGTTTCTTTGTCAGATTAAGGAAGAATTGGTGCCCGGGCAGACAGCATATCTTGAAATCGAGGATTCCACAACAGATCCGATTACGTTTGAAATCTCCCAATTTGAATGATAATTTGGATTTCCCTCTTTTTTTGTTCTAAAGCCATTTGAACGGGCACAATTGGACTTGAAGTGTTCTCACCGGTAATGGCGATAATCAACCCCGCATTTTTTGGCCTTGTAAGCGAATTTTCTTACCGTTGTTTTCAGGATGCCGGCTGCTAGGGTTGTATTGCCCCGCGTGTTCTTAAGGGCGTCGATGATCATTTCCCTCTCAAGATTCGCTACGGCATCTTCAAGGGATAGGGCAGGGAGGGTATCGGTTTCCATCCCTGTCTGAAGGGTGGGTGGAAGATGATAGCTGTGAATGACACCTTCCTCGCACAATAACACGGCCCGTTCGATACAGTTTTCGAGTTCCCTGACATTTCCCGGCCAGTGGTACTGCATGAGCATATCGATGGCAGGGGTTGAAAATCGACGGATATCTTTATGGTTTTCTGCTGTGTATTTTTCGAGAAAATGGTCGGCTAAAAGCAGAATATCAGTCTTGCGTTCTCTTAAAGGCGGCATATAGATAGGAAAAACATTGAGACGGTAATACAGATCGCCCCTGAAGCTTTCATCCTTAACGGCCTGTTCGAGATTCTTGTTGGTTGCGGCAATAATACGCACATCCGTTTTGATGGTTTTATGTCCGCCGACGCGCTCAAACTCCTTTTCCTGCAAGGCCCGCAGGAGTTTGATTTGAACAGTAAGTCCCACTGATCCGATTTCGTCAAGGAATATGGAGCCCTTGTTAGCCATTTCGAATTTTCCGATTTTTTGACGAATGGCTCCTGTAAACGAACCTTTTTCATGCCCGAAGAGTTCACTCTCAATCAGGTTTGAGGGAAGGGCTGCGCAATTGACTTTAACAAATCTGTTTTTGGCCCTGAGGCTGTTATAGTGGATGGAATTGGCCACAAGTTCTTTTCCTGTACCGCTTTCACCTCGAATTAAAACCGTGGCATTGCTCTTTGACACCTGCGAAACCATCTGAAAAACTTCTCGCATTTTGTTGCTGTTACCGATGATATTCGTTATGTGGTATTTATTCTCAAGCTCATTTTTCAACCGGATATTCTCTTCACTGAGCCGCTTTTTTTCCAGGCGGATGGTTTCCAGGTTGATCACATGCCTGGCTACCATGGTTGCAATTACGGACAATAGTTTTTCACCGTCGTCCAAGGCATAAGACGGGTCATACGGCTTATCGACACTGAGTGAACCGATAATCTGATTTCCCTTTTTTATTGGAACGCAAATAAAAGAGAGCTCCTTATCCTTAACGGCTTTGCGAGAAGCGGTTCTGTTTAGAAATAGCGGTTCATCGCTAATTTTGGGGATGGTAATGGCTTTGCCGATTTCAATCACCCGTCCGGTAATTCCTTCCCCCAGTTTGTATTTTACCCGTTGCACCGCACTTCGAGAGAGACCGTGGGCCACTTCGATGTGGATTTCGTTGCGCAAAGGGTGCAAAATGGTTACGGTACCGCGTACCATGCTCAGGGAATTGGAGAGAATTTCCAAAACCTGATATAAAGACTTTTTAAGGTCCAGGTGTTCATTGAGTGCTTCGCTGATTTCATACAGCAATGTGATGTCTTCGATGCGTTTCATTTTGTCCTGATGTCCTTAAAGCAAAGTTTACAATTTTGTAATAAATCGCATATCTATGGTTAATGCAAGGAATATTTTGTTTTGCTTTGAAGATCCTGGTCCTTTGGGACAGTTCAGAGTTCTTGGGCTCTGCCTGATGAATCGCTGCAAGAGTTTGAAGTGAACTAAAGTTTAAAGTGAGCTAAAGTTAAGGAATTCTGTCAATTATATAAAAATAGCGGAGCGAAGCGACACCATAATTTTAGGCACTTTAGATCACTTTAGATCACTTTTAACTTGTATGGCTTTAAGTAAAACAGCCCCTTACAGGGCAAACCAAAGCCTGGTCTTTTCGGCAAGGATTCTTTGCTCTAATTCAATGTCAGAGGATGTAATGAAACCTGATAAAACTTCACCCCTTCTCGGAGCCCATTTTTCAATTGCAAAAGGATTGCACCATGCGCTCTATGAGGCCAAAACATACGGATGTACCGCCCTTCAGATATTTACAAAAAGCACCATCACCTGGAAGGAACGTTCACTGACCCAGGAAGAGATTAACCGGTTTGATCAGGCCAGAGAACAAACAGGTATCACCTCAATTGCGTCACACACTTCTTATCTAATCAATTTGGCAACGCCTGAAAGAAAAAAGCATGCCATGTCGTGTAATGCACTTAAGCAGGAGTTGATACGATCATCCATGCTGGATATTTCTTTTGTTGTCCTTCACCCGGGTGCTCATTTGGGAAAAGGAAAAGACAAGGGAATTGAAAAAATTGCCCTCAGTATCAATAAAATATTCGCTCAAACCCCTGACATACAGATCCGACTTCTTCTTGAAACAACAGCCGTTCAGGGTTCCGGACTGGGACATACCTTTGAACAACTGGCATCGATTATGGATAGAATTGAAAACCAAAACCGGATTGGGATTTGCCTGGATACCTCCCATGTCTTTGCGGCGGGTTATGATATTCGTACACCAGAGTCCTACCGCAAGGCAACAGATGCGTTCGATGCAGTCATCGGCGTTGATAACCTATATGTTATCCATTTAAATGATTCAAAAAAAGAATTGGGCTCCCGGGTGGATCGACACGAACACATCGGTGAAGGATATATCGGAATCGACGCATTTGAATTGTTGATGAACGACATGCGATTTTGGGATGTCCCTAAAATTATTGAAACACCCAAACAAAAAGACGGCCAGGACACGGATAAAATGAATTTGAACCGATTAAGGTCTTTGATATATTAATAACGCTTTTTAACTCGAGTTTCACCTCTCTTTTTTCTGCTCTCCGAGGCGTAGGCTCTACGAGCCGGAGGCTGAAGCCTTATCTAATGTTACTTGGATACGTATTATTTATTCCGACCTAAACTTGATTTGACAGAATCGAAAACCGAGTCACAAATTCAGTTGACAGATTGTTATCTCTTGATATCTTCTCCTGGAATATTGAAAGGCCGAAAATGTACAAATTTGCGTTTGTATAGCTATTGTCAGAATAACATTCCGTTTCAGCCGCCGGATAATTTCGTTTAGATCTGCAAGAACTCGCAAACAAAAGCGCGTAAAAGAGAACATGTCCATGGCCTTTTAGAATATCGTGCAGTAGTTTGATTTTATTCTAAATTTTAAATACTTCGAAGATGTTCTCTTTAACGCGCTCTAATTTGCTCAGACAGCTTCCCGACCTAAACGAAATCATCCGGCGGCTTGCGGCAAATTGTGACCGTTATTAATTCAATTGGAACATATTTTTGACAACTGCTATATAAGTAATGCAATGTGATAACTTGTAACGAATTCAACTATCTGATTTGATATATATTTTGACTATATGTTAGTAGTGTCACATTGCCTTGGTGATTTCAACGGGATGACCAAATAACAGTTAGCTCAGCCATTATCGTTTGATGATACGGTATTAGGTTATCGTAAAAAAATCAGGCCGCTGATAGCTTTTTTTTATTTGAGATATCAACAGTTTGGAGTCGATTGCATTTTTTTTTAGAATTCAATTATCCCTCATTAATGGGAATTCACAGATACCACTTCCCTCGGGCGGTAAATCTTCACTGAACAGCCGACGCACGGGGACGTGCAGCGGGCTGGTTATGAATCTGACCGACGTTCCGATGAGACCGCCCGGTGCGACGCCGATTTTAAAATCGGTAATTTTGCCTTTGACTTCGATGGGCGTTGCCAAGCTGAAGAATTCGGGTTTTTTACCGCTGGACTTCAGATAAAGGTAGACGTCTTCCTTTTTGAAATCGACCATGGCTTCACCTTTGACCCGCATACGCGTGGTATCGATAACCATCTGATTTTCCTGAAGGAGACCGTCTTTTAGGCTGTATTTGCCGATAATACAATTGACTTTGGATGTCTCTTCTTTGTCCAAATGCGGCAGAATGGCTGTAAACAGGTTCACGGCCCAAAGGTCGATGATCCCAGCCTCTAGATCTTCGGGCCAGATGCCAAAGTCAATATGTCCGTTTACGTTTTGCATGATGACATCCAGGCTGGGCGCTCTAGACGTCAGATTTACATCCAGGCTGAGCAAACCTCTCATTTTTGTTTCGGCTTTGGCCCGACGGGCCAGGATACCGAAATCGAATTTTTGTATATTCGCAAATACTTCCGCGAGCACCTCTTTGCCGGTTGGTTCGTAGGCAAACGACATGTCGACAGCCCCCCCGGGTATATCCAGCCGCAGTGGGTCAACAGCGAACCGGCCATTTTTCAATACAACCAGAACGGATCCGCCTCCCAGTGAGTCCTTGCCGGAAAGCACTTCGTTGACATTGACGGCGAAGCGGGCATCAATTGATTGCATTACCTCAGGGCTCAGAAGCATTTTAGCATCTGCTTCCGCAATATCTTCCTCTTTTGTTTGCGGAGCTTCCGGTCTGACCGCCGACCATTCGCCGAAGTCGAAATCATCGATCTGTAGACTCCTGGTGGCCAGTTCGATATTCAGATCGGGTTTTGCGCCTGTCGTGGTCAGGACGGCATTGCCCGTAAGATCGCTTTGCCCGACCCGTACCTCAAATCCGGATATCCGGTAACCCTTTTCATCCATTGCGAATCGCCCGCCCAGTGAATACGGACCGAGCGGCGGCAGGGAAACATCCAGCAGTCCATCCAGACTGTTCAGCTTTTTTCCCTTGAGATCCATCTGAAAGTCCATGGTTTTACCGGTGATCGGCAGCGCCACATGGGCTGTCAGGTTTAGCTGGGCTCCGGCTGCCTGGATGTCAAAGTTAAGGGGCAGCTGGTCAATCTCCTTGGCAAAAGCTGCCAGGGTTTCTGTATAAAGATTGATGTTTATCGGCGTTTCTTTCAACCGTCCATCCAGGGCAAAAGTAATCGGTTTGCCAGCCAGCGCCTGAATGATGCCTTTACTGATACCGATTTCCGCAGTGGCCTGTGTGTTTGGATCGCGCAGGATCCAGAGCCCGTTATTGATGGATGCATTGAAGTTGGATTGTGAGAGCACCTCTTCTATTTCGTTGCCCCGGGCAGCGATATGCATCTCGAATGCGCCGACTCTGGCTTCCATTCCCTGAACGATTTCCAGCCAGCTCAGTATACTTCCGATATTTACTGAACCCGTCTTTAAATCCAATGTTGCAACGGGTATGACGGGCCTTTGATCCAGTGACCCTCTGAGCGTCAGTCGGGAATCGGCAATTTTCCCATTGACATCCAGTTCATAGAATCGTTTTATAGCCTCGGCGGCCTTTCCTGGGGTGGATCCGGCAGGTGTTTTCTGTTGAGCTGTTGCCTGGATCTCAAATTTCATCGGTGGTTCATCCTTTCCGGCGGGGACCTTGGCAAAGTGCCCGGTTGTGTTCAGTTTGATGGGGGTTCCTGCCGGCCGTTTAATCCTGAATTCATTGATAGCGACATCAACTCTGGATTGCATATTGGGGTTTTTCAGGGACCAGTAGCCATCTTTCAGAGTATATTCAAAATCAGATTTGGTCAGCAGATCCAGTTGATTGCTGCCCCGTACCGTAGCTGCTATCTTCATACTGACGACATTGGCTTTGATGCCCTTGGCAATGCCCATCCAATCCAGAATGTCTCCGACCTCGATTTTTCCTGTTTCAATGTCAATTCGAGCTTCGGGGATGTCTTTCGGCCGGATCCAGGTTATCCTGCCCTGCATCGGGGCCCGCGCAAATCTTCCGGATATGTCAATACTCCAGGGTTTTTTTTCCAGAAACAAACTCTCCAGGGTCCCACCGGTGATGGATACCGAATATGGCTGCCGGTCAAGTTTTCCGTTGATATCCATCTTAAGTGGTTTTTTAGGCGGCAAATGGACCGTTCCCTGGGTCAGCAGTAATTTCAGATCTTCCTCTCGATTAATTATCGACTGCATATAACGGCTATTTTTAAGCAATACCTTGGCCTCGGATAATTCGATAAGTTCGCGCGGATTGCTTCCCCTGGCAGCGATATTCATCTGCAATTGGTCAATTCTAGCGTCAATACCCTCTGCGAGGCCTAACTGTTGCAGCAGTTTACCGAGGTTGACATTTTCCGAAACAAGTTCGTATACAACTTCGGGGACTTCAGCCTGGCGAACCAGCTGCGCTTTTCCGCGAAACTTAGCATCGGAAAAGCTAGCGGTTAGCTGCATGTCCCACGGATTCTCTGTCAGGGCCAGTTTGGCGAACGGATCCCCTTTTAAAGACAACGTAAAAGGGCTACCCGGGACGTGACCTTCCAGATCCAGCTCGATCGGTTTCCAAGCCGGTGAGCGAATTACCCCTTTGATAATCTTAAATTCCATATTGAGCTGGTTTTCAGGATCCGGCCAGAACCAGTGGCCGTTTTCAAGGGTTGAGCTGAAATTTGACTGCTCGATAATTTCTTTCAAATTTCCACCCCGGACGTCAATTTCAATACTGAAGCGGTTGAGATCCACCTCCATATTATCGCTGATACCAAGTTCCTGGAGTAATCTGCCAAGTGATACTTTTCCAGCATTAATCTGCAGTGATACCTCAGACGCCTGGTGCTTCGGATGAAATGAACCGTTGACCTGGATCGGGCTTTCACCAACTTTACCGGAAAGCAACAAATTCCAGGGGACTGACGGTTTTAGGAATTCTTCGAAAGGATCCCCTTTCAGGGTAAAATTGAACGGGATTACCTGAAAACTACCCCAGATATTGAATACCATAGGCTCTCCCGACGCTGCCGTTCCGTCCAGGCCATCGAGCCTAAATTTGTAGCTCTTATTCAATCCGCCGTCGCGATAGGTGACGGCCACATCATATAATGCCAGTTCCCTCAATTCGACAAACTCTACCGAGAATTGAGTACCGCCGGCGACAGGCGATTCAGTCTGGGCTGGTTGCGGTTTGGTAATGATGTCGAACCCCCAGTTTTTTTCGCCGGTGTCGGTTGCCTCCAGAGAAAGCAGGACACCGTCGGCTCTAATTTCACCGATCTGTATTTTGCCACGCAGCAGGGGAATAATATCAATTTCTCCGCGCACCCGTTCCGCGCGGGCCAGGTTTCCTTGCTGCCATCCCGCCGGATTGCCGATTTGTACGCCCTGGATTTCAAGACCCGGCTGGAAAGAAACAACCAGTTCAACCGAGCCTTCGATGGTGATGTCCCGTCCAAGAGCTTTTGTGGCAGCCGCATCCAATTTGCTTCGGAGACCATCCAAATTGATTGTCAGCCCGAATATCATGGAGACACCAACGACCATAATACATACAACTATTAGTATCCCAACAGATAAAGCTGTCCAGCCGAATATTTTTCTAATTCTCATGTCAATATGCCGTCCAAGCAATGAAATGTGATCTGAGAATATGAGATTACGTTTAACCGTTTAATTTTGTTTATGAGCAACATTACCGGCCGTTAAAGACCCGGCTATTCAAGTCAAAGTATTCAACCTGATCGAAGGGTACAGGATTAATTTTGTTCCCTTGCAAAACATACAACTATTTGATTTGGAGTATATTTTGATGATACTTTTAGGGTATCATATTATTTTGAAAAATACCGATAAATTTTGCTTTTATCGTTCCAATTATCCTGACTTTCGTGCCCTAAGGCTTATACCTATAGTCCCGAAATCAAGCGCACTCGAAGGGTTCGGAACGTCCTCGAATATCTTGTGTTTTTGCACTATCTCCGCTTCGATAAAACCCGCAGCGTTCACAGTCTTGAGAAGCTCTGCCTCCGGCAGGCCGCCCGCGATTCAGCCGGTCCATAACGAAATATCATCCAAAGCCGACTGAGGCATTGATTTTTCGATCAGAATATCCCCGATATAGAGACGTCCACCGGGTTTGAGAACCCGTTTCCATTCACTCAATGTCTTCTTTTTATCCGGGGTAAGGTTGAGCACGCCGTTGCTTATGATAACATCTGCAAATTCATCCGGAAGCGGTATGTCTTCTGCATGGCCCTTACGAAACTCAACATTGGTCGTACCCATTTCTTCAGCCCCGGATCGAGCCTTTCTCAACATCGCAGGGGTCATGTCTATACCGACTACACGGCCTTTAGGGCGCACGATCTTGGATGCAATCAAGGCATCGAATCCTGAACCTGATCCAACATCAACAACAACATCACCAGGGTTTATCGGGCCGAGATTAAATGGATTGCCTGTTCCTGCAAATGAAGCGATATTCTTTTCAGGCACAGTATCATAAAGCATTTTATCATAGCCGATGCGGTTTGCTGCTTCACGACCCGTATGAAAATGATACCCTTTATCGGGATAAATGGCGACATTCTCATATTCTTTTTTAATCGCATCACGCAACGTTGCATCTGATATATTTGGAGTTGATTCTGATTTGCTCATGGCTTAGTCCTTTTACAAATGAATCAGAAATAAACTGTTTTAACGATCTGCTTTGGTGCACATTGAATTAAAACAACCACTTCTACACTTTGATGTTTTGATTATTATGAAAAATGTTCTCAGGATCATACTTCTTTTTGATCTGTTTCAGTCGAGCATAGTTCACGCCGTAAGCCGCCGCCACCCGGTCGCCTTCGTCTCCAGTCATGAAGTTCACATAGGCGCCGGCTGAGGCGTAGGGCGCAGACGCTTCAAAAAACGCACGTGACCACGCAATACAGATCTCATCCTGCGCTGCCTCATCCCATCGTCCGTGCACATTCAGGACAAACTTTGCATCCCGATGACCATATGCCATGGCATCTGATGGAACGCGATTGGCTGCGCCTTCGATAAGCCCCACGAATATCTCACACTGTGGTGAAGGCAACTTGCCCGCAAATTCGACAATCGAATCCAGCGCGCCATCACTGAGTTCCGTGAAATTATGGGATTTCCAGTAGTTCCTTGCACCGGGCGTGAGCAATGGGTCAAAGGCCTTCTCCCACTGTACGTATGGCTGAACACCAATGTGTTCACCATAAGCGTCTCCGAAACTACGCAAAGGATCGATCAGCTTCTCACCTTCTGCTATATCGCCTGCATAGAAGATGGCCAGCACAATAACTTCTTTACCATGTACATTCTCAGGAAGAAAAGGCAATGGCGGAGCCTTGCGAAGAATAACCCAAACATTGAGTTCCTCAGGTGCTGATTTTGCAAATTCACGATACTTTTCAAGCACTTGCTTTGCTTGGCTCATCGGAAAAACAAGCAATCCAGCCAATATTTCAGGTCCCACGGGATAGAGCGCGAATTCGAACTGGGTGACGACACCGAAATTGCCGCCACCGCCTCGAATCGCCCAGAATAAATCCGTGTTTTCATCTTCCGAAACTTGTATCTTCCTTCCATCTGCCGTTATCATTTCCGCGGAGACAAGATTATCGATTGTCATACCGTATTTACGCGTCAACCATCCAAACCCGCCACCCAGAGTAAGTCCTGCAATACCGGTGGTTGAATTAATGCCCACCGATGTCGCCAATCCATGGGCCTGAACCGCTTTATCAAAATCGCCGAGTGTAGCACCAGGTTCGACATAGGCACGCCTTTTTTGTGCATCAACGCTTACAGTTGTCATATTAGAAAAATCGATCACCACGCCGTTATTGCACAAAGCACTCCCAGCGATGTTGTGCCCACCACCCCTGATGGAAATCTCTAACCCGTTGTCACGTGCATAAGAGATTGCATGCGGAACGTCATCCGCTTCTGCGCACTGCACGATGACAGCCGGCCGACGATCGATCATGGCATTCCATATCTCCCGAACTTCGTTATAATTCGGATCATCTGGAAGCACTATTTGACCCTTTATTTTGTTTTTGAGCTTCTCAATTTTTTCCTTCGATTGTATTTTCATGGTGTTCATCCTTTAATTTTTGAAAATTATAAAAAACCTAACTTTAAAATTTTCGTTTCACTTTGGAAAAATTTTCAAGAAATATTCAGGTTAACATTTTTTAAACATGTGTATAAACACGACGAAGTCAAGAAATAAATGTCACGTTGTGGTAGATTTGTTTTGGGGAGGAAGATATGCCATTAATGACCCCCGTGAAGGTGGGGGAAACCCCGTTTTATGCGAGACAAATGCGCGGTAAAAAACATGCACTCATTTAGCCTATAGGGGGTTGATAAAGTACGACGGTCGGTTTGTGTTCAATTGGAGATAACAAGATTTCCGTTATTGAACGTGATGTCAATTTTGTTGGCGAATAAAGTTTTTACGTATTCAATCTCGGAGGGATGAGAGAACGCTAGAATTTTTACCATCAGCGGACCGGTATGGCCGAGTACGACGGCCATCATGCATTCATCATGCAGCGCATTTCGGTATTGCGGCCCTAAAATCAGTTTTTGTCTTTTTTGTCTTTTTCTGGCAGCCTGTTTCCATGATTTATAGGCACACCACCTGTTGTCGATATAAGCCCCCATATTTGTATAACCTTATTTCTGGATGGACACTAACTAACACAAGTATAATAAGGCCTTAGGTCCATGCCGTGTTATTTAGAAACGCCATGTTTAATCCTAATAACGGCACAAGCAACCCGAAGCCTTGTTAGATATATCGGCATAATGTGGAAATTCTTTAACCTCAATTGAGCGTAAACAAAATGCTGCTAAATATAAAAAGAATAAAAATAGCGTCACCCTCGACTTTCGCTCAACTGAGGTTTTATTTTTTGATATAAAAGCGACTCAGTTTTGGATTGAAGGCCTTTTATGTCACTCAATTCCATCTTGCAATCAATATGATTTTAATATACAAGTTTTTATAGATACTCACGGGCTCACGCCCGTGGTCCTCTGCTAATTTGGATAGGCTCTATTTTGAAATCAGACCTCTATCTCGGTTCTATTTCTATCACAAAACACCTCTTATTCTGACTATATTCTCCATCCGCATCTTATCATTTTGATTGTTTATTGACTTGTCACTTCAACCATTTAACCTTTTTTCTGAGTTTACCACCTCGGAAAACCCGGACATATTTATCTTAGGCTATAAGCGTAAATCAAATGAAATCTATCATAACTTTACCTGAATGACCGGCATACATTAACAGATTGTCTGATTAACATTAATTAATAGAACACAAAATGTATTATTATTAAGAATCCATCGTTTTGGTTGAATTATAACCCATTAAGGAAAGGAGCTATTATGATAGTTAAGGTTTTTATAAGAAGACATTTTAAAGAGGGAAATGATACGGAAGCTTTTAACCTACTTAAGAAAATCCGATTAAAGGCTATGGAATATGAAGGTTATATCTCAGGTGATACACTGGTTAACACTAACGATCCCCAAGAAATAATGGTGATCAGTACATGGCAAAGCATGGATAATTGGAACACTTGGAAAAAAAGCGAGGATAGAAAAAACATTGATGCCCTTCTGGAGGTATTACAGACAACGCCAACATTATATGAATCATTTGTTTTTAGCAAGTATAGGCTCTCTGCAAAAACGGGTTTCGCAGATCATCCTGGTTAAAATGGTCTTTGCTAAAGGGGACAGTTATTCGGATATGATATAGTATTATTATTAGATATTGCTATGATTTAAAATTGTCAATGGTAGATCTTATGAAAAATGTTTAACTAAAAAGAGGTGTAAAATGGTTGTTAAAATTATTATTAAACGAACCGTACCAACAGACAAGGCGAAGGAGCTGATACCTTATATCAGACAGCTTAGAATTCTTGCGACAAAACAAAAAGGCTATATTTCAGGTGAAACCTTAAAAAGCCTTGATAGGCCCGATTCGTTTCTGATCATCAGCACCTGGCGGACTCCCGATCACTGGGAAAAATGGTTGTTAAGCAAGGAAAGACAGGAAATTCAGGGAAAGATAGACGCTTTACTGGGTGGAAAAACAGAATACGAAATGTTTGATTATGGATTCGGAGAGTAACTGCACAACGCTGTTGTATTGGAATAAAAACGTGTAACGATTTTATTGCAGTTCAAAGGTTTCTTGTTTTGAGTTGTTCCAGAATTTTTACCACATCTTCTTCTGCGACATCCGACCAGTGTCGGTAGGCACTTGCCACGGCATAACTCAAACCGCCACGGATATTGGCACAATAGAGCTTATCAACCTCACGTGCGATCATTTCCACCGATCGACGATGACCGGTCGGTACGGCGACAACAATCCGGCCGGCCCCGGCATTGCGCAGTGCTGTGACCGCCACCCGCATGGTAAATCCCGAAGCCAGTCCGTCATCCACCAGAATTGCGGATCGATTTCCAAGGTCCGGGAAGAGCTTCCGACCCCGTAATTTTTTAACCCGCCGCGCAACCTTTGCCGTGGTCTTTTCGATTCCCTTTTTAACATCTTCGGCCGTCAGGTTTACACGCCGCACCAGATCTTTATTCAACTTAACCGTGCCGTCAAAAGCCACAGCCCCGTAGCCGGCTTCAGTATTCCAGGGTAAGGTGATCTTGCTGACAACGGCCACGTCAAAATCAAGCCCTGTTTTTTCAGCCATCACCACGCCTATTGGTACACCGCCGGCCGGTACAGCTAAAATGATCCCGGCTTGCTTGTCATCAGCCTCAAGCATCCGGGCCAGGACTTGACCGGCATGGGTTCGGTCCTGAAAAACATGAGTTTGTTCCCGCATTTCGGGCAGGTCAATGATGTTTGATGTCATAGCATTTTAATTTTCAACCATTATTCAGGAAAGATTACCAGCAGGAATGTTTAGAGTCCATCAAAAAATTGCCCAAATTAAAAAACAAACACTTGAACCCTTGACCTCTTGAATCCTGGAATCCTTTATCCTATAATAACTTCAGGCAGCTCAGTTTACCCGGCACTCCATTCACTCTTTGGGGCAAGTTTAATTAGGCATTAGCCGGTTGTTTTTTTTGAATAACTGTTGTAGGAAAAACATCCGTTCAATTGGAAAAGTTTATGACCAACAAGAAAAAAACACCCATTGCCGTGGTCGGAATGGCCGGGCTGTTTCCCGGCGCTTCGGACCTTGATACCTTTTGGCAAAACATCGTCAACAAGAAGGACACCACCGGCGAGGTGCCCCCGGGCCGATGGATTGCCGATTCGAATGCCATGGTTCATCCGGATCCCATGCCGGACAAAGCCTTTTCAAAAAGGGCCTGCCTGATTCAGGATTTTAATTTAAACCCCCAGGGACTCGACCTTGATGAAGATCTTTTAAACGCCCTGGACCCTTTGCATCAGATGGCACTTCACATCGGCCGGGACGCCCTATCGAGTTGCGTCTTATCATCTGTAGACAAAAAGAACATCGGGATCGTGCTGGCCGCCATCGCGCTCCCCACGGATGCGTCGTCATCCATTACCCGAAAAATCCTCGGAACATCTTTTGAAGAAAAGCTGTTCGGCAGCCCCATTTCGGACAAGCACCAAACAATTTCAAAAAAAGAATGCTTGGCCGGCAGGGTCACCAGCCTTCCGGCAGCTTTGCTGGCCAAAGCCCTGGGTCTGGGCGGCGGAACCATGACCCTGGATGCGGCCTGCGCGTCATCCCTGTATGCCGTGAAACTCGCCTGCGACGAACTTTCATCTTATAGGGCCGATGCCATGCTGGCCGGCGGCATCTCAAGACCCGAGTGCCTGTACACCCAGGTGGGATTCAGCCAGCTCCGCGCGTTATCGCCATCAGGCCGGTGCGCTCCCTTTGATGAAACCGCCAACGGCCTTGTGGTGGGAGAAGGGGTGGGCATCCTGGTTTTAAAACGTCTCGATGATGCTCTGCGGGATCAGGACACCATTCATGCCATCATCAAAGGCATCGGACTTTCCAATGACATGCGGGGAAATCTTCTGGCCCCGGACAGTGAAGGTCAGGTTCGTGCCATGCGCAGCGCTTATGAAACTGCAAGCTGGTCTCCTCAGGATGTGGATCTCATTGAATGCCACGGCACGGGAACACCGGTAGGGGATGTCGTGGAGCTTCAGAGTTTGAAAAACCTCTGGGGCGACTGCGGCGGGTCAACGGATCAGTGCGCCATAGGATCCATCAAATCCATGATCGGCCACCTTTTGACGGGTGCAGGGGCTGCAAGCATGATCAAAACCCTTCTGGCCTTAAAACATAAAACTTTACCCCCTTCTCTCAATTTCACTCGATCTTCGGAAAAAAGTCCCCTTCACAACAGCCCGTTTCGGGTGCAGACCGAACCCGAGCCCTGGAAAAGAAGAGATGCGCATACTCCCCGTCGCGCTGCGGTGAGCGCATTCGGGTTCGGCGGAATCAACAGCCACCTGCTCTTTGAAGAATGGGACTCTCAAATTGAAGATTATCGATTGAAGATTGCAGATTGCAAATCCTCAACCACTCCCGGCAAATCGGAATCTTCAATCAAAAAGCCCTCCATCGCCATTGTGGGCATGGCCGCTGCTTTCGGCCCCCTGAAATCTTTAAGGGCTTTCCAGGAAACGGTTCTAAAAGGAGAATCGATCCTCTCCAAAAGACCCGAGGGCCGGTGGAACGGATGTGATGCCGTTGCCGACATTTATTTGGAAAACAGGGCGGCCTGGGGCGGATTCATGGATGAACTTTCTCTTGATCTTGAAGGATTTCGCATACCGCCCAATGAAATTCCGGATATCCTCATCCAGCATCTGTTGATGCTGAAAGTCTCTATGGAAGCAATGAAAGATGCCGGGCTCCCCTTAAGACAGGATCGGCCCCGCATGGGCGCTTTCATCGGCATCGATTTTGACTTTGAAGCCACGGATTTTCACCTCCGGTGGAATCTGAACAACCAGGTTCGAGAGTGGAAAAAACAAGGCCGCCTGGATTTCGATCTTGATGACCCAAAAAACACCGCCCAATGGTTGGCATCTTTGCAGGATGCCTTTCGTCCGCCGCTCACAAACACGCGAACCCTGGGGGCGCTGGGCGGCATCATCGCCAGCAGGATCGCCAGAGAATTTCGTTTCGGAGGGCCGAGCTATGTAGTGTCCAACGAAGCGGCATCAGGTCTAAAAGCCCTTGAAATAGGTGTGCGATCCCTGCAGCAAAATGAAACTGATGCCGTTCTCGTGGGCGCCGTGGATCTTTACTGCGATGTCCGCAGTGTCGTTATATCGAACCAAATAAAATCCTTTACCCAAAAGCACGACATCCGCCCTTTTGATACATCGGCAGATGGAACCCTTCCCGGTGAAGGCTCGACCGCCGTGGTGCTCAAAAGACTTGACCAGGCAATAGCAGACGGCGACAGGATCTATTGTGTGGTCAAGGGCATGGGAAAGGCCGGCGGAAGCGGCGGGAAAAACGATTCACCGTCAAAGGACGCTTATGTTCTGTCCCTGAAGCGATCCTTTCAGGACGCCGGAATATCCCCGTCCACAGTCAGTTTCATCGAGACCCACGGCAGCGGAAACCCTGCAGAAGACCGGATTGAATCAGAGGCTTTGATGGAAGTTTTTAACGGGCAGAAAACAACCTGTGTTGTGGGGTCCGTAATGCCCAACATCGGGCATACAGGGGCTGCCGCAGGTCTGGCGTCTCTGGTCAAAACCAGTCTCTGTTTGTACCAGGAGATCATTCCGCCTTTGACAAACTTTGTAACCCCTTCGTCTTCTCTCTGGCAAAACAGCCCGTTTCATATGCCCGCATTTCCCCAATACTGGTCAAGAAACAGAAAAGAGGGTCCGCGCAGGGCATGCGTTAGTTCCATGACCTTAGACGGCAACTGCATGCACGCTATCCTTGAAGGGGTTGAGTACGACGCCTTTGACCAGGGTTCTGAAAAGATCTTATTGGAAAAAAAACGCCCCTTGGGCTTTATGAAACCAGGGCTTTTTGTGGTTGAAGGCAACAGCGAGAATGAACTTCTGGAAGGTCTTTCTGCGCTCAAACTTCATATGAAACATTCACAGGATACTGCCGGCCCGCCAATGGAACCTTTGGCCCGATCCTGGTTTCGCAAAAACGAACTTGATCCGGATAAAACGCTTGCCGTATCCATTGTTGCCGAAAACCCGGCACAGCTTGAAACCTTCATCCATGATGCAAAGACAGCCGTCCTCACCCAAACCCCGAGACACATGAACGGTGTCGGCGGTGTGGGTTATTCTCCTTCGCCCCTTGGCCCAACCGGAGAAACAGCCTTTGTGTTTCCGGGGTCAGGAAATCATTATGTGGGCATGGGCAGAGGCATCGGCGTGCTGTGGCCGGAAATTCTTCGAAAGATGGATGCCGACACCCTTCAGTTAAAGACCCAGCTCATTCCCGACTGTTATGTCCCCTGGAGAACCTCATGGGAAACAGGGTGGGAAAAAAAGGCCCATAAAAGAATCGTTTCAGATCCATTGAATATGATATTCGGTCAGGTGGTTCACGGCTCAATGATGACCCGTCTTGTCAAGCAATTCGGGATCAAGCCGGATGCGGTGATCGGATACAGCCTGGGAGAATCCGCAGGACTTTTTGCCACGGGCGTGTGGCCGGATCGCGGCCAGATGCTAAAACGCATGCTTCGCACCGACCTGTTTAGCACCGAGCTCGCAGGCCCGTGCAATGCCGCTCGAATTGCATGGCAAATACCTGATGATGAAGATATTAACTGGTGTGTCGCGGTTGTCAACCGCCCAGCAGATAGGGTTCAAACAACGATCGACAACCACCCCTTTGTAAGGCTTCTCATCATAAATACCCCGGATCAATGTGTCATCGGCGGCAGAAAACCTTTTGTCGAAGCGGTCATTCAAGAACTGGGGTGCGAAGCGGTCTTTTTAGACGGCGTGGTCACGGTTCATTGCGACGCCGCAACCCCTGTTGCAGAGGATTATAAGAATCTTCACCTGTTTCCTACCACGCCGCCAAAAGATATTAGATTTTACAGTTGTGCTTTGGGGCGTGCGTATACGCCGGACCGAGAGAGTGCTGCAAATTCAATTTTAGAGCAGGCTCTTTCAGGATTTAATTTCACAACCTTGATCGAGCAGGCCTATTCGGACGAAATCCGAATTTTCCTTGAGATGGGTCCGCACACCTCGTGCACGGGAATGATAAAAACGATCCTTAAAGAAAAGCCCCATCTGACCCTTTCAGCGTGTTCCCGGGGGGAAGACGACCCTTTCACCATTCTTAAATTCTTGGGGACACTGGCAACCCATAGGGTTCTCGTTGACCTTGATGCACTTTACGGCGTCCATGCATTTGCCCCGGCCGTGGATGAGATCCACGCGCAACAACCGGAGTGTCTGATGAAACTGCCCGTGGGCCAAAAGATACCATCTCCTTCTCTTCCGAAGACAAAGGGGAGGAGCCAGGAGGCAGAAGTCAGGGGCCGGAAGTCGGAGATCGGAAGTCGGAGGTCGGAAGGAAGTCTCCAATATCAAAACCTCATGAACGCCCTGACCGAGACCACCAAAGCCACAGCCGATGCCCACCAGGCATTTCTCGAGTTTTCAAATGAACTCACCCAAAGTTTTGAAAAAACCTTTACAACCCAGGCCCGGCTTCTTGAATCCCTGATTGCAGATGAACATTTGCAAACTGAAAATGGTCTGGCAGGACTAACACAAAGAAAAACAACACAACAACCCATTGAACCGGCCTTTGACCGGGACATGTGTATGGAGTTTGCCGTGGGCTTTGTTGAAAAGGTACTGGGTCCGGAGTTTGCGGTGGTGGACTCTTACAGCGTCAGGGTTCGGCTGCCTGATGAGCCCCTCATGCTGGTGGACCGGATCATTTCAGTTCAGGGCGAAAAAAAATCCATGGGCTCCGGTCGGGTGGTGACGGAGCATGATGTTTTTTTGGATGCCTGGTATCTTGACGGCGGCAGGGCGCCGGTATGCATCTCGGTTGAAGCCGGCCAGGCAGATCTTTTTTTGTGTTCTTATCTGGGCATCGATCATGCAGTGAAAGGAAAGCGGAGTTACCGGCTTTTGGATGCCAAGGTCAAATTCCATCGGGGCCTTCCACAGCCGGGCGACGTGATTCGCTATGAAATCGAGATCGATCATTTTTCCCGTCAGGGGGAAACCTATCTTTTCTTTTTCAGTTTCGAAGGGTATATCAATGATTCGCATCTTATCAGTATGACCGACGGATGTGCGGGTTTCTTTACAGAAGAAGAGGTGAGAACCTCAGGCGGGATCATTCTGACCGAAAAAGACACCCAACGCCTGCCCGGTCAAAAACCCTCGGACTGGAAAGATCTGGTCCCTTTTAAAAAGGAAAGTTATGATGATGCGGCCCTTGAATCTTTAAGACAAGGTAATCTTTCCGAATGCTTCGGCCCCGACTTTATCGGCATCCAACTTGCCGAATCACTTCGGCTGCCGAGCGGCAGGATGAGACTGATTCACCGGATTCTAAAGCTCGATCCCGAAGGGGGGCGATACGGGCTCGGCCGAATCCGGGCTGAAGCGGACATCCATCCTGATGACTGGTTTCTTACCTGCCATTTCATGGATGACATGGTCATGCCCGGAACGCTGATGTATGAATGCTGTGCCCACACCCTCAGGGTCTTTATTCAGCGCATGGGGTGGGTGACGGCAAAATCCGGCGTCTGCCATGAACCTGTGATCGGCGTTCAAAGCGTCCTCAAGTGCAGGGGGCCGGTAACGCCTGAGACCAGCAAAGTCTGGTACGACATAGAGATAAAAGAAATCGGCTATGCACCTGAACCGTACGTCATTGCCGATGCCCTGATGGTTGCCGACGGGCATCGTATTGTATCGTTCAAAGACATGTCCATGAAAATGACCGGCATCACCCGGGATGAAATCGAATCGCTCTGGGAAAAAACAGGGGCCGGGGGTCAGGGCTCAGAGGTCAGGGATCAGAAAATAGAAAACAGAAAACAGAAAACAGGGATCGGGGACCGGAAAACGCCCCTTTACGACAGGGATAAGATACTTTCCTTTGCAATAGGAAAGCCTTCAGAGGCATTTGGCGAACCTTACAAAATGTTCGATAAAGACCGGGTCATCGCAAGACTCCCGGGCCCGCCCTATTCCTTTTTGGACAGGATTGTTACTGTTGAACCTGAAGCATGGATCTTAAGGGCGGATGGATGGATCGAAGCCGAATACGACATGTCGCCCGATGCATGGTACTTTAAAGCGGACCGCTCATCTTCCATGCCCTTTTGTGTTTTGCTGGAAGTGGCCCTTCAGCCCTGCGGATGGCTGGCAGCTTACTTGGGATCTGCCCTTAAAAGCAAAAATGATTTAAAATTCAGAAACCTTGGGGGAAATGCCGTGCTGCACCGCATGATTTTCCCGGAAGAAAAAAAATTGACCATACGCGCCCGTATGACTAAAGTCTCCGAAGCTGCTGAAATGATCATCGAGCATTTTGATTTTATGGTTTCACAAGATGCCCAAACCATTTATTCAGGAGATACAAACTTTGGATTCTTCACAAAACAGGCCCTGGTTCAGCAGGTCGGCATCCGGAACGCTGAAAAAACAGCATACACCCCCTCGCCGGAGGAACTCCGGCACAGCCGGCCCGTTATTTTTGACGATGCAGCGCCTCTTTTTCCCGAAGATCCGGATGTGGATACCGCGTCTTCTCTGACCATGCCGGCAAAAGCCCTTCGCATGATCGATTCGATCGACGCCTTTGTTCCAAACGTCGGTCCCTACGGTCTCGGTTATATCCGGGGTATCAAAAAGGTCGACCCCGATGAATGGTTTTTCAAAGCGCATTTTTTTCAGGACCCTGTCTGTCCGGGTTCTTTAGGAATAGAATCGTTTCTGCAACTCATTAAGTTTGCGGCCATGAATCAATGGCCGCATCTTGTTGAAACCCATCGCTTTGAATGGATCATGGACGAACCACATTCCTGGTCCTATCGAGGGCAGGTCATTCCTGAAAATAAAACCATTGAAGTTGACGCCGTGATCACTAAAATGGTTGACAGTCCGGTGCCGACCCTGTACGCAAATGGTTTTTTAAAAGTGGACGGGCTCTATATTTACCAAATGGAGAACTTTGGTTTTCGCTTGATACCAAAATAAAATCGATTCGCGATTTTATACAACGCGGCTACGCCGCTCAAAAGAAGAAATTTATATGTTGTATTCAAATGTTTACATCGATTCGTTCGGTTATGAGCTGGCCCCCAATGTGATCACTTCAGATGATATCGAACAGCGTCTTGAACCGGTGTATAAAGCCCTTCATTTTCAAAAAGGCCAGCTTGAGGCCCTCACCGGCATTCGGGAACGCAGATTTTGGGACCCGGGCTACGCCATGCATGAAGGGGCCATAAAAGCCGGCCAAAAAGCCATGACCGCTTCTTCTGTTCCCACTGAGCATATCGGTATGCTGATTTACGGGGGGGTTTGCAGGGACAACCTGGAACCCGCAACCGCATGTGCCGTATCCAACGGCCTTGGATTGAGTCCCAAAACTCAGATTTATGACGTCTCAAATGCATGTCTGGGTGTATTAAACGGAATGATTCAGGCAGCAAACGCCATAGAACTTGGACAGATCAAAGCAGGTCTTGTGGTATCCTGTGAATCTGCAAGACAGATTGTCGATTTTACCATTGATCGTCTTCTTGAAACAAAAGACATGGAGCATTTTAAAAAAACCATCGCAACGCTCACCGGAGGCTCGGGAGCAGTGGCCGTATTATTAACGGATGCATCCTTATCCAATACAGGCCATCAACTTTTGGGCGGCGTCATCAGGTCTGCCACCGTGCATCACAAACTATGTCGCTGGGGACCGGATACCGGAATTCCGGCCAGTGGTCTTCATATCATGCAAACGGATTCCGTGGGCGTTTTGCAGCACGGCGTGGCCCTTGGCATAGAAACATACACAGCATTTAAAAAAGAACTCTTGTGGCCGGAGGATAAGCCGGACAAGGTTATTTGCCATCAGGTGGGGGCAACCCATCAAAAAAATATCCTCGAATCCATCGGTATTCCAAAGGGAAAGGATTTTACGACATTCAAATACCTGGGAAACATCGGTACGGTGTCTCTACCCATCACGGCGGCCATCGCGAAAGAGCGGGAGTTTCTGGTCAAAAACGATCTGGTCGGATTTTTCGGCATCGGCAGCGGCCTGAATTGTCTGATGCTGGGGGTGAAGTGGTGATATTAAAAGGGTTCAAGGAATCGAGGATTCAAGGGTTCGAGTGAAATACTTAAGAATTAAAATAGTTTAGCCATTTGAAACAGATCGATTTCAAAGGAGCTTCAGGTATGATTAAATTTTTGGCTGGAAGCTGTCTGAATGGATTAGGGATCGTTTTGAAAGAACCATAGGCGATTTAACTTTTTGGGTGACCCCCTTGTTAAAGCAGAGATCTTTATTAATAGCCCGGACAGGTTCTTTCATTATGAACCCTTATTCACGAGTTCTTTCAGCAAAAATTTAATTATACCTGGAGCGGCAATGTTTTCAAAAGGCTAACGTGTTACAAGAACTCAAGTTTCACACCATAAATTTTCAGCAATGCCAATACAGAGCAACTGGCCGAGAAATTTTTATTAAGGTAAAATCATATGGATGGGATCTTTAGAAAGAAAACACTCGAACCTTTGGATCCCTGAATCCTGGAACCCCTTCTCCCAAATAATCGGGAGAAGAACCATTAATATGAATGAAAGGAGGGCGCTTTGAAAAAAACAGCATTTCTTTTCCCTGGTCAAGGTTCACAGGCCGTTGGTATGGGGCTTGATTTTTATCAGGAATATGATGTTGTGAGAGAAATTTTTGATATGGCGGAGGAGATTTCCAAAATAAATATATCAAAACTCTGCTTTAAGGGTCCCATGGAAGATCTTACCCAAACCGTCAATCTCCAGCCGGCAGTCACAACGGTGAATCTGGCATGCCTCACTGCAATCGAAAAAGAAGGCGTCACACCGGATATCTGTGCGGGTCACAGCCTCGGTGAATACAGCGCCATACGTGCATCAGATATTGTCTCCCGGGAAGACACCTTCAGAATGGTTTTTAAACGAGGTGAACTCATGCACCGGGAGGCCGTCAAAAATAAAGGCGCCATGCATGCAATTATCGGACTTTCCATAGATGTTGTCGAAGAAATCGTTTCAGAGGCAAAGATAGAAGGTGTTGTGGCTGTTGCAAATCATAATGCTGAAAAGCAGATTGTCATCACCGGTTCCCCTGATCCTGTTAAAAAGGCCTCATCCATCGCATCGTCCCATGGCGCAAGAGCCATACCGCTTAAAGTAAGCGGTGCGTGGCACAGCGAGTTGATAAAAGGCGCCCAAGATGAATTCAAAGACTTTATCGAGTCAATACCTTTCAACACGCCCCAAAGGCCCACGATATTCAATGTCACCGCCGATTTTGAAAAAAAACCCGATGAAATTAAATCGATTATGGCCCGTCAGCTTTGTAGCCCGGTTAAGTGGTACGATTCCATGCGCAAGCTCATGGCTGAAAACATTGAAATCTTTGTAGAAGTAGGACCCGGGAAAGTCCTTACCGGACTCTTGAAAAAAATTCTGCCCAAGGATTATCCATGTCAGATATTTAATGTCAACAGCATGAAGGAGCTGGAGCGATTATTGAAAGAAACATCGTAATTTTAACAGGATAATATCATTATCTTTAAAAAATAGTGAAAAAAACAAATTTATGCTTTACATAATATTTTTCATAATGTATTCTGCCGATTTACAAAAAAACAAGTCGTCTTTTCGTCCAAGGATTACATTATGAAAAAGAAAGATATTGAATATTTTAAAGAATTTTTAAACAACCGACTCCAAGAGCTGTTAAGCCACGCAGACGACACGGTGTCAGGCATGACATCACCCAAGGAAAATTTTCCGGATCCGGCCGACCGTGCTTCCCTTGAGTCAGACCGTAATTTCATGCTTCGTATCAGGGATAGAGAAAACAAACTTATCAAAAAGATTAAGAAAGCGTTAGCTCGTATTGACAATGATACTTTCGGAATTTGTGAAAAGTGCGGTGAAGACATTACTGTTAAACGGCTTAAAGCCAGACCGGTTACGGCGCATTGCATCGATTGCAAAACCAAGGAAGAGGCTTTCGAAAAAGCCCTTGGATTATAAATAAGCATGTGAGAATCGATCTTCATATCCACTCAACCGCATCAGACGGGACGCTTTCGCCGTTAGAAATACTTACCCTGGCTCAAGACCTTCATCTCGGAGCAATAGCAATAACAGACCACGATACGCTGGACGGTTCAAAAGACGCCCTTTCATTTGGAATTCCCCCTTCAGTCAAATTTTTAACCGGTGTTGAAATCAGTGCCGAACCGCCGCCGCCTTTTTCCTGCGCTGGAAGTTTCCATATTTTAGGCTATGCCGTCGATATCGACAATTCTGAGTTAAATCATACACTTTCAATGTTGAGAGACTCAAGAAAGAATCGAAACCCCCAAATTCTTAAACTGCTTTCTCGCTTGGGGATTGAACTTTCATTAGACGAGGTCCGGAATTTGGCTGGAGACAGTCAGCTGGGAAGACCTCATATTGCTCAACTTATGGTTGAAAAAGGCTATGCTCCGTCAATTAATGCGGCATTTGACGAATATCTGGGAAACGGCAAACCAGCCTATGTTGACAGGTTCCGTTTTGAATGTGAAAAAACCCTAAAAGCCATATTGAACGCAGGAGGAATTCCTGTTCTGGCTCACCCACTTCTTTTGGACATTAAAGAAAACGACATTCTCGAAGATCTGATTGCCGTGTTGGCAGAAATGGGTTTGAAAGGGATTGAGGTCTATTATCCGGAACACACGAAGGATCTTATTGCATATTACTCCCGGCTCGCAAGTCACTATAATCTATTGATCACCGGTGGTACGGATTTTCACGGGGATATAACACCCGAAATAAAAATGGGGGTCGGCAAAGGAGATTTCTTTGTCCCTTATGAATTGTACGAAAAACTAATTTCGAGCTTATAAACAGGAATCACCATGACATCAACAGATCTTTCTAAATTACAGCAAAAACTTTGTTATGAATTTAAAAATATCGATTTTCTTGTTGAATCCCTCAGACACAGTTCTTTTGTAAACGAGACCCTCGAACTGGATATTCAGGATAATGAGCGGCTTGAATTTTTAGGGGATGCGGTTCTCAATCTTGTTGTCGGGCACATCCTCATGCAGCGTAATCCAGAGTTAAAGGAAGGCGATCTGTCCAAGATGCGAGCCAATTTGGTTAATGAATCTCAACTGGCTTCCATCGCACAAGAAATGGACCTGGGCTCGTATTTGCAGCTCGGCAAAGGTGAGATCCAGACAAAAGGATGGGGAAAAAAATCGATCCTGGCAGACACATTTGAAGCGGTTATTGCGGCCGTTTATCTGGACGGCGGTTTTGATGCGGCATTTAAAATTATTGACAGCCATTTCTCTTTTTTACTCGACTCCGTTGTCATGTCGACGGCGAATCATGACTACAAAAGCCAGGTCCAAGAGCTTGTCCAGATGAAACACCAGGAAATGCCGGTTTACACCGTTATTCATGAAAGCGGCCCGGATCATAACAAAACCTTTCGTGTGAGGCTGATAGTCGGAAAAACTCAAGCGAACGGTGAAGGAAAAAGCAAGAAGGCTGCCGAACAGGATGCGGCCAGAAAAGGTCTTCAACTTTTGAAATCCGATGGTTAACCCCATATCCACCCGCCGTCCTTTCATCATTCCTATTTTCTTACCCCATGCCGGGTGCCCGCACCAATGCGTCTTCTGCAATCAGACATCCATTACCGGCGCTCAGCGTGACAGTGTTTCTCCCGAAAAAGTGGAACGGCAGATCCATGAATTTCTCAAATACAAAGGAAATGATCGTCGGCCGGTTCAGGCGGCATTTTACGGCGGAAATTTTTTGGGCCTTGAAAAAGAATATATCAAGCGCCTTTTGGATGTCTCCGCAAAATTCGTAAAGAACAAAGAAATTGATGCCATTCGATTCTCAACGCGACCGGATACCATTGACCATGATCGGATTGAAATTATAAAGAATTATCCGATTACAGCCGTTGAAATCGGCGTGCAATCCATGGATGACGGGGTGCTGGCAATGGTCAAGCGAGGGCATTCTGCTTCTGACACACAAAAGGCGGTGGCGCTGTTACAAGATCGGCACTATCAAATCGGCCTGCAAATGATGGTGGGATTGCCGGAAGAAGATGAGGCCGGTTCTCTATCCACTGCATACCGAATTGGCGAACTTGAACCTGATTTTGTCAGGATATATCCAACGATTGTCCTTAAAAACAGTTTGCTTGCCAGGTGGTATGAAAATGGAACGTATCGTCCCTGGTCTCTTGAACGATCCATTGCTCATGTCAAAACACTTTACCTGTTTTTCAAAAAAAAGAATATTCCGGTAATCCGTATGGGACTTCAGGCTTCTGAAGATCTTGACAGCGGCGCCGCTGTTTTGGCCGGGCCGTATCATCCGGCATTCGGTCACCTGGTCCACTCCGAAATCTTTTTGGATATGGCCACAGAAATCATGGGACACAAATCGGTTTCCCGGGATACGGCTACCCTAAAGGTTCATCCCAAAAGCATTTCAAAAATGAGGGGCATGAAAAACAGTAATGTGGAGACATTGAAAAGAAGATTTCGACTCCAATCTCTCAAAATTGTCCCGGATTCCTCTCTTCCCGAAGACACATTGGCACTCTCACCATGAGACCATCATAGTCCAACCCCATTCTTACGTGTTCACGGGGTTTGCTTCCCCGCGTAACGATATTGGCGGAGTGGCTTCGTCATTTCAATGACTTAGCAGTGGGGGAGACCGCGGCTCCCGCATGCTTTTCGCGGGAGAACACGGAGGGGGCAGGAATGCCCCCGCTGCTAAGTTATTGAAATGACCAGGCACGT
>CALLDL010000024.1 GCA_937998305.1 uncultured Desulfobacterales bacterium | reverse complement strand
TCACCCCTTCAACCAAAGAAGCGGAAACATATTTAGAAGATCTGGATTTTTTTACAGAAAGGCCCTGTCCCCCCCTGATTTATTTCCCGCCGTATAATATAACACCATTTAAATATCTCTCATATCACAACGAAACAGCAGCCAAACGGATAAGGTCACTTTACCAGCTAATTGTTGGTGATGTGCCGCCCATGGTGGTGACGACCATATCGGCGCTCATGCAGAGAATTTTACCCAAACAGGAACTCTGTGACTATGCAGAACTGATTATGGTGGAGGAAGGTATCGATCGGGATCAGTTGGTGGATAAGCTTATATCCAGTGGTTATGAACGATCATCGATGGTTGAAGAACCTGGGGATTTCAGTATAAGAGGAGGTATTCTTGACATTTTTTCGCCACTCTATTCAGATCCGATCCGAATTGAACTCTTTGATGATACGGTAGAGTCAATCCGATTTTTTTCAGCAATCACCCAACGAACGATCAAAAACATTCCAGAAGCCGTCATACTGCCAGCCAGGGAGATAATTCTCAAATCAGCCCACCTAACTCAGGTCATCAATCGAATAAGAAACCAGTCATCAAAACTGGATATCGCCGTAACCAGGGTAAGAGATTTGATCCATCGAATCAGAAAAGATGGTGTTTTTCCTGGGATTGAAAGTCTGATTCCCCTGATTTATCCTAATCTGGATTCTTTGTTCGACTATGTTCCGAGAAACACATTTTTTATTTTGGTTGAACCTGCCGAACTTGAAAATATTGCAGACCATACGCTGCTTCAGGCATCAAAAAGTTTTGATGCTGCGCAAAAAGAATCACGGCTTTGTGTTGAACCTGAGCGTCTTTATCTAACCTGGCAGGAGACTAAGGCGTTTTTCGAGCAGAAAAAGACGCTTTCCGTAAAAAAGCTCCTTGTATCAACAGAAACCATGTCTGACAGACCGCCTTTAAGGCAATTTCATTATTCAGTGAAAGATAATATGGACATCAGCCTGGAGCTTGGACGTCGACGGGAAAAAGACCTTTTTTTTCCACTGGCAGACTGGATCAATCATCAAAGGCTGACCGGATTTGATACACTTGTGGTTTGCCATACTCGGACACAGGCCAAGAGACTGGTGTCGCTATTGGCCCCATATGGTATTCATCTCAAAAGTATTGAAAGCTTCGATGATATCAAACAAAGCAAAGGGCAGGCATTTGTCTGCATAGGTCGGATTTCTTCGGGATTTATATGGCCGGCAGAATCTTTGGCGATCATCACAGAGGATGAAATATTTGGATTAAAACGCCGGCCAAAAATAAGACCAGAGAAGCAAATTCGGACCCAACTTTTTGCATTTGAAGATTTAAAAAAAGGAGATCTTGTTGTTCACGTCGATCACGGGATAGGACAATATGAGGGTCTGGTTGAATTGACATTAAATGGATCAAGCAATGATTTCCTCCTCATGGTTTATAAAGATGACGATAAGCTTTATTTGCCTGTGGATCGTATGGGTATGGTTCAAAAATACATGGGCGTGGACGGCTTCAAACCGGTTCTCGACAAAATGGGCGGTAAATCATGGGAACGGGTTAAGGAAAAGGTGAAAAGATCGGCAGAGAAAATTGCCGGAGAACTCTTAAAACTCTATGCTGGACGCAAAGTCAGCCGAGGACATGCTTTCAGGGAACTGGACGTTGATTTTAAGAACTTTGAAATGGGTTTTCCTTATGAAGAGACCGCAGACCAACTTGGAGCCATCGAAGATGTGTACAATGATATGATAGCGCAAAATCCAATGGATCGACTGGTATGTGGTGATGTCGGATACGGAAAAACAGAAGTTGCTCTGCGCGCTTCGTTGACGGCCGTTAATGATGGTAAACAGGTTGCCGTACTTGTACCAACTACTGTACTTGCAGAACAGCATTTTACAACGTTTTCAGAACGCTTCCAAAGGTATCCGATTAACATTGCATGCTTGAGCAGGTTTCGTTCTTTAAAGGCACAACGCAACATTATAAATGATCTTAAAACCGGAAAGATAGATATTGTCATTGGAACACATCGGCTGATTCAGAAAGATGTGATGTTTAAAGATCTGGGACTTTTAATCCTTGATGAAGAACAGCGCTTTGGGGTCAAACATAAAGAAAAGTTGAAAAAGATAAGGCGCTCGGTGGATGTTCTTGCTTTAACCGCTACACCAATACCCAGAACACTTCACATGTCGCTGATGGGGGTTCGAGATATCAGCATCATTTCAACACCGCCTGAGCATCGCAAGTCTATTATCACCTATATTACTGAATTTGATGACGCCGTCATTTCCGATGCCATACATAAGGAACTCGGCAGAAAAGGACAGATCTTTTTTGTTCATAATAATATTCATACGATAAGGAAAATGGCAAAGCACCTGCAGGAACTGGTACCCGATGCCAGACTCGATGTGGCCCATGGCCGCCTGGATGAGGAGGAATTGGAGGTTGTCATGCTGCGTTTTATGAATAAAGAGATAGACTTGCTGGTGTGCACCACTATCATAGAGTCAGGACTTGATATTCCTTCCGCGAACACCATACTGATCAATCGAGCAGACAGATTTGGGCTTGCTCAGATTTATCAATTGCGCGGCCGTGTCGGACGTCTGGATGAACAGGCCTATGCATATCTCTTTATACCCAAGGAGAGTACGCTGGGCAAAGATGCTCAAAAACGCTTGAAGGTTTTAATGGAACACAGTGATCTCGGCTCGGGATTTCAAATTGCCATGAGTGATTTAAAAATCAGAGGCGGGGGAACTATTTTAGGTGCTTCCCAATCCGGCCATATCGCCGCTGTGGGTTATGACATGTTTCTCAAGCTGATGGAAAACTCCATGGCAGAACTGAAAGGGGAAAAGGTTCAGGAAAGTCTTGAACCGGAGATCAACATTAACATGCCTGCTTCGCTGCCCGAATTCTATATCACCGATATTGATCAGCGTCTTTGTGCATATCGTCGACTTGCTAAAATGACAGAACTTAATGAGATTGCTGATTTTAAGGCGGAGTTGATGGATAGATTTGGTGATTTGAACACTGAAACGGAAAATCTTCTTTTAAAAATCATGCTCAGGGTATTGGCCATAAAGGCTGGTGTCAACCGGGTTGATCTTAAAGGACGGCAGCTTGCACTCTTTTTTTCACAAGCACACCAGAAAAATCCTTCCGGCATTATAGACATGGTTCTTTCAGAACGAGATCGGTTTGAAATCACACCGGATCATATTTTGAAGGTTAAGCTAAAAAAAGGGAATACATCCTTTCTTATGTCTCAGACTAAAAACATCTTGAAAGAAGTCATGCAACGTGTTAATAGCTAAAAATTTAAACGATTTAGGAGCTAATTTGGGTTTGCATGTCAAATATTATAGTTTCTGATGGTAAGATATTCTATTAAATTTATTTATTTAATTTGTTTTCTGTGGGTTGGGTATAATTTGGCTGGGTGCTCTGATTTCGAACACAAACAAAAAGATGTATATTTTATCAAAGTCGGTGACAGGACAATAACCGTTGCTGATTTCAACAAGGCTTTTGAAATCGCCAAGAATGCATATCCGCACAATAGAATACAGCGATCTAATGTGGTCCGGGAAGCTCGACTTCGGCTTATTCAACAAATGACTGAAGAGATGATTCTCCTGGAAAGGGCTGAAGAACTCGGCATTACGATTACAGATTCTCAGGTCGAAAAGGCCTTGAGAGATATAAAAAGGGATTATCCTGACAATGTATTCCAGGAAATACTGCTTGAGTATGCCATTCCTTACCAGTCTTGGAAAGAAGGATTAAAGACACGTTTGCTTATGGAGAAGGTGGTTGCACAAGAGTTGGGCGATAAGATCGAAATAACGCATGATGACATATCGAAATATTATGAGGAACACTTCAAAGGTGACAACACATCACCTGATGTGAAAGCGGTGTCTAAAGATATAAACAACATCATTATAAAAATATTGCGCAAAGAGAAGATGGAAAAAGCGTATGTATTGTGGATAAAAAAACTTAAAAACAAGTGCGCTATTGAAATAAACAAGAAAGAACTGGAAAAAATGATCGGTATGTAAAATAATTTATGGTTTATTAGAACGATGAGCATATCCTTTAAGAATATCCGAATCAATTCAATATATTGTATAATATATACATTATTATTATGTGTGTTTGGTTCTCCATTAATTATAAACGCCAAGAGTGCAGAAATTGTTGATCGTATTGTTGCCGTGGTTAATGATGATGTCATTACACTTATCGAACTCAACAGCTCACTTAAACCTTACACGGAAAAAATTGGATCCCTTGGATATCCCCCGGAGAAAGAGCAAGAACTACTCTTTAAAGTCAGAAAGGACATGCTTGACCGCCTTATCAATCAGAAAATTGAAGATCAGGAGATAAAGCGTTTAAAGGTTGACATCAGCGAAGAGCAGATCGATCAAACCATTGAGCGGATCAAGGAGACGAATTATCTTACAGATGAACAGCTAAGGGCGGCATTGGCCAAAGATGGGCTGACCATGGAAGAATATCGAAAAAAGATCAAAAGTCAGATACTCAGAACAAGGCTTGTAAATCTTAAAGTCAAATCAAAGATCGTGATTACCAAAGAAGACGTTAAGGCCTATTATGAAAAACATATCGAAGACTATGGCGGAAAACAAAAATATCATCTTCGCAATATCATTATGAAAGTTTCCCTGTTTTCGGACACAAAAAAGAAACTCGAGATTCAAGCGAGAATGGATGAGATCCTGGAGAAATTAAAAGCCGGAGAATCTTTTGAAGTCTTGGCGGCAAAGTACTCAGAATCACCGGCAGCTTCTGATGGCGGGGATCTGGGTGAGTTCGAATTCGATTCCCTGTCACCGCAACTTCAAACGGCCATCGAAAAAATAAAGCCTGGTGAGTTTACGCCCGTACTCGATACAGATCAGGGATATCAAATTTTTTTTATAGAAGAGATATTAAGTGCTCAAGGAAAGACGCTTGAGGAGGTTACACCGGAAATTGAAAGTAAACTCTTTAATGAAAGCATTGATAAAAAATATCGGGCATGGATTGGAGATTTGAAAGAACAGTCCGTAATCAAAATCATCCAGTAGTTCTTCAAGCCGATGGGCATGATTTTGCCTTGAAAAACCTGGTCCTTTGGGCCAGAATGGAGTTCTTCGGCTCTGCCTGAAGAATCGCTGCAAGAGTTTAAAGTGAGCTAAAGTTAAGGAATTCTGTCAATTATTTAAAAACATTGGAGCGAAGCGACACAAAAACTTTAGGCACTTTAGACACTTTTGACTTGTACGGCTTTGAGTAAAACAGCCCCTTTCAGGGGCAAACCGAAACCTGGTCCTTTAGGCCAGGATTCATTACTTTAACATATGCATAATGAATCCAACAAAATACTTCTTGAAAGCATTAAAAGACTGCTAAGAAGAGATGCCACCAGCCACCTTCTTAAGATTGTAAAAAAAACCCACGCTGCGGACTTGGCCCTGGTATTCGATTCTTTGTCAATTCACAATCAACGCAGACTCTTTGACCTCATGGATGATGTCGATTTAAAGGGTGAGGTTTTCAGTAATCTCGACGAGGACACATTCTTGGGTATCGTGGATCAAATGGATTTGGACGATATCGTCGAGATCCTTGATCTCATGCCAAGAGATGACGTCGCCGACCTGTTGGGACGTCTGCCCGTGGAGAAGTCCGATACTATCCTTGAGAAAATGAAAAAGGAGGGCTCAGAAGAAGTTGAAGGTCTCCTTCACTATGAGGATGATACAGCGGGCGGTATCATGGTCCCCGAGTTTATTGCGCTGCAAGAGGATACAACCGCCGGAGAGGCTATTGAGTCGCTTCAAAAAGAGCATCTGGATGTAGAAATGCCGTTTTATCTTTATGTGGTTGATGCGAATGGCAAATTGATCGGCGTTAGTTCATTGAGGCAGCTTGTGGTGGTTCCGCCTAACACCCCTCTGAAAGATTTTATGATCACAGACGTTTTTGCTGTAAAAACGGATATGGACCAGGAAGAGGTGGCAAAAATCGTTGCCCGGTATGATATTCTTGCCGTACCGGTGGTGGATGACACAAACAAGTTGGTCGGTATTGTTACCGTGGATGATGTTATCGATATCATCAGAGAAGAAGCGACAGAAGATATTCTGAAAATGGCTGGTGTCGGCGGTGAAGAGTTTGTCGAAACGCAGTCTGTTCTTAGAAGTACAAGGATCCGCTTGCCGTGGCTGTCTGCAAGTTGTATCGGCGGTATCATTGCATTCTTTATTATCGGTCATTTTGAGGGGAGCTTAAAGAAACTTGCCTATCTTGCAGCCTTTATTCCCGTCATTATGGGTATGGGGGGAAATATCGGCACCCAGACGTCCACCATTGTTGTGCGGGGTCTTGCCACAGGGCGTCTTAACATCAGAGATACCTGGGCGGTGGTTTTTAAGGAACTCGCCGTCGGGTTTATCCTGGGCGCAGTTTATGGTGTTACGATTGGTTTGGTGGCACAGCTTCAATATAGTACGGCAATGGTCGCCGTGTCCGTGGGCCTTGCCGTGATATCTTCCATGGTCATTGCTGCGCTGGTAGGTTCCATCGTACCCATGGGATTTGCAAGGATAAATATCGATCCTGCTGTAGCTACCGGTCCTTTTGTGACCACTGCAATCGATATCGTCAGTGTTTATTTTTATTTCCAGATCGCCACAACCCTCCTGGGTATATGAAAAGATGTCAAGCTTTTCAACGCCTGCAATCGTGTTACGTCGTATCGATTATGGAGAATATGATTTTGTCATTACGCTTTTTACGCTGAGAAATGGCAAGATTTCAGTTATTGCAAAATCTGCAAAAAAAAGCAAAAAACGATTTGCAGGAATACTTGAACTCTTTTCTATATTAGATGTGGTATGCAATGTCGGTCGAAGAAAAGGGCTTCCTATTTTGCAGGAAGCCGCATTAAAGTATCCGTTTTTCGACATCAGATGCAGCACATTAAAGACGGCCTATGCCAGCTACTGGGCAGAGCTCATCAACGAATGGATGGAAAGTGGTCAAAAACAGGTTCAGCTTTACCAACTCTTTCAGTATGTTTTGAGAGAACTCGATTCGGGTCTGGTATCGGAAGCAGCACTTTCTATTTTGTTTCAGGTGAAGTTTATGACCATATCGGGTCTTGTACCAAATTTAAGACAATGCAGCGTTTGCCGCATTGAAGTAGAAAAGATAAAGGAAACCAGAGTTAGATTTGATTTTGCAAAGGGAGGAATCTTATGTGACGGATGTATTCCAAAAACCTTGCAGAAAACTTTTCTTTCAAAGGGAATCATTAAACAGCTTTTGTGGATAGAAAATGGGGATTTGGTCAAGGCGGTGAGGGTCAGGTTTACTTCTGATGCTTTAAGGGAAAGTCTGGAGTTTTTGGAGACCTTTGTGCCCTATCATTTGGGAAAAGAACCCCGGAGTTTGAAATTTTTGCAGCAAATAAGGAAGTGGTAGATACCGGATGAAAAATGCGGAAAATCATTGAATCCCATCAAATTGAAGCTTCGGCGCCATGCAGAATCGACGTGGGGGGCACTCTGGATATCAGCACCTTTTATTATCCGCTAAGGCATCTTTTTCCATGCACCGTTAATATTGCGATAAATTTAAGAACAAAGGTACGACTTCTTCCATATGATAAAAAAATAATAAAAGTCACTTCAAAAGGATTTAAAAGCGCTGAATATCTTCTGGATAAAGCGCCTTTTGATCATCCGCTTGGGCTCATTTTTGCCATAGCTGCGTATTTCAGAGCTGAAGGGATCCATATTGATATTGACTCATCATCTCCTCCTCGGAGTGCTTTGGGGGGGTCTTCCGCAGCCGCAGTGGCCCTTGTTGGGGCTTTTTCAAAGGTTAAAGAAAAAAAGGGGCAGCCCCCCATTACCAGAAAAAACATCGCTTTTCTATCACAGACCATTGAGGCAAGTGTGGCAGGTGTGCCGTGCGGTTTTCAGGATCAATTGGCGGCTGTTTACGGCGGTGCAAATGTATGGCATTGGCCGGGAAATTGCCAAACTTCTTTTTTTAAGAAAAAAACCATTATCCCAAAGCGGTACTTACCCAAATTCGAACGGCACTTGTTGCTGGCGTACTGCGGGGTACCTCACGAATCGAAAAATGTTAATAAAAAATGGGTGAAGCAATTTCTTTCTGGAAAGCACCATGGACTTTGGGCTGAAATTATAGTATGTACACATAAATTTGCCGATGCGCTCATTAAAAGAGATATCAATACCGCGTTTAAACAGATGAACAAAGAGACCGCTATCAGAAGGAAGATGACGCCTGAAGTACTTGATAAGATCGGAAAGGCACTTGTTGAATCCGCCACGGAAAAGAATTGCGGTGCAAGATTCACAGGGGCGGGCGGCGGAGGCTGTATATGGGCACTGGGTCGCGTGGAGGATATTGACAAGCTCAAAGGCACGTGGGAAGGTATTCTTTCAACAAGAAAGGATGCCTGCTTGCTGAGTTCGAAGATTGATCCAGAAGGGCTTTTGTAGATTTTCTTGGTGAAATAGTTGCTAATAAATAAATTAGATACTCGACATAACTTTTACCAATGGAAAATGTTACCAAAGCCTTCTTAAAAGTGCCTAAAGTTTGAAGTGATCTAAAGTGCCTAAAGTTGAGGTAGCGCTAACGCGCTGTCATTAAAATATAATTGGCTAAAAAGTTCTTTAACTTTAGCTCACTTTAGGTCACTTCCCCGTTAAACACGGGATAAATAGGCACTTGCAACTTTTTCTGTTTTGATATCAAAGTCAGCATATCAGTAAAAAGTGTCGAGTAGGATTTGTACTCCTTATATAATAAAAGGGTAATGGCTCGCTGGCTGCAAATTGCATAAAAAGTCCAGCCTAACCAACTAATCACAAACAGATTGATAAGGAAGGGAAAATGAATTTTCAGGATGTAATCATGTCGCTAGAGAAATTCTGGGCACAAAAAGGATGTGTAGTGGCGCAACCCTATGACATTGAAGTTGGTGCTGGAACATTTCATCCAGCAACATTGTTGAGGGCACTGGGTCCTGAACCATGGAGTGTTGCTTATGTTCAGCCCTCAAGACGCCCCACAGACGGTCGTTACGGTGAAAACCCAAACCGATTGCAGCACTATTATCAGTATCAGGTTATCTTGAAACCTTCTCCTTATGATGTGCAGCAACAGTATCTGCAGAGCCTGAAAGTTCTGGGTGTAGATCCCCTTGAGCACGACATCAGGTTTGTGGAGGATGACTGGGAATCTCCCACACTTGGTGCAGCGGGTTTGGGATGGGAGGTCTGGCTGGACGGTATGGAAATCACTCAGTTCACCTATTTTCAGTTGTGCGGCAGTGTCGAATTGTTCCCGATCTCAGTGGAACTCACATACGGATTGGAACGTATTGCGATGTATCTTCAGGGTGTTGACAACGTGTATGATCTGAAATGGAATGATGACGTGACTTATGGACATGTCCATCATCAGCAGGAAGTCGAACAGTCGACCTACAATTTTGAAAAGTCGAATGTGGAAATGCTGCTGACGTTTTTTGATCAGTACGAGACAGAGTCCGAAAGAATGATCAAGGAAAAATTGGTTCTTCCAGCATATGAATTATGCCTGAAATGTTCACACACATTTAACCTTCTGGACGCTCGAGGGGCCATCAGTGTCATGGAAAGGACCAGCTATATCGGACGCATAAGAAACCTTGCCAGAGCATGTGCAGAAGGGTATCTGGAACAAAGAGAGAACATGGGATATCCTTTAATGAAAAAAGAGAAATGATGGCATAAGAAATTGAGTTTATAAAATATTGCATGATACGTGATGCACGATCAACAATGCATGATGTATGAATTCTTTTTTGAATTTTGTATCTGAAGAAATGAAAATAGAGGTGGATATGGAAACTTTATTGCTTGAGATAGGGACAGAGGAGATTCCTGCAGGTTATATTGAGCCTGCATTAGCGTCAATGTCACAGACACTTTTGAAAAAAATGACAGATCTGCGGATCGATCACGGGAGTGCAAGGGTATTCGGAACACCGAGGCGCTTGGCAGTTGAAGTAAAAAAAGTTGCGCTCAAACAGACACCGTTGTCTTCAGAAGTTCTTGGACCTCCGGAAAAAATCGGCTTTGATCAAAAGGGCCGGCCGACCGTGGCGGCAACGAAGTTTGCCGAGAAAGTGGGTGTTTCAGTCAATGCCCTCTCGGTAAAGGAAACCGACAAAGGCCGCTATGTATGTGCTCGGGTTACTGAGAAAGGACAGGCAACAAAAATCCTTCTTAAGACCATCCTTCCTGAAGTCATTCTGGCGACGCCGTTTCCCAAAACCATGATATGGGCTGAATTAAACATCTATTTTGCAAGACCGATCCATTCGATCGTAGCCCTTTTTGGAGACACAGCCCTTGGTTTTTCACTGGAAGATATCAAAAGCGGAAGATATTCCTATGGGCATTATTTCATGCATCCTCGCAAAATAAAAATTTCAAGTTCAAAAGACTATATTAAAACCTTGCGTTCTGCAAAGGTATTGGTTGATCTTCAAACCCGCAGAAAAAATGTTGAGAAGGAGATTCATAAGGCCGCCAAAGGCGTCGGTGGAGAGATACTTCCTGATAATGAACTGGTGGATATTGTAAAAAACCTGGTCGAGTATCCGTTCGCAACAGCCGGTAGCTTTGATAAGGAGTTTTTAAAAGTACCCGGCGAAGTACTGATTACCGCTATGAGAGAACACCAGAAATATTTTGCCGTTGTCAATAAA
>CALLDL010000023.1 GCA_937998305.1 uncultured Desulfobacterales bacterium | reverse complement strand
CTCAAATTTTCAACACTACGATACATATTTGATTTGTCAGCAATTCTGCTTCCTTGGTTTGTGAGGTGCCCTTTTTAAATTTTTTCTTGTAGTAATAATCCTGGCCCAGAGGACCAAGTTTTCAATTTAAAAATTAAAATGCACGATCCCTGACCTGCTCAAGTCTTTTCAATATTTTTAACTCTCTATATTCTTATTCTTGAGGAAAAAACGGATTTGATGTAAGCTGCCGGTATGGTACGCATCACCCCAACAATTGCAATTAATGAAAATGAGATAAAACTGAATTTCATAAGATCGTCAGGACCTGGAGGACAGAACGTCAATAAAACGGCTACGGCTGTTCAGCTTCGCTTTGATGTAAAAAACTCTCCGTCACTTTCTGGCGAGGTTCGCACCCGTTTGATTCGTCTTGCAGGCGATAAAATGACTAAAAAAGGGATTCTCATTATCCAGGCCAGGCGGTTTCGAAAACAGGAACGCAACCGACAGGATGCAATGGATCGTCTGATAAAATTAATCCGAAAAGCATCTGAACAGCCTAAAGCACACATTAAGCCAAAACCGACCAGAGCTTCAAAAGAGCGCATACTGGCGGCAAAACGGCATAGAAGTAAATTAAAAAAGAGGAGACAATGGGTTTCAGTTTCTGAGGATTAATAACGGAACCGGGGCTTCGCCCCGTCCGCCTCGCCTGAGCGAGAGCGAGAGCGATGGCGGGCAGGCCCAATTGAAATGCTGGAAAACTGCGACTAAGGAGGTACCCCAATGACCAATGAAATCTGTAAGACCAAAGAAGACGTATTGAAGATCGTTAGAGAAAAAGATGTCAGCTTTATTCAGTTTTGGTTCACAGATGTTCTTGGAATGCTGAAAAGCTTTGCAATCACGCCGTCCGAGCTGGAGACCGGCATGGCTGAAGGGATGGGATTTGACGGATCTTCCATTGAAGGTTTTGCGCGTATCGAAGAAAGCGATATGGTTGCCCTGCCGGATCCTTCCACGTTCAGGATGCTGCCGTGGCGTCCGGAGGAAAGACCTGTGGCACGGATGTTTTGCGATATCGTCAACCCGGATCACACCCCGTATGAAGGCGATCCAAGATATGTACTCAAACGGCTATTAAAAACGATAAGCGATAAAGGATACACCTTTTACATCGGCCCTGAACTCGAATATTTCTATTTCAAAAGCAATGAAGAACCTGTTGGGATTGATTCCGGAGGATATTTCGACAGCCTTCCACTTGATTTGGCATCGAACTTGCGACGCGATACGATTTTTTTTCTTCAAAACATGGGCATAGAGGTGGAATACAGTCATCATGAGGTAGCGCCGAGCCAGCATGAGATCGATCTAAGGTATGACGAAGCGCTCAGCATGTCCGACAAAACCATGACCTACAGGTTGGTGGTAAAGGAAATCGCTCGACAAAATGGTTATTATGCCACGTTCATGCCTAAACCGATATTTGGACAAAACGGAAGCGGCATGCATGTTCATCAATCGTTGTTCCAGGGAGAAAAAAATCTTTTTTTTGATGGAAATGATCCATACCATCTATCCAAAATCGCCAAAGGATACATTGCAGGAATTATGAAGCACGCCCGTGAAATGATCGCTGTAACCAATCAATGGGTAAACTCCTACAAACGTCTTGTTCCCGGTTACGAGGCGCCTGTCTACATTTCCTGGGCCCGGCGCAACCGTTCGGCCATGATTCGGGTTCCCATGTACAAGCCCGGTAAGGAAGTCGCCACCCGTATTGAGTTCCGTGCTCCTGATCCGGCCTGTAATCCGTATCTGGCTTTTGCCGTAATGCTGGCAGCCGGCCTCAAAGGAATTGAGGATGAATATGAACTTCCGGATCCCGTCGAAGAGGATATCTACAAAATGTCCCAAAAAGAGAAGGAAGAAAGAGGGATTGCCACCCTTCCGGATAACCTTTATGAGGCCCTTCTTGAGGTTGAAAAATCAGAGCTGGTGAAAGAAGCCCTGGGTGAGCATATTTTCAATAAATTTATAGAAAATAAAAAAATCGAATGGGATATGTATCGAACCCACGTCAGCAAGTACGAGATAGAGAAATATTTACCCATCACCTGAGCCGGATAAGCCGGAACAAATTGAAAATTGGATATTGAAGATTGAAGATTGAAGATTGAAGATTTTCAGTATCGCTTTCGGTCCAATTAGCAAGCATTAATTTAGTCAAAATTGCATATAAGGGTTATTTTTTATTTCAAATAAAAAAATACTTGACAAAATAGTAAGTAGTGCTAAAAAGACAGACCATAAATTTAGCACAATTAAAGTTTTGCACAACGGTGTGTAGAACCTTTTGAAAAAGACAAGGGCGTCTTTCCTTAAGAGGAAAGACGCCCTTTTTATTTTTAATTGTAACAACTTAACGTTAGAAAGGAGTGTTGAAAATGAGATTTTCAAAGAGTAATGACGTGCTGGGAACGACAAATCGAGGTAATGCTGCGGAGTCAAGTCTTTGCACACTTTGCCGGGCGGATTGTATGGGCAAATGTGAAACCTGGCTTTCCAGCCTCGTGGGGCGTAAATTGCTTTACCCTAGAGATTTCGGAACCGTTACGGCCGGCGCAAACAATACCACCCATGTCGGTGTTTCTTACAATTCCCTGCGAATTCAAGGCTATGCATACGGCGCCCAAGGTTTGCGTAAGGGCCTAAGCAATGACCCTGATGACTGTATTTTTCCTAATGTGAACGTTGCCACCGAGTTTGGATATGAGACCAAAACCAAATCTCGGATGCCGCTGATGACCGGTGCACTTGGCTCAACCTTTATTGCCGAAAAATACTGGGATTCCTTTGCCATAGGGGGATCCTTGATCGGCATACCGGTGGTTATCGGTGAAAATGTTGTGGGTGTGGATCGCCAATCGATCATTGGCAAAGGCAAATCCAAAAAAGGAAAGATCAAAAGTGCCCCGGAGCTGCAACGTCGCATCGATGTTTACCTTCGTTATCACGACGGCTACGGTGCAATTATCGTTCAGCTGAATGTTGAAGATACCCGTAACGGTGTCGCCGAATTTGTCGCTAACAAATACGGGAATAAGTGTATTATTGAGTTGAAATGGGGCCAGGGAGCCAAAGATATCGGCGGCGAAATTCAGGTCACCAGCCTGGATTATGCCCAGTTTCTAAAAGATAGGGGCTATATTGTCGACCCTGATCCAACCAAGAAAGAAGTAAAGCAGGCATTTAAAGAGGGAGCAATAAAATCCTTTGCCCGTCACAGTCGTTTGGGTGGTACCAACCTTGATACGGTTGCCGAAGTGCGTGAAGACTTCATGAAAAGTGTCGATTATCTCCGAAGCCTCGGTTTTGACCGTATATCTTTGAAAACCGGCTCCTATGGAATGGAAGAATTGGCAATGGCAATCAAGTTTGCTACAGAGGCAAAACTCGATCTTCTTACCATGGACGGTTCCGGAGGTGGTACCGGCATGAGTCCCTGGAATATGATGCAAAGCTGGGGAGTGCCCTCTATCAATCTGCATTCAAAAGCCTATGAATATGCAAGTATTCTGGCCGCAACAGGTGAGAGGGTCGTCGATATGTCATTTGCCGGAGGATTTGCACTTGAAGACAGCATCTTCAAAGGATTGGCCTTAGGTGCTCCCTATACGAAACTCATCTGCATGGGCCGTGGGATCATGATCCCCGGATTCGTCGGTGCAAACATCGAAGGCGCTTTGAACCCGGAAAGAAAAGAAGCGGTTTTCGGCAACTGGGATACGTTGCCCAAGACGGTAAGCAGATTAGGTAACAGGGCCGAAGAAATTTTTAGTTCATATTTTGAAGTGCAGAAAAAGGTCGGTAAAAAAGAAATGAAAAACATTCCTTATGGTGCCATAGCCTTCTGGACCATGGCGGATAAGCTGGCATGCGGACTGCAACAGCTTATGGCGGGTGCAAGGAAATTTTCGCTGAGCCAAATTACCCGTAATGATATTTTTTCCGGTAACCGGGAAACCGCGATAGAAACCGGCATCCCGCACTGCACGGATGTCAATGATGAAAGTGCCAAAAAGATAATCAATTCATAGCGTTAACATTCAAAGCCGATGAGAAAAGGCCATAGGGAGTACCAGCTCCCTGGGGCCTTTTCTATGAAAACTCAAACTTGAGTTTTTATATCTGATTCTGAATCTTATTTTATTTTAAGCCACAACAGCCCGACTAGCCCCGGACCGAGATTCTTCCACTGGGAAGGAAGTTCGGAAGTTAGATAAATGATATCCCGGGCACGCACGGTATAAACCGCCTTTCCCATCTTCAACTGCAATTTTCAAGGCAACAGATAGCCGACGTCTTCACCCTTATGGATAAAGAAATGTGAAGGAAGGGTCTTGTTGGGTTGAATCTCGATAAGGTGGGGTTCGACTTTAGCCTCGAAATCCTATTGATATTATCGATGCAATTAATTTGATGTATAAACCGTTGCTTTTATAAACGTAAAGGATCAATATAATACTTGACATCACAAGGTCGTCAATGACAGGATAGAGAGACAAATCAATAGTATACAAGCGAGGCTGCCATGTCCGCATTCAACAGTCCCCCATCAGATGATTTTGATCTTTCCTTCAAGGTTTTTCATGAGCTTATGGCCAAAAAGATAACGGAAATCCTTCTGGTTTCCAGCCCCTATGACGCCTTTATCATGGAAGAGGAAGGACGCCTTGCCGAAAGAATCATTCTGGAATATAGGGGCTTGAATCTCTCCAGGCCTCCAAAGCTTACGTGGGTATCCACCGCCCAGGAGGCTCTGAGCGCTTTATCCAGGGATCATTTTGACCTGGTCATTACCATGCCCCGCCTGGATGATATGAATCCGACCGATTTCGGCCGCAAAATAAAACAAAATTTTCCTAAACTACCGGTCTTTCTGCTTACTCGAAAAACCAGCAGGCTCTTTCTGGATTCCAAGTATAAGGATCGCAGTTCATTTGACAACATATATGTCTGGTATGGTAATACCGATCTTCTATTGGCTCTTATAAAGAACGCTGAAGATCGGATGAACGTTGACTACGATACCAATAGGGCCAGGGTACGGGTCATTATCCTGGTGGAAGACTTGCCCATTTATTATTCATCTTTGTTGTCGCTGCTGTATAAGGAAATCGTAATGCAAACCCAGGCGGTGATGGAGGATTCACTGAATTCAGAGCACCGAATCCTCAGGATGCGTGCCCGACCCAAAATTCTAGTTGCCAAAAATTTTGAGGAAGCAGAAAGTCTGTACCGGCAATTCCAACCCTATTTGCTCAGCATTTTCTCGGATGTTCGCTTTCCCCGCAACGGCCACATAGACGACGAGGCCGGCTTTAAGCTACTTTCCATGGTCAAGAAAGAGTGCCCGGATTTACCGCTCCTCATTTTAAGCTCGGAAGAAGCCAACCGGGAAAGAGCTTTAAAGATTCCGGCTGTCTTTTTGAATAAAAACTCGCCTTCACTGCATTCGGAAGTTCAATCCTTTTTTGTTAACTATCTTGGCTTTGGCGATTTTATCTTCCGGCTTCCTGACGGAAGGGAAGTGGCCAAGGTCTCCAATTTAAGGTCGATGGAACAGATCCTACCTTCGATCCCCGATGAATCGGTTTATTATCACGCGATCCACAACCACTTTTCAAGCTGGCTTTTTGCCCGCAGCGAAATCATGCTGGCTTCAAAACTGAGGCGGGTTAAAGCCACTGATTTTTCCACTACTGCCGATATAAAACAATACCTTGTCGCCTGCATCCATAATAGACGCAAAGGACGTCAGAAAGGCGTAGTAACGGATTTTATTGCCGGAGACTTTGATCCGGATGCCGATTTTATTAAACTTGGCGAAGGTTCTTTAGGAGGTAAGGCCAGGGGACTGGCCTTTATCTCCACACAGCTGAAAGATAACCCCGAATTTCAAAAAAAGTTTCAAGATATTATCATCGGCGTGCCAAAGACTCTGGTAATTTCCACGGTAAATTTTGATACCTTTATCGGCCAAAACAATCTCAAATACCTTCTGGGCAGTGATATCGGCGATGCCCGTATTTCAGAGATCTTTCTAAACGCCCGCTTCCCTGATCGGCTGCGCTACGATTTGGAAATGTTTCTGAGGCATACCGACTATCCCCTTGCAGTGCGATCTTCCAGCCTTTTGGAGGACGCCCAGTTTCAACCCTTTGCCGGTATTTACAAAACGATGATGCTGCCCAACAGGCATTACGACCTTGCACAAAGACTCGAGCAGCTGATCACGGCCATAAAACTGGTGTACGCTTCAACTTATATGGAGGCACCGCGATCATATGCCAAGAGTACGCTGCATCGAATCGAAGATGAAAAAATGGCGATTCTTATTCAGCAGTTAGCCGGATCAGAGTATGGTCACTATTTCTACCCGGATTTTTCAGGCGTGGCTCAATCCTATAACTTTTACCCCATATCATACATGAAACCTGAAGAGGGGATTGTCCATATTGCCCTGGGCCTTGGAAAAACCGTTGTGGAAGGTGGTAAAACCCTGCGGTTTTCACCCAGGTACCCTCAGCTTCTGCCCCAGTTTTCCACGGTAGATGAAATCCTTAAAAATTCCCAGCGCCTTTTTTATGCCTTAAAGATGGATGCCTTTCCAGACAACTTCGGGTCGGTCAATGATGCGACGCTTGCGAGATTGGAAATCGATGAAACTCTGGATCAAGATCCGGTTAAATTTCTTTCAAGCACCTATATTCCTGAAGATCACAGGATCAGGGATGCGGTTATGGCTTCCGGCCAACCGGTGCTAACATTTGCCAAAATCTTGAAATACAAATCATTCCCGCTTCCTGACATCGTTTCAGAACTTCTGGAAATGGGGCGCAAGGGGATGGGAGGACCGGTCGAAATTGAATTTGCGGTCAATCTTGCTTTTAAGGCCAATCAAAAAGCTGAGTTTTCTCTGCTCCAAATCCGCCCAATGGCGTTGGGACCTCAGAATATAGATGTTGAAATCGACGACCGGGAAATCGCCAAAGCCTTTTGTTTTTCATGCAATGCCATGGGCAACGGAGAATTTTTGGATATTACCGATATTGTTTTGGTAGATCCCGACAGGTTTGACCCTGCCCGTACCGTTGATATCGCCGCTGAAATTGGCAGAATTAACAAGCAGCTCATGCAGCAAAAGCGAAAATATCTCCTTATCGGCCCGGGACGATGGGGTTCTGCCGATCGCTGGCTCGGGATCCCCGTTGGTTGGAATGACATTTCAGGCGTAGGAGCCATCATCGAAGCAACCCATGATAAGTTGCAGGCCGATCCTTCGCAGGGAACCCACTTTTTTCACAATATCACGTCTCTGGGGATCAGCTATATTACCATCACTGGAAACGGTGAGAATTTTATTGACTGGCAATGGCTGAAATCATTACCGCCGAAAGTCGAAACAGCTTTTTTAAAGCATCTAAGACTTGATGCTCCGCTGACCATCAAAATCGACGGGAGAAAATCTCGGGCGGTATTAATAAAGAATCCACCCGCGGAACGGGTGGTTTTGAGTTAAGCCCATAGGGAATGATTTCCTGGGCTGAGGAACCATCAAAACCCTTATCAAGTGATCTTATTATGGATCATCTCCCGAGCTGTAGTTAATTGAGGGGTCGGGGAGTTTTTCTAAATAGTCGCTCCATGGATAATCTTTTTTTAAACCGCGTGAACTCGTGACAAGGGAGCAAGCTTTATATACATGTAAATCAGGAGGTTATAAATGAATTCGGTCATGAAAATAGTCAAAACCCGGAATCCAGGAGAAAAGGAATTTCATCAGGCTGTTGAAGAGGTAGTTGAGTCAGTTCTTCCTGTTTTGGACAGAAACCCTCAATACCGAAAAGAAGCTGTCTTGGAAAGAATTGTAGAGCCGGAACGTATTATCATATTCCGGGTTCCCTGGATGGATGATCAGGGCCAGGTACAGGTCAATCGCGGTTTCAGGATTCAAATGAACAGTGCGATAGGTCCCTATAAGGGTGGACTGCGCTTTCATCCATCCGTAAACCTGAGTATTTTGAAATTTTTGGCCTTTGAACAGGTTTTTAAAAACGCGCTTACAACCCTTGCCATGGGAGGCGGAAAAGGCGGCTCTGATTTCGATCCCAAAGGCAAATCCGATAATGAGGTCATGCGCTTTTGTCAGAGTTTCATGACCGAGCTGTTTCGACATATCGGCCCGAACACGGATGTTCCTGCCGGTGATATCGGTGTGGGCGCCAGGGAAATCGGTTATCTCTTTGGTACGTACAAAAAGCTGCGTAACGAGTTTACCGGTGTTTTGACAGGTAAGAGCTTGGGGTGGGGTGGAAGTCTAATTCGTCCGGAAGCAACCGGCTACGGCAGTGTTTACTTTGCAGCAGAAATGTTGGCAACCAAAAATGAAACCCTTGAAGGCAAAACCTGCCTGGTATCCGGTTCAGGCAACGTCTCTCAATACACTGTGGAAAAAATTTTTGAATTGGGCGGCAAAGTGGTTACCCTCTCAGATTCTTCCGGGTATATTTATGATGAAGAGGGCATCGACACTGACAAACTGGCCTTTGTAAAGCGCCTAAAAAACATCAAACGCGGCAGAATTTATGAATACATTGATAAATATTCTGAAGCGGTTTACACAGAAGCAGACCCGTCCTTAGATCATAATCCGCTTTGGGACCATAAAGCAGACTGCGCTTTCCCCAGCGCAACGGAAAATGAAATCAACGAAAAAGATAGCATGAATCTTATGAAAAACAGGGTCAAACTGGTCTGCGAGGGTGCCAATATGCCAAGTGTTCCTGAAGCCATCAACATTTTTTTGGACAATAAGATCCTCTATGCTCCCGGTAAAGCATCCAATGCCGGGGGGGTGGCCGTATCAGGGTTGGAAATGGCTCAGAACAGTATGCGATTGAGTTGGCCTGCGGAAGAAGTCGATCAACGTCTCAAAATGATCATGAAAAACATCCATCAGACCTGTCTTGATGCGACTAACGAGTATGGTAAGCCCGGCAACTATATGGCAGGGGCCAATATCGCCGGATTTACCAAGGTAGTAAATGCCATGCTGGATCAAGGTTTAATTTGATTCTATCAATTTCAGGGTCTCGATTTTCTCTTGGAATTAATTTGAACTGAACGTTTTAAATTAAAATCGCTCTAAATTTCATTTGATTTTGAGCCACAGTAATCTGGCCGGACCCGGACCGGGATTCTTCCATTGGGAAGGCATTTCAGTGGTCAAATAAATGATATCACGTGCACTAACGGTATAATCCGTCTTGGCCAACTTCAATTGCAATTTTCCGGACAGCAAATATCCGATTTCTTCACCTTTATGAATAAAGAAGTGGGAAGGAAGGGTCTTGTTGGGCTGAATCTCGATAATGTGGGGTTCGACTTTAGCCTCGAAATCCACCGGAGTCAGCAGATTGCCCTGGATGCTGTCTCGCGGCAAATCCGGGAATTTCATATCCACCGATTCTGCTGAAGGAAAAATCACCCGGTTTTTCACATCTGCCGATTCCTGAAAAAAAGAGTTTATATCAACATCCAAAACCTCTGCTATTTTAAGAAGTGCCGGTAAAGACGGATATATTAAATCGCTTTCAACCTGAGAGATGGTGCTCGGTGTCACCCCAACGAGTTTCGCCAGTTCCGTCTGCGACAGGCCTCGCTTGGTGCGAAATTTTTTCAAGCGGATTCCCAGATCAAACTGCCCCGTAGAACGCTTTTCCAAATCAAAGGAAATCCTCAGGTCTTTGCTCCAATAGCTGAATGGTCGATTCAGCGTATCAAGGTTACGCTTTTCAGCTTTAAGAATTGTTAAATATGTTTTTCCTCTTTTTACGGACAGATCAATAGCCACCTGGGCGATTTGATTGATCTGTGCTCTGAGACGTGAGGAATGGGCTCGTTTTTCGATAATCCAATACGCGATGGTATTGAGTTCATATAAACGAGGGCAGGAATGGGAATAAAAGTTTAGAATATGCTGTTCACCGCCCCAAAGTTCCTGCATACCGGTCAGGCTTTCAAAAACAAACCGAACATCACCTTCAAGGGTTTCATGGATTCCATAGAGAGCATCCATTACCTGATTCATCTGACGGGGTTCATCAACTTTGACAATCTGGCAGGGCCATTCAAGTTTTTTTCTATCATAAAACTTGAGAAAGACTTCGGAACCTGCCCCCTTGCCATATGTAAAGCAGTCCAGGATGATGAGCTTTCGGTTATTGGCCAATGGCCCCAATTTTTCGATGAGATTGCGCGGAGAACGGTCAAAACTGGCATAAATAAGCGGTTTGTTTTGGGCCTGAGACACTTGAATGAAATTCAGACAAAATACAGCGGCTAAACTGCCGGCATCGTCATGCCAGACCACATTATCTCCGATGTACAGTTCATCCAGGAGTTTGTCAAGCTGGTCAACTCCCGAAGTCACTCTAGTTTTTTTTAAACTCATCAGCTTCTCGCTTTTGTTGTCCGTAATATCTTATCAACCCCACCCATCTCAAACCATCGTTCCGCGCTACCAAAAACGCATACAGCAGAGTATGCTTGCCGTCATGCAATTTTACAAAAACTTTAGGAATAGCACTCGTTATAATTCACGATAAATGAAAATTTCATGGGTGTCAATCTTGATCATCGTGACTGAAATTGGAATAATATAAGTGAAACTTATGGATTGAATTAAAATTTAATCTGTGCTAATATCTGTGAAAATATTTTAGACCAAATCGTTTCTTCAGCCATTAATGTCAGCCGTATGTTCCTGCTTAAACCTTAAGGAGGTTTCAATGGAAAGCATTAAATCCGATTCGCCCCTGCCTGGTGAACCATCCTTTAACAAAATGAATCAAAAAGACGTATTTCAAGTGCCGAAAAATCTGGATGCTGTTGAATTCAATTCCCAGAAAAATCCAATCGACGACCTGCCTTGGATTGTCGATGACCTTGCTTTTCCCAACGGCACTGAATTTCGCGGTAAGTACAAAGGGTATTTCTACTATGGCGAAGTGAGTAGCGGTGCTTTGATGATGAATGGAAAGGAATTTTTATCGCCTTCCGCAGCAGCAATGACAATAACACGCAGCTCCGTAGACGGCTGGTTGTTCTGGGATTGTAAGACGCCTGGCGCGTCTTCATGGATCAATATCCACACGCTCAAACAAATGAAATAACAAAAAGCATTGAATCCTTCAAATAAGGTTTTAACCCGAATTTCTCATGAATAAGCGTATCAAACTAAAGAGAAATCCGGGTTAGGAATGGGAATAGAAACCTATCGAATATCCGCATGATAGTCCTGTAACGATCTTGCCTTTTCTTGTCCTTTTCTCCGATCGGCAATGCCCCTTGCAACCGCCACAGCAGCGGACGTTGTGGTAATATACGGAACATTGAATTTGATCGCCGCTTTGCGGATATAGGAGTCGTCATCTTTACTCTCTCTTCCGCTGGGGGGTGTTGATCATCAGCTGAATTTTTTCGTTTTTAATCTCGTCCACAATGTCCGGGCGGCCGTAACCCAATTTCTTGATCGGTTCCGAATCGATGCCGTACCCTGCCAGAAATTCATGGGTCCCGTTTGTCGGTCGAATCTTGAAACCGAGTTCCCTGAAAAGCCTCGCTGACTCCAAAACGCCCGGTTTATCTTTATTGGCCACAGTAATCAAGACCGTCCCCTCCACCGGTAATGGCATACTGAATGTTCATTAGGCCGACCACGTTGAGTTCTATGGCTATTTTCCGGGTATAATCGTTTATGGTTTTGATGTGTTTTTGTGCAATACTGATGGGCGGAATCACACAGGCAGAATCTCCGGAATGTACCCGGTCAGAAGCGAAGATACCAAAGCAATTGGGAACCCCGTGGCCTTGGTGGCTTTAGATAAAGCTCCAGCAGAGTTAAAGGGTGCAAAACTTAAATTAGAAATAACTGCTTCCATCCCAGCAGTGGGTACACAACTTTTCCTTGGGCAGACCGATGGCGTCCACAAGATGTTCAAGCTGTTGATATTTTAAGGATGTCAGCCGTAGCCGCTTACGAATTCGATCCACCATTGCTATATTCTTTTCCGAATTCGACGTTGCGTATTCGTGCAGCTTGATATCCTCTGTACCTTCAAGTTCTTTTATCGCTTTTCGTCCGGCAAGATCAAGTGTGGATCGCGATGTGGAAAAATTAAGAAACTCGCACGGATAAATCAGAGTCGGACAGGCCGGACGCATATGCACCTCCACTGCACCAAAATCGTATAATACTTGAATGTTGTCCTGGAGCTGCGTCCCCCTGACAATGGAGTCTTCACAGAAAAGAATTCTATTTCCTTCGATCAGCTTTTTTATGGGGATGAGTTTCATTTTCGCCACTAAATCTCTGATGCTCTGGTCTTGGGGCATAAAACTTCTGGGCCATGTCGGCGTATATTTTACGAAAGGTCTTATGTAGGGTATCTTCTTCTCATTGGCATAACCAAGGGCATGGCCGGTTCCGGAATCCGGAATTCCTGAAACAAAATCGATTTCAACATCATCATTTTTACTCAATGCCGAACCGCATCGGTATCGCACGGCTTCCACATTAATTCCCTCGTAACTCGACGCGGGATAACCATAATAGACCCAAAGAAACGCACAAATCTGCATGTTTTCTTCAGGTTTCTTTTTCTGTTCATATCCATCCGCCGTCATAAAAACAACTTCACCCGGCCCCAGGTATCTGTCCACTTCAAAACCCAAATTTGGAAATGCACATGTTTCCGAAGAAGCGGCACAGGAATCATGCCTTTTGCCGATAATGATCGGCGTTCTTCCTAGTTTGTCCCGTGCAGCATAAATGCCTTTTTCCGTGAGCAGAAGCATTGAACACGAGCCTTTAATCTTGTCCTGGGCGCTCTGAATGCCTTCTTCGAAAGAATCTTCATCACAGATGAGCGTTGCAGCGATTTCGGTGGGGCTTAAATCTCCACTGCTTGTTTCATAAAAATGGATTTTTTTTCGAAATGCCGTGTTGGCAAGTTCCTGGATATTGTTTATCTTGCCAACAGTGACAATACCGAATCTTCCCAGATGAGATCCGAAAATCAACGGCTGGGCATCATAATCGCTGATAACACCGATCCCTTTGCTGCCGTGCAACTTAGGAAGATCTGCCTCAAATTTGGACCTGAAGTAATTGTTCTCAATATTATGAATTGAACGGGAGAATCCTTCGGAATTTTTTGTCGCCAGCCCTCCCCGTTTTGTTCCAAGATGAGAATGATAATCCGTTCCATAAAATAGGTCGTTGACACAATCGTTCTTTGAAACAACCCCAAATACCCCCCCCATTAGAACCCCCTCTTGTAATTGAACTTGAACAAGATAATGCATTTTGCGCCACCCGTGTCACCTTAACACAAAATGCGCAAAACTATTTTGTCCCTCGCTATAGTTGTTCTTAATAAAAAATTCAACCATTAAGTGAAACTAATAAATTTATGGCACAAATACATTTGTTTTTTCTCAATAAAAAATAAATGCATCAAATGAAGCTCAAAAAAAGAAATAGTTATTGACAAAAAAAAACGCACTATATATATGTGCTGATTCATTAATTGGCCCTGACGTTTACAAGGTTGTGCAACGTTTAATGGGGGCTCTTGAAAGACAAAGACGTCTTTTATCCATTACAGATTGGATGAAGACGTCTTTTTTTTTCTATACTACTTTCATATTCATCTCGTTGTATGGTATAAATGAATGCCGAAAAGTTTGATGGTTACAATATTTCTGACTTATTTTGTAAGAAGGTAAACATTAAAAACATGACTGAAAATTTTAAACCTAAAATAACACTGTTCCATTGTATCAACGCATTTGACGACACTGCCGAGCAGTTTTTAACCGGAAAGGACACGTGTGAGATACAAACTGTCAAGATGCCCTGCTCGAGTATGGTTAAGGATGTTTTTCTGCTAAGGGCATTTGAAGCCGGATCCGACGCTGTGGTTGTGCTAGTCTGCACCGAAGGGCAGTGCCGCTTTTTGGAGGGCAACATCAGGGCAAAAAAACGCGTGGCATGGGTCCGGAACCTTCTGGATGAAATTGGACTCGACGGCCGACGTTTGTCCCTGACCAACATCGCTGCCGGAGATAAAGCCACAGCAAATCAAGCAATGGATGATGTATTAAAAAACCTGGCCGAGGTAGGTCCCAACCCGGCCGTATGAATGGAGTCTGTTGATTAATGGTCTTTTCGCACAATCTCTGCGTTATGCTCAAAAAATAATCCTCAGAATATCTAATATATGCCTGTGGTTATTTTTTTCGCATGCCTTGATCTTGAACGAAAATCCTCATTAATCAAAAGACTCAAGAATGGAGTCGATCAATGATAGTTGGAGAGCAAAAATCCATATCGGAAATCAAGACAATCATTGCACCCTATAAGAAAATTCTTATTATGGGATGCGGCACCTGTGTCAAAACATGTTTTGCGGGTGGCGAAGACGAAGTCGCCGTACTGGCATCCGCCTTAAGACTGGCCTGTAAAAAAGACGGCAGAGAAATCGAAATCGAGGAGTTTACTGTGGAGCGCCAATGTGAGGATGAATTCATCCAGGAAGGGGCGCCGGCCATCTCCCGAAACGAGGGGGTGTTGTCCCTGGCCTGCGGTGCGGGTGTCCAGGCGCTGGCCAGACGGTTCGTCAAGACCCCTTTACTTCCGGGCGTCAATACCACCTTTATCGGTGTTCTGGAAAAACAGGGGGTCTTTACCGAGGAGTGTGCCGGCTGCGGTGATTGCAGCCTCGCTATATTCGGTGGAATTTGTCCGGTGACCCGCTGTGCCAAAAAACTGCTGAACGGTCCGTGCGGCGGATCCCAAAACGGCAAATGCGAGGTCAATCCCGAAACCGATTGTGCCTGGCAATTGATCATCGAGCGGCTCAGGATATTGGGTCAAATGGATAACTTAAGGATCTATGTTCCCCCCAAAAACTGGCAACCCAGCCTTTCAGGCGGCCCGAGAAAAATGGTAAGAGAGGATCATATGATATGAGCGAAAAACCTATCAGCAGACTCCAGGAAATTTTAGCAAAAGGAGAATTTGCCGTTACCGCAGAATGCGGTCCGCCACGGGGTGCAAATCCTGAGATTATCCGTAAAAAAGGCGAAATGTTAAACGGATATGTGGATGCCGTCAACGTTACCGACAATCAAACCGCCATTGTGAGAATGTCCAGCATCGCGGCGTGTGCGCATCTCTTGCAGATGGGTCTGGAGCCGGTGATGCAAATGGTCGTCCGGGATCGAAACAGAATCGCTTTGCAATCGGACATCATGGGTGCCTATTCTTTGGGTATCAAAAATATTTTATGCCTTTCAGGAGATCATCAGAGTTTTGGCAGTCAGCCGGATGCCTTGAATGTCTTCGATATCGATTCCATGAATCTCATCCGGACTGTTCAAACCATGCGGGATGAAGGCAAGGATATGAGCGGTTTTGATTTGAATTATCCGCCGGCAATGTTCATCGGCGCCGCAGCCAATCCGTTTGCCGATCCTTTTGAATATCGCGTGATTCGCCTGGCCAAAAAAATCGATGCGGGTGCTGATTTCATTCAGACCCAGTGTATTTATAATATGGATCGCTTCAAGGAATGGATGAAAATGGCCAGGGAAGAAGGCCTGACTCAAAAGGTTCATATCCTTGGCGGCGTCACCCCTTTAAAATCTGCCGGTATGGCAAAATTTATGAACAACAAGGTGGCTGGAATGGATGTGCCCGAATCGTTGATTAATCGGATGGCGGGCGTCTCCAAGGAAAAGGCGGTGGAAGAGGG
>CALLDL010000022.1 GCA_937998305.1 uncultured Desulfobacterales bacterium | reverse complement strand
AAACAGTGCCATCCCAAAAAGAAATAATCGTATATTAAAAATTTTAATGGGGTAATCGTTTTTTATAAGATGATTGCCCTATTTTTTTTGTTTTTTATAAGAAATGGCATTGCGGACCATAGCTTCGGCCCATAAAGGCGTACCAAGGGCATGGATATGAGTATAAGTGGCCAGAACATTTTTATAACAGACCCCGTCCCGCTTATTCAAAAAACCGCTTCCACGTTTCATGCCAAAGGCCAGATCTTTATCCGTTCCACGCCATTCTAAAACTTTCGAATAGTGAAACTCATGACCTTTAATTTCAGAACCGACTTTATAATAGGGATTTTCATGTTCCACTGAAACCACCGTGTACCCGTGCCCCTGAGGCTTTTTGGAAAATCCAAATACCACCGGAAGCACCCCGGCCATGGGGAAGGTCCCTTCGTCCAGAACAAGCTCCTCCCCGAGATACATAAGACCGCCGCACTCCGCATATATGGGCAGACCCTTTTCTGCCAGATCTTTTAATTGTCTTCTGAAGGTTATATTGTCTGCCAGTTCTTGGGCATGGGTTTCAGGAAATCCGCCGCCAATATACAAGGCGTCCACCTGCGGGATGACATCGGTTGCAAAGGGGCTGACCATCATGGTTTCTGCCCCTGCCGCATGTAGCGCCTCGATATTTTCAGGATAATAGAATTGGAACGCAGAATCCTTGATGATACCGATCAGAGGGACCGGTGGTAGCGACGCGGAGATCCCGCTTCGGCGCGGATACTGCGTACGGTTTTCATGCCTGATCTTCCCCTGTGCAGCTTCCGGTGCAGCAAGTGGGCCGGCATTAACGGAAATTTCGGTCAACGCTTTAAGGTCAAGATAACGAGCGGCTATTTTGGATGCATCATGAATGGCATCCATTGCACAGCCGTGTTCCGGGGTTGGAACCAGCCCCAAGTGTCTTTCAGGGAATTTTTCCCAGTCGAGTTTCGGGATTGCGCCCAGCACCGGGATATTGCAATACTGCTCAATATTTTTCCGAAGAACATTTTCATGCCGGGGTCCCGCCACCCGATTCAGGATCACCCCTTTTATCGCAACATCAGGATCGAAATTCAAACACCCCAGCACCGCCGCCGCCATGGTTCGGGTGGATTTTGTGCAGTCGATGCAGAGCACAACAGGTGTCTTAAGAAGCTTGGCCAATTCCGCGGAACTGGTACTTCCATGGATATCAATACCATCGTATAATCCACGATTTCCTTCAATAACCGAAATACCGTCTTTTGTGGAATGGGATAAAAATGACTGAAAGATATGCGGTGTTTTAATCAGGAAAGTGTCTAGATTGTAGCAGGGCCGGCCGGCCGCGAGAGAAAGCCAGCCGGCATCGATATAGTCGGGTCCTTTTTTAAAAGGTGTGACGTGTCTGCCCGCTTCTTTCCATGCAGCAGTGATTCCGATGGATACGATGGTCTTCCCCGCTCCTCCCCGCAGGGCTGAAATTAAAATTCGGGGGAAATCCATATCTTCCTGCTGCATAGAAAGCTTTTAAATAAAAATAGGTTCTCTATCGGGCATTTCAAACAGAAAATGTTTGATTTTTAATCTTCGTGCTCGGCATGTGCCTGTTTGCCGGCACCTTTGAGCCCGTATAAGGATGTGCTTCCGCTGGACCAGTATTCGAGAATTTCCTCTTGCACCATCTGATTAATCAGCTTTTTGGCAACTCTGGGTTTTAAACCGAGCATTTTTGCCAAATCATTAAAGTAAAACTTGGTTTTACTTTTTTTCTTTTGCAGCCCTGCTACGATTTTTTCTTTTGCCTCTTCGTATTCCATTGATTGAGCCTCTTTTTATTAAGGGGGTACATATCCTGTACCCCCTTGTTGTGTTGACGATTAGAATTTAAATTGTGTGGTCTGGCGCCAGGTATAATATGCCGGATCACGGAAATCATCGATAAGGTGATGGGTGAACTCAAGTTCACACTTTTCAAAGAATCTCTCCCATCCAATCCTTTCCGCCCACTCACCAACACGTTCATATTTATTGGCGCCGGCTGCATAGGCTTCGACGATTTTCTTGATACAATCGGTGGTTTCCGGCCATCGTGGTGCACTATTGGGCAGAAACGCAACGACCACTTTTGAAAATTTTGGCGCGGTAATCCGGTTGGACACCTTGCCACCTGCCATGATCACGATACCGTCACCCACATCATCGGCCAGCGGCATTGCCGGACACATGGTGTAGCAGTTGCCACAGAACATGCACCTGGGTTCGTTGACTTTAACACTGTTCACCTTGGTCCCGTCAGCAAGTTCGACCTTGGTCGGCCTGATGGCTGCCGTTGGGCATGAAGCGATGGCCAAGGGAATCTCGCACATCTTGTCCAGGTATTCATGATCCAGCATGGGCGGCTTACGATGATACCCTAAAATGGCGATATCCGAACAATGGACCGCACCGCACATGTTCAAACAACATGCCAAGGATACGCGCAGCTGGGCCGGAAGCCGCATATCCTGAAAATCATCAAACAGCACATCCATGGTGGCCTTTACCGGACCCGATGCGTCGGTGGCCGGTGTGTGGCAGTGAATCCACCCCTGGGTGTGTACAATATTGGTGACACCGGCGCCGGTGCCGCCGATGGGGAATTTAAAACTTCCGCCGCCAAACTTGCGACTTGCAAGATCTTGTTTTAACGGTTCAACCTTTTCTTTGCTGTCCACCATGAATTCAATGTTGTTACGGGTGGTGAACCGCATATATCCGTCACAATGCTTGTCGGCAATGTCACAAATTTCACGAATGAGGGAAACGGACATCAAGCGTGCCCCGCCGACCCTTACGGAATAGACTTCATCGCCGGTCTCCGAAACATGAACCAGGACGCCTGGTTCCAGTATCTCGTGATAGAGCCATTTGCCCTTGTTATTCTTAATCACCGGCGGATAGAATTCATCGTATTTTCTTGGACCGATGTCAGTTATTCTGTTTTCCATCGGCTTGTCAGGATTGTAACCTGAGGATATAAATGCCATAGTCAATACCCCCCTATCTTAGATGGTGTTTTCTGAATTCGTTAACATCACGGTCAAATCCGCCTTCGACTTCGTCTTCTTTCCAGAAGATGTACGGATTGTGACGCGGTTCCTGAACATGCTGTGGTACAGGCTTAATATTCGTCATCTCGAGCAATTTCTGGAAGCCTTGCCGTTTCATGAGTTCGCCGAGTCGTTCGCGGTTCTTCCCTTCTTCCATCCAATAGTCCCAGATGCTTTCAATGACTTCTTTGATCTCGTCGTAAGGCTCTTCCACTTTGATAAACGGAACCAAAAGGGAGCCCATCTGAGCACCGTCAAGAATCGGCGCCTTAGCGCCGACCAGCATTGAACAGCCTTGGTCTTCACCGACCCTTAAGGCTCTTGGCATGACATTGATGCAGTGCATGCATCTTGTGCACTCACGATCATCTATTTTCAGCTCACCACCCTCCATCCACATGCAATTGGTGGGGCAAAGGCCGATCACCTCTTTCTGAATGTCAAACGGTCCCCAGTCGCGCCCGGCATGAGATCCGCCATTGGGTGGAAGCTCTCCGCCCACATAGGCCTTGACCGCTTCCTGATCGATTCGGATATTGTCCCGCCAGGTACCGACAAAAGAGATGTCCGCGCGTGCGATGGATGCCACGCAGCAGTTGGGACACCCGTCGAATTTAAATTTGAACTTGTATGGGAATGCCGGCCGATGAAGCTCATCCTGATACTCCACAGTAAGATCATGACAAAGCGCCTGGGTGTCGAAGCAAGCCCATTCACAGCGAGCCTGTCCCACACAATCGGAAGGGGTTCTCAGGTTTGACCCGGAGCCGCCCAGATCCTGATTCATATCATGAGTGAGTGTCCAAAAAATCTCTTCAAGCTGGGGCGTCGTCGTACCCAAAAGGATGATATCGCCGGTGGACCCGTGCATGTTGGTGAGGCCGCTGCCGCGAAGTTCCCAAAGGTCACAAAGTTGTCTGAGATATTCAGCGGTATAAAACTTGCCGGCCGGCTGGTTGACTCGCATGGTGTGAAAATGAGCAACACCCGGGAACATTTCGGGCTGGTCACAATACCTGCCGATAACACCGCCGCCATAACCGAACACGCCGACGATTCCACCATGCTTCCAGTGGGTTCTCCCGTGTACGAATGACAGTTCGAGCACACCCAGAAGGTCTTCACACACGTCCACAGGAATCTGGAAGTCTATACCTCTTTCATTCTTTTTCCTTGATTCGGCCTCCTCTTTTAGATCAGACACGAAACTCGGCCATGGACCGCTTTCAAGCTGGTCCAGCAAAGGGGTTTCATGTTTTGCCATTGTATTACCTCCATTCTAATTGAAAATTAACCTATCTAACTAAAAAAAATTACCGTCCCCTTTTAGGGCAGCAACAATCACCTCCTCTCAATTCCTCTCATTTTTTTCATTTTTTTAGATGTTATCATTCAATACTTCTTTGTATAATTAAGGTCAAAACATACAAAGAGTTCATATAAAATTAATATTGATGCTTGTCAATAAAAAAGCAGGGTTTCAAAGCGTTAAACACCATTTTATTTTGAAACTATGGCGTTACACTTTTTCTAATTGTCGGATGCTATTGTACAGATCCTCGACATGCTTTTCAAGATGCTGTCGGATGACCGGTACCTCCGGAGCCTGTGAAGGATATGTATGAACAATGGCGTGATTCAGATCAAAAAAATCCGCCCGCCTGCAAGATAAAATATGCTGTCGGAAACAGTCGTTCAAAGGCTCTGCAAAAACGCTGATCAGCGGGTTTAATGCCAGTGCTTCAAAAAATCCCTTCAGGATTCCTTTGAGTGCAACATCATCAGACCACACGATTTCTCCAACCCCATCCAGCCTGTCAATACGCATTTTAATTGCCATGTTTAAAAAAAATACCAGCAACGCTTCTAAAATCAATTCAGAATCTGGTTCTACAGATTCAGACACGATAGTGTTCTCATACATGGATCTGTATTGTCTCACAGTGACAAGCTTTAACTCGATATCATCTTCTTGACACTTTAAAACAAAATCACCGGCGGCATGATGCCACGAAAATATCTGCTCAAAAGTTAAAACGTTATAATAATAGGTTAAAATCTTCGCGGCCTGCCGATAAAGATCCATGGTTTGTTGGGTTGTAAGGAAAAAGTTCCCGTGCACATGATCCCATACAATGATTTTGTATTTTTTATCGTCAGGGTCAAGGGATATGTGGAATTCGTTAAACCCCTCGAACCATTCACCTAAAAACATCCTGGTTTCAACTTGATCCATTTTTGTAAAAACGTTGCCCTGAGCGTATACTTTGGGGATAAACGAATCAGGGTACTTTGTGTCGAGCTTTTTTAAAAGCCGGTATTCTCTTTGAGCGCATTGTTTTCCGACGTCTGTAACAGCAACGTTCAGGACAAAGGGAATCTCGACGGCCTGCAAAACGGCTTCAATTTTGGATGGATGATAAAATTCGCCGTGTTTGTCGAGAAAAATTCTGATCTCTTCTATGTCATCAGGTGTTATATTTCGATGAAGATGTTGGGAGATTGTTTGTGAAATGATCGCATATCGATCTCTTTCCAGAAAATTTCGAACGGCTGTAAAATAGTCGCCGTGATTTATGAAAATATCACTACCCGGTTCGAATGTTCTAGCGGATTGATGTCGGCTGAGGGGAATAGGAGTCAACCATACGAAATCACCCTCTAGGACAGGATTGTTTCTGCTGGATAAAAAAAACTTGAATCTCGGCATGCAGGCTTCTTCTGCTGATATTTCTTATCTGTATTTTTTGATTTCATCTAAAATTTCAGGAGCAACCTCATAACCGAGTTCCACCGCTTTATCCAGATGTTTAACAGCAAGCGCATATTCCTCTTTTTCGAGGTAAGCGATGGCCAGGTTGTTGTATGCCACGGCAAAGTCCGGTTCGAGTTCAATGACCTTGAGGCTGGTCTCGATGCTTTCATCAATCATCCCTTTCAAGAGATACGCATTGGCCAATGTTGTATAAGCCTGCAAAAATTTGGGATTCCATCGAATTGCTTTTTCTAAGGCTGGGATCGCTTCCTCAATATTTCCCAATTGAAGTTGCGCAAATCCAATATTTCCATAACCTTCTGAAAACCCTGCCCTTGCCTGTACAGCCGCCTTATTGTATTTAAGGCAACCTTCTAGGTCCCCGCGCTGCAAACAGATCCCTCCCAGCTGTACATACGCCTCTGCAAGATTCGGGCTACACTCGACAGCCTGAAAAAGTTCCTTTTCAGCTTCCTCGTATTTTTTAAGCCCCAGTAAGCCAACTGCAAGGTTATAATGGGATGTGCCGCATTCAGGGTTTGCGGCAATGGCCGCCCTTTGGTGAGCAATATATTCTTGTACGTTTTTTGCTATTGCCATTGTATAATCCTCTTTTTCTTTTTTTATTTCCTATTTAGTGTTTATCCAGAAATGAGATATTTTGTTCAAGATCGAGGCATGCGAGAAAATTAACCACAGGCATATAGTTGATATTCCGAGGATTAATTTTTGAGCATAACCCCAGAGAAATAGGCTCCGCATTTCACAGGGCAGGCGAAGATATTGTACAAAATAGCCTTTCATGGATAGGCACTATTTAAGCTTCCTTGGGGTTATTATGTCATCAATCGATTGTCAAGGGAAAACAAAACGTGGCCATTATTTGAAGACCGATCTTTTTTCTTGACACAACGTATACCTTTTTTTAGGTTTGAAGTTCAATCATTTTAATACGGTACCCTGATTGTTTTCCAAAAACAACAACCATATGTGTGAAAAGGGGGATTTATGATCGCAGGATGTTTCACGGCAATTGTTACACCATTTAAAGACGATGCCGTCGACTATGAAGGTCTGGGCAGATTATCAGACTTCCAGATCAAAAATGGAATTACCGGAATATTGGCCGTGGGGACCACCGGAGAAAGTCCTGTTTTGAGCTGGGATGAACATAACCGTGTTATTGAAACCGTTGCAGAAAAGACAAAAGGCAAGTGTATTTGCATTGCCGGTGCCGGAAGCAATAACACAAAGGAATCTCTGGCAGGAACAAAACATGCTGTCTCGGTCGGTGCAGATGCGGTTCTGCTTGTGGATCCATACTACAATGGACCCAGCTCTCTTGAAATACGCAAAGAATATGTCGCTCCGGTGGCCAAGGCTGCTCCGAATATAGAAATTATTCCTTATGTCATTCCGGGCAGAACCGGTGCACAACTGTTGCCTGAAGATCTGGCACTTTTAAATGAAACGTTTGATAATGTTAACACGGTCAAAGAAGCCACCGGTAATCTTGAAAACATGAAGAATACAAGAAGATGCTGCGGATCGGATTTTACCATATTGTCCGGTGATGACGGGATGACATTGGAAATGATGTCGAATCCCGAGATAAAGGCTTCCGGAGTCATCTCTGTAGCATCGAATGTTGTACCCAAAGCGGTGTCACAGATGGTTCACCTGCTTCAGGAGGGTAACCAGGCCGAGGCCAAAAAACTGCTCAGCGCCCTTGGACCTCTTTTTGATCTGGTAACGATCATAACAATGGAAACGACACCTTTTGGTGAAGTGGTATGCCGCGCCAGAAACCCGCTGGGTTACAAAACACTGATGTCGATCCTGGGAATGCCCGCCGGCAGGTGCAGGCAGCCTCTTGGGAAAATGACGCGAAACGGCCTGGAAACGGTGCTTAAAGCAGCGCGAAAAGTACAGGCGGACAATCCTGAAATATTGGAACCTGTGGCCGAATTCTTCAATGTCGACATTGAGGGGCGCTTGAACGATCCATCCATACTGGAAGGGCTTTATTACGAAGAATATTGATAACCTCGCAAAAGTTAAAAAAAATAAGTTTTTACGAGAGTGTTTAATATTTTCAGGCCTAATAAGTTGAATCTGTATATATTTTAAATAAAAGCGTCAAGAACTTAATGAAACATGGTTTGATGCCGGATATCATTATGCTCAACATGAGGTATCCGGCATCAAAATTCTTTTCTAAGAGTTCGCATCCTCTTTCAATTTAAAACTTCCTTCTTTAAACAAAACATCTTTTAACCATTTTAATCCAAATTTCAAAAGTGCTGTGTCGTCTGCTTTAATTTTTTCTATGGTTTCAGCGTCTATGTCATATCGATCCAAGAAAGAGCTTTCAAAAACAAAGGCTTTAAATTTATCGATATTGTAGCTGACCAAAAAAAACATTTTTTTACTTTCTTCAATGAGCTTGAGATTGGGAGGGAAGGATCGCTTCCGCACCACCAGATCGGTCCATTCGGCGTTGATGTCATCATGGATGTCGACCCCCTGATCTTTTCGCCACTCACGGATGGTCCATTCTTTTTCTTCTTCAAACCCCAGACAGTGCGGTTCATGAACAAAAAAATAAAATCCTTCATCACTCACCTGCTCTTTATGGCTGAGTGAAGCAACCCCCAGCGGATAATATCGGCAGGTGGTGGGCCTGTCAGCATAAATGATGCAACCATCATCTTTGACAAAAGGACATGATTGTAAATCGTCATCCATCAACTTTAAAGTCACAACCGGCAAATCCGTTTTTTCCCAAAGTTGGGGGGTGGTGTACACGGCAAGAAATTCTTCTGAAGACAGCTGCAAGCGTTTTTTAAGTCTTATAATATCATAGGGAGTTAGTATGATATTAATCCCCCTACAGCATTTGGTAAAACATTTTACACCTTTATGACATTTAAATTTGAACTTGCTGTCTAACCCAAGCCTTACAGGTGGTATATCAGCCATACGATCTGATGAATTCATATTTTTTCTTCCTTTTTCATATTAAAATTTTGGACCTTAATTAGTGCCCATCCATAAATTAAAATTGGACACAAATTAAGTTTCCAATGCAGAAATGAGCAATTTTTCGCAAGGTCAAGGAAATCAAGGAATTACGCGGAGGCGTACAAGTGGTACGCCGCACAAGTGATTTCACAGATTGACGCAGAGATTGCGGAAAAGTGCCATTTCTGGATGGAAACTAATTAACTGAAGCACCGGCCGATGTCAACCATTGAAAAATAAGATATTATCTGCCAAAATTTTCTTAAAAAGTAACATTTCAATAGGTCCCGGGTGGCAAATACCTGTAGCGCCGATTTACTGAGCAGTTGCCTTAAACATAACTTAGGGCTTGATTTCAACTCAAAAGATGCTATAGCTTTCGAATCGCATGGTATTGTTTGAATTCTACCTGAATTTTGCACGAGTCGGAGGCTTTCATATGCAAGGCATTTAAGGGTGAAGCCATAGTGAACTATTGCGAGTCCTTAATAACGCGGCAGATGGAAGCCTCCGGCTTTCCCTTTGGGTGAAAATTGATGAGAAAAATAGGTCGTCATCCGATATACCATTCGGATAAGATGAAAGATGATATGATTTTTCTTAAACCCTCTTCAATCAAGTAAACCCAAAAATTTTCATTAATTTTCATGCAAGATTCAGGTTTTATATCATAGAGGTTTTATTATGGATGAACTGATCTGCTCTGAATTCAAACTCGGACGTCGCTTGTTAGGACGCCTTCCTCACGGAAAAGACCTGATCACATCCATTGAGGACTTTTGCACAGCATCCAATATGCGGACAGCAACATTTTCCGTTATGGGTGCTGTTTCGTCTGCCACCATAGGCGTTTATGACCAAAAACAACACGTCTTCGTCACTTTTACTGAAAATGCAGCCATGGAAATCGTAAATTGCATCGGTAATGTTTCATTAAAGGATAAGATTCCGGTAATCCAATCCCATATTGTCCTGGCCGATGAACACGGAAAAATAATCGGTGGTCACCTTTTTTCAGAAACCATACTTTTTGCCGGAGAAATTGATCTTCAAGAAATGACCGGGAAACCTTTAGAAAGGGTTTACGACGACAACACGGGGCTTATGCTGTGGAATTTAAAGCGCTAAGGAGGAGAGTAGCATGAAACTGACCATTACAAAAGCAGAAAAATTGAAAACAAAACCCGACGATTCCAAGCTAGGTTTCGGTAGTATTTTTACAGATCACATGTTTAACATGGATTACAATCCTAAAGATGGATGGTATAACCCGCGCATAGAGCCCTATTCATCCTTTAATATGGACCCTGCCACCATGGTTCTCCATTATGGTCAGGGCGTTTTTGAAGGTCTAAAAGCGTATAAGACAGATTCCGGAGCCATACAGCTTTTCCGGCCCAAAGATAATTTTAAACGGATGAACAATTCTTCGCGTATCATGTGCATACCGGAGATTGACGAAGATTTTGCCCTGGAGGCCCTCAAACAACTTTTAACAATTGAAAAGGAATGGGTACCGAGCGCTCCGGGGACCTCTCTTTACATACGGCCAACGATTATCGCTACAGATCCTTTTTTGGGTGTACGCGCTTCGCACACTTACCGATTCTTTATTATTTTTTCTCCTGTAGGCGCCTATTACGCCGAAGGCTTTAACCCCGTCAAAATCTGGGTAACCCCCTATCATGTCCGCGCTGTCTCAGGAGGTGTTGGTGAAGCAAAAACACCCGGCAATTACGCAGCGAGTCTCTATGCCGGTGAACAGGCGAAAAAGCAAGGTTATACCCAAGTGCTGTGGCTTTGCGGCGTCGAGCGTAAATATGTAGAAGAAGTCGGAGCCATGAATATATTTTTTGTCATAGACGGCAAATTGATTACGCCCATGTTAACCGGTAGTATCCTTCCCGGTATAACCAGGGATTCGGTCATCAAACTGGCAAAATTGTGGGGTATAGAAGTTTCCGAGCAAAAAATCAGCATCCATGAAGTGTTGGATGCCCATACCTCTGGAAAACTTGACGAAATTTTTGGTTCAGGTACTGCAGCCGTTATATCCCCGGTGGGTGAAATCAAGTATGGAGATACCGTAATAACCGTCAGTGACGGCAAAGTCGGCGCCATGGCAAACAGATTCTACAAGGAATTAACAGATATTCAGTACGGTAAAGCCAAAGATCCTGTTGGATGGATTGAACCCATCAAAACCTAATCCGGACAAGTCGGAATCAAACAAAAAACTAAAAGTCTTAAACAAATCTATAATACGAGAAATGGTTTTCCCGTTACCTGTTAGCCCGTTGAGCCCGTAAAAACATTATCCAAATACAACGGGTAAACTGGCCAACGGGGAACGGGAAAACCTCTAACAGTATCCGCTCGGTTTACTACGTTAGAAATATTTTGCCACAACATACAAAATAATTACAATTACGATACTACAAACTTATGCAGAAAAATTCAGATACACACAAATACCTCCCATCTTTTATATTAAAGATGGAACATGCGAACCTTCATCCTGTTGTCATCGATACGTTTTCCCATTATTATAAAAAAATCATTTCAGGCGCAACCGGCCTTATCTCTGACATAGATATACGGCCGGTGACCTCAGACAATATCGAAGATGCCGGTCACATTCAAAAATATGTCGAAGCAGGCAGGCATGCGTCTTCTAATGCTGTGATGATAAAACTCAACGGCGGTCTGGGCACCAGTATGGGGCTTACACGGGCAAAATCTCTTCTTAAAGTAAAAAATGAAAAAACCTTTCTTGAGATCATATTAAAACAGGCAGAAAAGCGTCATGTAAAACTTGCCCTGATGAACAGTTTCAGCACCCATGAGGACACGCTTGAAGTCCTCTCAAAAATTAAACCGTCAGATTCACCGCTCTTATTCCTTCAGAATAGGTTTCCAAAAATCCTTCAGAAAAATTTTGCACCTGCTGACTGGCCCACGAATCCTGACCTGGAATGGAATCCTCCCGGGCATGGTGATATATACTCGGCTGTTTATACATCCGGGATATTAAACAAACTACTCGACAAAGGAATCGTATATGCTTTCATTTCCAATTCGGACAATTTGGGAGCGACACTGGACGAATCGCTTCTGGGGTATTTTGTTGAAAAGGGTTTCCCTTTTATGATGGAAGTGGCGCCCAGAACCCCTTCGGACGTAAAAGGAGGGCATATCGCAAGACATAAAGACGGACGATTGATTCTTAGAGAGTCGGCCCAGTGCCCGGAAAATGAACTGAGCGCATTCAGAGACATAAAGCGCTATGGATTTTTCAACACCAACAACATCTGGATAAATCTTAAAGTACTTCACAAGTTGATTCAAAAGAGCGGGGCTGTGAAACTCCCCATAATCCGCAATCCCAAAACCCTTGACCCCAGAGATGAAAACAGCCCAAAGGTTTTTCAGATCGAAACCGCCATGGGCGCTGCCATATCCCTTTTTGAAGGTGCGGCCGTTATTAAAGTTCCTGCATCACGTTTTTTACCGGTTAAAAAATGTAACGACCTTTTATCGATCCGGTCCGACCGCTTTATCTTTTCTACAGAAAACAATCTGATTTCTAATCCAAATACTGGAACAAAAACGATCCAGGTCGATCTAGACCCGAAATACTACGGAAAAATAGATCTTTTTAACGAAAGATTTTCCAGAAGTGTACCGTCACTAACGAATTGTAAATCACTGACCGTCAAAGGAGATGTGCGGTTTGAAAGTAATGTTGTCATCAGGGGCAAGATTGTTATCACAAACAAAGGAAAAACACAGGGTGTAATTAAAGAAGGAACTGTCGTAGAGAAAGATATAGTCTTCAAATAAAATCGTGTAACGATTTTATGAAACTCCCGCAGGTGAACCTGCGGAATCTTATGGGCGAAAATTTATCCACCGGCGGGCTATTATTCCATCATTCCCTCCGGGGCGTAGGCCCTACGGGCCGGAGGCCAATTGGTGCAAAATACCTAGCTTGTAGGTTAACTTTTGCTAAAAATAGAATAATATTTCATCACCTGTTTCACATAATTTTCTGTTTCTTTGAAAGGAGGAATCCGCTGATACTTCTCAACAACTCCGGGACCTGCATTATAGGCAGCAAGTGCTAGCGGCAGCTTCCCGTTAAAACGATTGATCAATTGTTTAAGGTACCGCGTACCTCCCATTATATTTTCCCTTGGATCAAAGGGATTTTTTATTTTAAAGGTTTTGATATTTTCCGGCATAAGTTGCATCAGTCCCCTTGCTCCGGCACTTGAAACCGCCCTCGGATTAAAATCCGACTCTGTTTTGATCATCGCTTTCAGCAATGAAAAAGAAACACCGTGCGTTTGAGATGCTTCTGAAATAACATGATCATACAGGTTGGTGACGTCTGATATTAACGGTGTTTCAGGTGTTTCTTTGATATAGACCTTAAAATTGGATGATGTGGATGATATGGGTACGTTTGTAAAATGAAGCACACCGTCACTGTCGGCATAAACGTAGATATCGGCATACAGGGGCGTAGCCACCGCAATCATAACATATAAAAATGTAGAAATTCCGATAAAAAAACAATTCATACCGATTCGTGTCATCACTTTAAGTTTGCAAATATAACCATTGTTGGGTATCTTTATTTAGTGTCTGTCCATAAATGGTTATTTTGCCCAATCTCTTCGCCTGCCCTGTGAAATGCGGAGCCTATTTCTCTAAGGTTATGCTCGAGAATTAACCATATGCCTGCTTGGCCGGTGGATTTTCCATCGGGGTGGTTAATTTTCTCGCATGCCTTGATCTTGAACAAAATATCTCAGTTCTGGACAGACACTAGCTTTAGAACCCTTGATGTTAAACTTATCCAAACCTATAACACGTTGTTCTTATGGACGCTATCATATGAAAAAAGCATCAAAATACAGTATTTATCGCAACCGGCCCTTCGCGGTCGTTGTTGCTGTTTTTCTTCTTTTTAGTATTGTATCATGCAAAAATAATACCAACGAGAAACCGCAAGCGCAGACCAACAATTCTATTATTACCAGCATCGACAATGTGGAGCAACTCAATAAGATCCTCGAAATATCTAACGAACGCCTGTTAATTTTCGAATTCTATGCTGATTGGTGCCCGCCATGTAAAGAACTTGCCCCTATTCTTGAAAAAATTGCCAAAGAAAAAAGTGCAACTGTAGCAATCTACAAGATTGACATTGATCGACACCGCGAACTTTCGAATTCGTTTCGCGTAACCGGCATCCCCCATGTAGCTTTTGTTAAAAACAAAGAAAATGTTTTTTCCCTAACAGGTTTATACCCAAAAACCATGTACTTGAAGGTCATCGAACAGTATACCAAGCCCGCTGAATCCTGATTGAACAGTAGATCCGGCCTTGATGTTACATCTTCTGTATGATTTTTTTTACAAAATTACCATCTGCTGTTGCGCCGAAATGCTTCATAATTAAACCCATGGCCTGCATTTTGTTTTTAAACTGAGAGAAATCTATGTTCTGATGAATCCATGCCGTAATTTCCTCTTCAGTAGCCATTTTAGGCAAATAGTTCTCAATGACTTTAATAAACTCTGAATTCGCTGCCTCACCTTTTAGTTCCAACACTTCTTTTTCTGATTTCATTAACTTTTTTAAGATTTTTACAATTTCATCATCTGAAAGCTCTTTTTTATCGAGCCTCCCGAACTCTCCAAGGATGACACGGAGTGCGTCTTTTTTCTTTTCGTCTTTTGCCTTTATTGCCGCGGTCAAATCCTTTTTCATCTGACTTTGAAGATTCATTTCTCACCTTTTTATTTTTTTGTTAAATTTTCAGGGTATCACTATAGCCTTTCTCAGAATAACATTTTGTTTCAACCGCGGGATAATTCTGTTTCGATCGGCAAGAACTCGCAAATAAAACCGCGTAAAAGCGAACAGGGCTAAGGTGTTAAAATTACACTGATAGAATATGAAAATTATCAATAATTTTGGCCATCTCTATGCTGTTCGCTTTAACGCGCTCTAATTTGCTCAGACAGCTTCCCGATCGAAACAGAATCATCCCGCAGTTTACTGACATTGTGACTGTAAGCAATTCAATCGAAACATATTTTGGGAACTACTATAAAAGTCAAAAAAGAAATGGTCAAAATATTATCGTTCGTTGATATATTGTGTCAATAAAGTATTGATTAACGAATAAAAGTCTTTTACGATCTCCTCAACTTTAACATCCACGACTAACACGATCTGAAAATATTCTAAAAGGCTTGTGACTGTAGATAAAAAATTCAATCGAAAAATCTTGACAGCGCTGCTCATTTTGTTTTTTTTTGCATTTGCATGTTCGGATGTCAAGGAGCAGACCCAATCACCTATTTCAAAAAAACCGCTCATCTCGACAAAACAGCACTTTGAGTATGGTATTAACTGTAAAGATTTAATCCTTGTAAAAGAGACTGTTCAGCCCCATCAAAATCTGTCGGACATCTTATCGAAGTATAAGGTTCCCAATGCTGTAATCCATGCCGTCGCGTTTTCATCCAGACCCTTATTTGACGTTCGAAAAATTAAAGCCGGTAATTCTTTTTGCATTATCCACGACAACAATCCTACTCAAAAGGTACGTTATTTTGTGTACGAAATAAACCCTGTGGATTATGTGGTCTTCAAACTCGAAGATCCGACAACCATTTCTTTAGGGAAAAAACCTGTAGTCATTGAAATAAAAACCGTTTCGGAATCAATTGAATCATCGTTATGGGAAACCCTTACGGAAAAAGAGATCGATCCTGAACTTGCCATCAAACTTTCTGAAATTTACGCATGGACCATCGATTTTCATCATCTTCAAAAGGGAGATAGCTTTCAAGCGATTTATGAAAAGCAATTCATTAAAGGAAAACCCATCGGGCTTGGAAAGATAAAGGCCGCCAGATTTTATCACAAGGGCAAATTTTTCAATGCTTTTTATTTTGAACAGGATGCCCATAAAAGTTATTTTGATGAGCATGCAAACAGTCTCGAAAAAACACTTCTCAAGTCTCCCATAAAATTTTCCAGAATTACATCGGGCTACTCGAAAAGAAGATACCACCCGATTTTGAAAAAATATAAGGCTCATTTTGGCATAGATTACGCTGCCAAAACCGGGACGCCAATCATGAGTACCGGTGATGGCGTTGTTGTAAGGACCGGTTACGATTCAAAAAATGGCAGGTATGTCAAAATAAAACATAACGGCATCTATACGACCCAGTATCTTCATATGTCCAGAATTGCCCGTGGAATCAAGCCAGGTGTAAAAGTAAAACAAAGAAAGGTTATCGGATATGTTGGATCTACCGGGTTGGCCACCGGGCCTCACCTTTGCTATAGATTCTGGAAAAACGGCCGCCAGGTCAATCCTTTCAAGGAAGACATTCCATCGGTTGAACCTGTCAAAAAAGAAAATCTTCAACAGTTTAATCAGCAAATGGCGGAACTGAACCAACAATTGAACGCCCTTGACAAATCAAGATTATCCATGAATATCAAATAAGGAAGATTTAAGTTTTTCACATACCAGGACATCCGTGGGAAATGCCATTTCTTCAGGCAAATTGCCCAATGGGAAAAATTTTGCTTCACCGGCATCGGACCCGGCCTCTAGCTTGCCGCCGAAAGATGCTCCCATAAACCATATTCCCACCGTCTGATTTTCCAAGTCATGAAAATTGGAATGAACGGCAAAAACAGGCCCGAGTTTCACATCCAGCCCTGTTTCTTCTTTAAACTCACGTGTCGCTGCCACCCGTACATCTTCATCGTACTCGACATGCCCGCAGGGAATACACCACATCCCCTTATAGGAACTGTTCCGTTTGACCAGAAGCAGTTCGTTATCTTTCAATACAATCACTGCAACACCGACCGTTGGATTTTTATAATGGGTCCATTTGCATTCATTGCAATACATCCTTCTTCGATGCCTTTTTAGTATGAGCTGTAATTGTTCCCCACAAAAGGGACAAAATTGGAATTTCATTATGTTATCCTATATTCTTACTCGCATTTAACAATGACTTCTTCTTCACCTCTTCTTTGTACGTTTTTAGTATGTATTGTTTAGGAAAAATTTCTTTTGACAGGTAATTCAGAGAGCTGTTCAAGAACATATCGCACAATTCTTTAAACACCTTTTCTTTTGCGACAGTATCCACAAAAATTTTTTCTCTTTTTTTCTCAAAAAGCACGCTGTCCCCAAGCACATCCTTTATTTCATCTACATTTTCCGTTGGCTGTCGGCCATTTTTTTTTAATGCTTCCGTCACCGGAACATCCATTCGGACAACCAGAGAAACCAGCCAACGATCCCCCACCAGCTTTCTTGATGCATCATATACATTCAATTGCAATCCGTTTTCCAGATCCAGAGTTTTTATGAGTTTCTCTTTCATGTTCAATTCCTTTATACCTATATTGAGCGATTGTCGAGGTTGCCGCCCCAGAGAAATAAGCTCTGCATTTCACAGGGCAGGCAGATATAAGGAAGATGTCGTTCCGCTATAGTCAACTATGCGGGACGACATCTGACGCAGTAGATGCGGTAAGATCGGCGATCCCGAAGGGTTTCAAATTTTAAAAACATAAATAAGTATATTTCATTAAAAATAAAAGATGTTTGATTCCCTTTTAAAATTTGAAACGCTCGGTTTAGATTTTATCCTGTTTATAGAGATTGTATTTTTTACACCGGTTCTGTCTAAAAATACAATGCTTTTTCGCGGGCTATTTTTATATTTGCCACATCACCTTATTTATTGGTATGGTGAATTTACCGTAAAAGCAAACAATTCGGGCTCAGAAGATCTGGCTTTGATATGCCCAGGAGCTGTTTTACTTAAAGCCATACAAGTTAAAAGTGTCTAAAGTGATCTAAAGTTATTGAGTCGCTTCGCTCCGCTGATTTTATATAATTGACAGAATTCCTTAACTTTAGCTCACTTCAAACTCTTCCAGCGATTCTTCAGGCAGAGCCATAACTCTCTGACCTAGCCCGGAGGAACAGGTTTTTTATAACTAATTTAATGCCTTTATAATATTTTGTAACCGACACTTCGTATTTTCGGGAAAAGGAAAAGGCAGGGAAAATCTCATGAAATATTTACCCATTGACAGCAGCCTGTTTATTCAGAACCGGCAAAGATTTGCCGACGAGCTCAAACCCAATGCCATTGCCGTGCTGAATTCCAATGATGTTATGCCGACGAGCGCCGACGGCATCCGATCTTTTATTCAAAACACAGATCTTTTTTACTTAAGCGGAATTGATGAGGAAGAGAGTATTCTTGTAATTTTTCCGGATGCCAGAGAAGAAAAGCACAAAGAAATCCTGTTTATTAAAGAAACCAACAAAGAAATTGCCACATGGGAAGGACCGAAATATTCGAAAGAAGAAGCGTCGAAGATATCCGGAATTAAGACGATTTACTGGACTCGGGAATTCGAAAAAACTTTCAGAAGTTTGGTTTTTGAGGCTGACCGGGTTTATCTGAATTCCAATGAACACCTGCGGGCCGACGTTTTAGTTGAAACCAGAGACACTCGTTTTTTAAATTGGTGTAAAAGAAATTATCCTTTGCATAAATACGAAAGATTGGCGCCCATTATGCACTACATCCGGCCCATCAAATCCAAGATAGAAGTGGAATTGATTAAACAGGCCTGCAACATTACCGAAAAGGCCTTTTTGCGATTGCTTGATTTTATCCGGCCCGGGATATGGGAATTCGAGATCGAAGCGGAGATTTATCACGAATTTATAACCAATCGATCACGGGGGCCTGCATATGCGCCCATCATTGCTTCAGGGGCCAATGCCTGCATTTTGCATTATGTCAAAAACAACCGACAATGTAAGGATGGGGATCTTGTACTGATGGATTTTGGCGCTGAATATGCCAACTTTGCCTCGGACCTGACGCGAACAATCCCGGTGAATGGCAAATTCACCGCGCGCCAAAAAGAGATCTACAATGCGGTGCTTCGCGTTCAAAAGGCGGCCGTTCAAATGCTCACACCGGGCAATACCTTTGAAACTTACAATAAAAAAATCGGCCTCATTATGGAAAAAGAACTCATCGGTCTGGGTTTGCTGGACGCTAAAGCAATAAAGAACCAGCCCCCGGACGAGCCGCTATATAAACAATATTTCATGCACGGCGCATCCCATCATTTGGGTCTGGATGTACACGACCTTGGGGGTAAATACCGAAAATTTGAAGAAGGCATGGTATTTACGTGTGAACCGGGGATTTACATTAAAGCAGAAGGGATCGGGGTCCGGCTGGAAAACGATATCCTGATCACCAAAGACGGCCCTGTTGATCTCATGGAAAACATTCCTATCGAAGCCGATGAGATTGAAACCTTAATGAACAAATAAGAGCAGGTTTCGTTTACAATCATTTGGGGTGTAACAGTCACTCAATCAAGGCTTGATGGCCTCGTAAAAAATCAAAATTCGACGGCAAAGTAAAAAGCTTCAAATTCAAGGTGCGCAATTTCCGACGAATGAGGCGTACTTATCGTACGCCGCAGTGACGAGGAATGCAGCGCAACGCAGAAGTTGGACTTTTTACGAAGCCGTCAAGGCTTTGATCAACAATATACCGATCACCTATACAATAGGAAGCGGCAGTTTCTGTAAAGTGAATAAGTTCCGGCAAAGAAATTCTTTGATTAAATCCTCCCAGATGTGGACCTGTCATAATTGTTATATCCTCCTGACCTTTTGATAGGCCATTTATATTGTCCCCGGTAAACCCGCGCTCTAACAAAAATTCATTGAATTCATCATCGCTCATTTCCTGTTGATCGGTCGCTCTGAAAATTTCCTCCATGTATTGATCGACGCCGAATTCATCAATGAAACGCAAAACAAAATTATCAAAATCAACCGGTAAACGATCACCTATTTTTCTTCCTGTGAATCCTTCATAATAGGAGTTAAACGAGTCCTCTATCAACTCTTGCATTAAATCAGGACAGAAAAGATTCCGTACATCTATGGGATATCCCTTTTTGTCAAAACCTGTCCGCTCAGGAGAATGATTTCGGAAGTAACTTGCACATATAAGAATAATGCTCATAAAATGATTCCCGATAAGCCTGTAATACCTGAGAGAAGATCCTGAAACAGCCTCAAGGTGCTCAAAATCTCTGACACCCGATTTCCCCAAATTAGGATAACGGCATGACATTAGCCATCTATCCAGCCTTCCTCCTTTCGGCCATTCATAATATCCTTCATCGCTTCGCCTGTGCCGTTGTACACGATTGTGAAAAAGAGGTACCGGAGCGGTGTGAACGATACCCATAGAGGCAAGCCTTCCCAGAAGCCAAGCATTACGCCTCATAACCTCCATAAAATTGTTCCAATCAACGCTTTTTTGATCAGGAAGAGGATTCGGATAAACGAAATAGTCGGAATGGACCATAAACCCTATAGCGGAATCCATATTTATCATCATTTTCTTTTTCAGCTTATCCGGAAAATCTGTAAGTCTGAACAGATGCGCTTCTCCGAACCTAAGCGGTGTCGGTATATCAAATTTTATCTGAAATTCGTGCTTAACCGTCTGCAAATACTCCATCCATAATGCCTCACGATTCAACGCTGTACTCTCGGAATCCGATCTTGAACATTTTATTACAAACAAAAGATCGCTCGCTATGGAGAACACAAGACTCCGGCCGATACATTTCATGCCGCAGTCTTCATTTAAACCTGTTTTACGACATAAATCATCCCAACGGATCGAAGTAACCTTATTGATGTTCTGTTCCTTTAAAAACGGTCCATTTATTTTCAGAGGAAGTGAGCCTAATGCCTCAGCCGCCGCCCGATGTGAAGGTCCGACGGAATCAGCAACAATATGTTTAAGACGCTTTATAGATTCTGCCGCCAGCCCCAAATTTTCACATGCGGACGCAAGAAACGAGAGGGTGTTGGCCGCTTTTCTGTATAAAAAATAGGATTGTCTCTGGGAAGAGTGAACTCTTTTAATGATAACATTATACAAAGCATTAACCGTCTTTGATGATGATAGAGAGGCGTTTTTGCTCAAATCGTGTTCAAGCATGGAAACCGCCATATAGGTGGCGGAAAAATCCATACATGAGTTCAACAAATAATTTTCACTGGCAACAAGATCTCTGTGCATTCCCTTGCTCTTCATTCAGTTCAATGAACAATTTCGATACTCAAACATTTCCATTTGATGTATAAAAGACTCCATATTCCAGTATTCTAATCGTTAGCAAAACAAACTAACTTGTAGATATAATAAATTATTGCTTGTTATACAAGTTTTGAGTTTCTTCTAAGAATTTAGATTAACGGATGGCCCCGGTGAATGTTAATTTCACTCTGAAACAAAAAGAGAGAAAAATGGTCATACTGGGAATAGATTGCAGATATTCAATAACATTTTAGATTCAACAATACAGATTCTTTATAATTATAATACTGAAATAAATGTCCTTAGCGGATTTAACCGTTAATTATTTTGAAAGGGCTTGACAGAATGTCAATTAGCTTACTGACTTTAAGAAAGATTTTACATTGCGAACACCTTCAACACTCTTTGCGTGCTCAATGGCCTTTTTAATTTTGTTTTTTGATGCGACAAGGCCATACAGAACGACATTACACTGAACCGATTTTACATCAATATTTGTTGACCATATGTCTTTGTCTCCAATGAGCTTGGCTTTTACCTTCCCCGCTATTACCAGGTTTTCGTCGGTTCCACAAAGATCATTTTTTTTCTTAGGCAGCAAATATGTCGTTACACTTTTCACACCCTTAATGCTCTTGGCAATTTTTATCGCACGTGTATTTTGAACGGGTTTATCATACTCTCCAATCAGGTACACATGGCCTCTATAACATTCAATAGAAAGATCTAAAGAGTTAAGAGAGTTAATATAATCATCGTCATAAAATTTATTTACTATCGTTAACTTAATTGTTGTATCATTGAGAATGGTTTTCACATCACGTTGGTCAACTGCTGTAGCATAAATCTGGTCACCTGCTGTGGTAAAAATCGTACCGCATCCATAAGTTAATAACGGAAGAATAAAAAATGATATAATTTTTATAATGTTTTTCATATATAGATTTGATCACTTTAAATTTTCTACTTTTTTATTTTGGAAAACTTGGAACCCTCTATGGTCAGGTTGTACATCAAGCCTTTTTGATCGAAGGCAAAAGCGACTATCGGATCTTTGATGTTTGTGGTATCAATGGAGCCGCCGATACCGACGGTTATTAAAGCAACAGATCCGTCCACACCTGCTTTCCAGCCGTTACTCTCACGGAAACTTTTAAGTGCCTTTTTCTGGGTAAAAACCAGGATCAGCGTTTTTTTCTGTGCTCCGAGCTGAAAGCCGAAGGAGCCGGCGATGGTGCTGAAATATTCAACGGTCTTGCCGCCTATTCGTAAAGCTCCCTCGCCATATTCGCCACCTAATCCAAAACCGGCCTTATAAACGCTGGGGAACACCAGGACACCTTTGGCTGTTTTTAAATACTCCTTGGCACCTTTAACATTATTATAAAAGTTTTTCAGGGTAACATCAACGCTTACATTAATCTCTCTTGCAGTGGCGGCATAAGATTCGGACGACTGAAATACTATTAGGCACAATGCCATGAGAGTCATGACGGTAAAAATCACCAACTTCCTGCCCCTGATACCTGCTCGTCTAAACTTCATCTTATTATCCTCTTTAATTTACGTGTTATTTTTAAAAAAGCTGTTATAACACCGTTTCAATATCTCGATTCCGTGTCAATCGATGATGAATCCAAACAGAATTATTTTTATAAATGCAAAATTTATGCAAAATTTGCAATTTTATTTAAGAATAAACTATTTTAATAAATTATAGATAGTTAGCTTAATGCTATGCGGTGTAGAATAAACGTATTTGACAATTTTCGTCAAAAAAAGTGCCATTTTTTAACTGAATATTTACTGTTCTGGGGTAATATTAGAAGAAAAATGAGAAATATAAAGAAACATGACAGATGAATATTATAAGTCAATATCAGATTATTAGAACATTGTTTGAAAGAACTAAATGTTGATATTGATGCCGGAGTTGGTGGGTTAAAGTTTATGTGTCGACACCTTCAATTTCTGAAAATTGAAGGAATTATATTTCTGCAAAATATCTGATCTCAATCAACGCTTAAGGTAATTCATCAATCCATGGGCCGATGTTAAGCCACTTCTCACCCATCTCTTTTAATTTTCCACTACCTTTAAGAATGTTCATAAAATTCTGCACCCAGTTGATCAACAGCGTATCTTCGGTTATGGCGATGCCCAGTGGTTCGAAGGTAAAAGCTGACTTCCCTGATATCAGCCCCTTATTTTTGTAGCGGTAAGCCGTGAGTGCACAAAAATAAAAATCAGCAACAATAACATCGACCTTACCCTTGAAAAGAAGATCAATTGCCTCTTCGTAGGAATTGGTAAGGATCAATTTTGCCTTGGATATTGATGTCTCGGCGAATTTCTGACTGGTTGAATTCTTCAGAGCTGCAACAGTAACCTCCGGTGTATCCAATCCCTTTGCCTGTTGCAAGGTAGCATACTTCTCGAACACGGCCAGGATACCCTTTCCAGAAACATAATACGGACCCACGAACGCCACCTTTTGATTACGCTTCGGGGTTATGGTCATGCCCGACAGGATCATGTCTACCTGGCCTGCTTCGAGGGCTGGAATAAGCTTGGCAAATGGCATTGAAACAAATTTTACTTTAACACCCAGTGCATCGGCCATTGCCCTCGAAATGTCAGCATCCAGTCCGATGATTTCTCCTTTTTTGGTAGTGGCTGTCATCGGCGGCTGTGCGCCGCTTGTGCCAACCACCAACTCCCCTTTCTTCATGATTCGATCCATGACAGGACCCGCCGAGGCAGCCATGGCAAACATCAGAGACAATGCAGATAATAAAGCAATGAAAACGACTGTTTTTTTCATTGAACTTCTCCTGTTTTGATTCTTTTAAAGGTTAATGCCATAAATGGGCCTCGTCTGGGTGTTAAAAAATACATAACATGTAGATTGCGTGATATTCAAACAATATTCCTCACGTGAAAAATAAAGGGGAACCTCGTATCTTGTGGTTTGTCCCCTCAAAGTACAATTCCATGGTCCATCATCACAGGTTCAAACACTTCAAATTCCAGTACATAAATGGGCAAAAATATATTAAGTGATATAATTCAAATACATGTAATCAACCACACACCCCTTTCCATTCTTTCTGTTTCACCAAAAGTTTATATTGAAGCCATTCCTTTTCGGCTCCGGTTGTTTAGCCCGTGGTCTAAAATTATGTAAATTATTTTATAAATTATGAAGTATACCTCATAATTTAGGATGCTTTGGAAGAAATAAGTACTGTCACTCAAGCCGTTCAACTGACATAACTACTTAATTTTATATGAATATAAGTTTATATATGACATAATGGCTTGATTTTGCATGATTTTTGCATTCAAAAACACATAAATATTTTAAATTTATTTTCTAAATCAAATTAAAATTTCATGAGGATAGCGTACAAATGTTTGAGTTAATTAAAACTGGAAATCGAAACGTAATCGGTTTGGACGAGCGTAGACTTAAAGCAAAAATCATTTTAGGCGAATACCACAGCGTACAGTTCAATCTAAATGGAAGAAGTCTGTCCCACCTATTTAGATTACGATATAATACCTCAAATGGGCCATATGTTCTTGTAAAACAAGATTCCTACGTGTTCAACGAATTGAAAGTTGGTGATGTATTGGACATGAAATACAATCAGTCTGAATCATTAAATGACAGCAAAACTTTTAAAACTTTAATAACTTCAAAAATCCCACATAATAGTTATACAGGGCATTCTATAATCGAGTTATCTATCAACGATAATTAGATGTCAATTCTCTTATGATTTTCACATTCCTAAACGTAGACCTGAAAAGGAACGAAGAAGCTGACGTGATATAAGGCTAAAACCAAAAGCATCAGAATAACAAAGATCGCTTAAACAGGCAGGATCAGCAATGGTCCTGCTTTTTTAATATCCACACTTTTGATTTCTGCTATAAACACAAGTATCATATCTAAAAAAAATTGTTGTGATATCGTTTTTCTGTAAGGGCAGATCCATCTCACTGGGTTTGCCCTTTTCACTTTTATGATATATATAATAAGCAAGAGTTGGGCTCAGGTTGTGCTTATGGCAAGATAACACAGGTTTCACAAGCTCGATTTTCATTGTGTATTTATATGTATCTCAACAAATTTCAAATCTTCTGACAGATAAATTTTGGAATTTAAAAATTATTTAAGACTCTTCCAGAAGCTCTTCCTATTGAACAAATTCCCATCAAATATAAATTGCAATTATAATTAGAGAAATTTAAATTTTGATTTGTTGAACTGACAAAAATTTGCCATTATTTCGTCAAAAGCCCATCTTTTTTCTGTTAAAATTTAATAATTATTTTAAATAAAAACTTATAACCACTCGTATTTACTGTCTAATATAAATTGGCAAGGTATTTGCATTAATCGTTTTTGTTTCATTCTCATAGCTTCTAAACACGAGTAGGCTGTTCGTTATAATAAAGCCAAATTATAAAACACTACGTCAAAGGAGGTCGAGATGTTAAAATTTAATAATCGTTTGTTTATAACAATCTTTCTATTAATTGGATGCATAGTTTTTTTTGCTAACTCTGTTAAAGCAGAAGAAAAAAAGTTTTACATCGGCTTAGGTGCCAGTCATCAAGGAAACAACTATGATTTTGAAGATGTTGTAGATTGGGATGAAGGCACATGGGGTATAAATGCAAAATTTGGCTATCGTTTAACACCTGTAGTGTCTTTTCAGTTTGATGTTGATTGGATCCCTGAGGTCGAAGGGGTTTTAAAATCTGACCCATCTCTTGGCGGTGAAGTAGCAGTTTATACTGGTATTTTTTCTTTAAAAGGTTACTTTCCTACTTCTAAACCTGTAAAGCCTTTTATAATAGTAGGAGCTGGCATTATGCATTATGATATTGAGCTTAATTCTGGCACGCAATCTCTCGGTGCAGCAGTTGATGATAAAACCGATTTATGTCTTAAAATTGGTGGAGGCTTGGATGTCTTCATTAATCAGAGCTTCTCCATCGGACTTGAAGGAAACTATACGGCTGGAAATGATAAAGTAGATGCCATCGAGTTTTGGAACTTTATCTTAGGTGCCGCTTATCATTTTTAATTTGATCAATAGAAAATTGTTTTTAAATCGAACAATGAGTAAAAAACACGAATATTGTGGAAAATGTATGTTCTGTGTTTCTGTTTGTCCTGATTGTGGTTCACCTGATGTGGATGTATCAGGTCTTATAAGCTTTTCCTACAGCAACCATCTACAGGATGATATAGATATGAGTCTCGAATTTGACTTTATTAAGGGATTCTACTGCAATGAATGCCATATAGATATAGATCCAGAGAAGCTTGAATCCGCAATTAGTGAGGCTTTACCAGACAGTTTAAAGGCAAAGCGGAAAGATGACAATATTGTCACGATTTCAATATGAAATTATCAATCCCAAATTGCCGATATCTGCTATAGAGGAGAAATCCGACAATGCTAAAATATTCTGTGCCCAATAGACATATCTGAAAAAGGAGCAAAGTGTGGATACCTAATGGTGAGCACAGGATTCATGAACGTTTTGGAACCTGCACTATCTCCAACATATTTCTGAATAGAGTTGCATCGTAATAATCTCGATATACATGCAGTTTGAATAACGTTATGATTTATTACTATCACAGATATTGGTCAGAAAATAGGTAGTTGCTCTGGAAATAAAATATTCATAAAAAATTGAGGTGACAATCATGAAAAAAACACTATTAATCAATTTTTTCGCTGTCCTTTTTTTTGCTTTATTTTATCAACCAACATTTGTATTTAGCGATACAATTTTTTTTGACTTCGATGGTAATGTCATTGATAAAGCACAGTATGAGGTGATTGCATTGGATAGAGAAAAATCTTTAAGCATGAAATTAAGAAATGGCTATAGTGTAAAATCTAATGTCTGGAAAGATCCGATTAAATTAAGAAAAAAAAGAATTGAACAGTGGAGAATAATGAGATCACACTATAGCCCTGATTCGCTACCAAAAAAAATAGAGACCTCATTATAAATTCCATTTGAATATGATGATTTTTCAACTCGATTTTTGTTCGGATAGATTATGATTTCATTCGGAAAAAATTCGGTAAATGTTCGTTAGGCTTTATGGCTGTTAGATCTTCATTGGGTTCGACTCCCGCCGCCTCCAACATATAAAAGTAGTAATATAAATTATATAGAAATCAAAAATTAGTCAGTAAATCGGCAAAAATTAAAGGCTCAAAAAACCTGTGATATCATCCATCCCAGTTCTCAATGCTGAATTGCATGTATCTGCTATGTATCCACTATTTTAGCAACCTCTCAATTGGTTGTGATATCATACTCTGAGGATTGAACTGTTTCCCCTACTAATCATAAAAAAACAAAAATTTGTGATGAGGGTTTATGCATATATATGAAGGCCATTAGCTGAGTCCATTGCCCCCCTATGCCGCCATACCGGCCCCGGTCATCACATTTTTATTTGACATCCAAACATCCTGCATTATTTTCTCAATTCTATTTATCTTAAGTGGTTAACCATATCAGTACAATACTTAATGTGGATATAAATTAACAAAGGAAGGTGCAATCAATGAAAGAAAGACGTCAATGTGAAAGGTTTAATATTCCACTTGCTGTGAGACTGGAAACTATAGAATCAGATAGAAAAGAGGTCTTAGATAATGAAACCAGAGATATATCTGTTTCTGGAACATTCATTCCGTCACTCAAGTCTTTTCCAGAAGGAACACGGTTTGTTCTTGATTTCACCATTCCAAGTGACGACATTAAAGAATTTAAATACGTGAAGAGTTTGAAAGGTTCCACAGGAACTCTGGTACGTTCTAACTCAAAAGGAATGGCAGTTCATTTTGACAGAGATTCCTATATTGTAAGTCTAAATTCCAATAACATGAACTAACGGAGATTAAATTAATCTGCAGTTTAATGATGGTTTGAAGCAGGGTCAGCAATGGCCCTGCTTTTTTATTGGTGTCCTGCAGATAACTGCTCACAAGTACCATATCTATAAAAAATTGTTGTGATATCGTTTTTTAATAAGGGCAAATCCATTTCGCAGGGTTTGCCTTTTTTGCAATTTTGTAAGAAATGCGATATATGCAATCAGTAAGAATTGGTTTCAGGTTGTGCTTTTGGCAAGATATCGCAACATTTGATCTCGATTCGAAATCTTCACTTTTTAGAAATAGAAAATCCAAAATCTTTCCTTTTATATATTTTCAATCTCAGCATATTGAATCAGATTTCACTCCCATAGGTTAGGACCATCGTTTG
>CALLDL010000021.1 GCA_937998305.1 uncultured Desulfobacterales bacterium | reverse complement strand
CGGCGTTCTCCGCGGGTTTCCGGCTGTGGCGTACAGACGTACGCCTCACCGCAAACCCTTGTGCGGCCTTGATCAGAACAAAAATTGCTCATTTCTGAATTGGACACCCATTGTGTTCATTTTGGATTCATGGATGGACACCAGTTAAAATTTCAACTGAGGGGAAAGAAAATCAAAAAATGGTGAGACGTCCGGGGTTAAGAACTTTCAGCAAACAGGGATGAAATTGCGTTTCTTCCTTTTTCTTTTGAAAGATACATGGCCTGGTCAGCTCTTTTTATAAATGCTGACAGCGATTCTTTATTATGATATTCCGTCACACCGATACTGATGGTTACGGTGACGACATTTTCGGGTTCCGGAAAAAAGTTTTCGAATTCCACAGCAGTTCTAATCCTGTGGGCGACATTATTGGCCTCTTCAGCGGTGGTCTCCGGAAGAATAACCGTAAATTCTTCACCGCCATATCTGAAAGCGGAATCCATTGTTCTAAGACACGATTGGATGATCTGTGCTATTCTAACCAGAACTTTGTCGCCTTCAAGGTGACCGTATGTATCATTGTACACTTTAAAGTTATCAATATCTAATAGCAAAAGTGCAAGGGGGTGACCATACCGCCGACAGCGATCAATCTCTATTTCCAGCAAATGATAAAAATGTCTTAAATTGTATAATTTGGTGAGGCCATCTGTTATTGCAAGGTTTTCAAGCTTGCTGAGAATGCGGTTGCGTTCTTTGGTGAGTCGTCTTTCTTTTAAGACTCTTTTCAATCTCAGTAACAGTTCCTCCAAACGAAACGGTTTGAAAACAAGATCGCTGGCACCCTTATTGATTGCTTCTTCATAAGAATAATTCTCACTGTAGCCCGTCATTACAATGACATCGATATCGTAATTTTGTTTGATTTGAGATGTAAGTTGAAGACCATCCTTGCCGGGAAGCATAATATCGGTTATGACAATTTGAATAGTGCCTGACTTTATTATTTCAAGCGCCTCTTCCGCACTGGGAGTGGAGAAGGCATTGTAGTCTGATTCTGCAAAGAATTCATGTATGGAATTTCTAATGGCATCATCATCTTCAACGATTAAAATGTGTTCACCCATTTCTATCTATCTCATCCTATTTTTTTCATTCAAAAAGATATATCGGCACTTTTGGTATCAGGGTTGACATATTTAATATTATTTTGATAATAAATTGCTCCTTGACAAAGTGCCGCGAGCATATGAAAACTTACGGAAGCCTCTAATATAACTTGAAAGAAAGAGGGTGTCAACAGGCTTTTGGCCGATGGCAGATGTAGAAAGATACGTTAACAGCTAAAATGAAAAACATAAGAAATTTCAGCATTGTAGCTCATATCGATCATGGCAAATCGACGCTTTCCGACCGCCTGATCCAGATGACCGATGTTGTCCTTGATCGTGATTTTAAAGATCAGATATTGGACAGCATGGACATTGAACGGGAACGGGGTATCACCATAAAAAGCCAGACCATTTGTCTGCCGTATACGGCCAAAAACAATCAATCCTACTCTTTGAATCTGATAGACACCCCCGGCCATGTGGATTTTACCTATGAAGTGTCACGGGCGCTGGCCTCTTGCGAGGGCGCTTTGCTCCTTGTCGATGCCAGTCAGGGTGTCGAGGCCCAAACCCTTGCGAACCTGTACCTGGCTCTTGAACACGATCTTGAAATTATTCCGGTAATTAACAAAATTGATCTTCCTTCAGCCGATATTGATCGGGTCAAGCAACAGATCAAAGACGACTTGGGCCTTGATCCTGAAACAACGATACTGACATCAGCAAAGGAAGGGATCGGGATTGAAGCGGTGCTGGAAGGAATTGTGAATTGTCTCCCCCCGCCATCCGGTGATCCGGAATTACCACTGAAAGCATTGATTTTTGATTCCCACTATGACCCTTTCCGGGGAACAATCGTTCATATCAGGGTTTTCCAGGGCAGCGTAAAGCCCAAAGATATGATTACATTTATGTCGAATAACGCCGTCTATAAGGTTGAGGAGGTCGGGATTTTTCAACTCGAGCGCACCCTTACAAATGAGCTTTCAGCGGGTCAGGTCGGCTATATTATTGCAGGAATAAAAACCGTTACCGATACCCGTTGCGGAGACACCATCACACTAAAAAACCATCCCTGTAAAACACCCATGTCGGGGTTCAAGGAAACAAAACCGGTGGTTTTTTCTTCGATCTATCCGGTGGCCTCGGACGGTTATGAAGAACTGACTGCAGGCCTGGAAAAGCTGAAACTCAATGACGCTTCCCTTATTTATGAAAAAGATACGTCTGTGGCGTTGGGTTTTGGATTTCGTTGCGGTTTTTTAGGACTCCTTCACCTAGAGGTTGTTCAGGAACGGCTCGAACGTGAATATAATCTTTCATTGATATTGACGGCGCCTTCGGTCCAGTACAAGCTGATCATGAATGACGGGTCCTCAAATATCATCGACAACCCGGCATTATATCCGGATCCAACAACCATTGATCGCACAAAAGAGCCGTTTATCCGTGCGGGAATCATCATTCCAGACCGATATATGGGCGCAGTCATGAAGCTGTGTCTGGATCACAGAGGAATTAACAAAACATATCAGTATTTAACCAATAATCGTCTGGAAATGATATTTGAACTTCCACTGGCAGAGGTGATTTATGATTTTTACGACAAGCTCAAATCGGTAACCCAGGGATACGGATCCTTTGATTACGATATCATCGATTTTAGAGAAATAGACCTGGTCAAGCTGGACATACTGATCAACGGAGAGCGTGTTGATGCGCTTTCACAGCTTGTTCATCGAGACCGAGCGGTGGAGCGGGCAAGACGTGCCTGCGAAAGACTCCGGGACGAAATTCCAAGACAGATGTTTAAAATAGCCATTCAGGGGGCCATCGGCGGGAATATCATTGCCCGAAAGACAATTTCACCCTTTAGAAAGGATGTCACTGCAAAATGCTATGGCGGCGACGTCACACGAAAACGAAAACTTTTGGAAAAGCAACGAAAAGGAAAAAAACGGATGAAAATGGTGGGACAGGTCATGATTCCACAGTCTGCATTTCTCTCGGTATTAAAGTCGGACACCGACTAGTTTTCGTCTGGAAAAGGCCCTTTTCAGCGATCTCTGCGTTAATCTTCGGGATTGTTTGTGCGGCGTACAAAATGTACGCCTCCGCGCAATCCCTTGATTTCCTTGATCTCGCAGAAAATTGATCGTTTGCAGATCGAAAACTACTTGCTATCCATATGAATAATAATGATATGAAACAATTAAGGAATAAGTTATTGACAGCCAATGAATCGTATTGTTGTCTGATGTTCGAAATTTGTCATAATAAAAAAGTTGCCGATTCATAAATGAGGAATTTTTTCGATGAGCAAGGCCGCACAAGGATTTCTGTTGAGGCGTACAAATATGTACGTCGCAGACGGAAATCCGAGGAGAACACCGCTCATAGGAAAAAGAACCATTTATGAATGGAAACTAAGGAGGATTTATGGGCAAGACCATTGCTGAAAAAATTTTTGACGCTCACAGGGTTGATCATCCTGAGAAAGACATTCATGTCATTCGGCTGGATGCGGTATTCTGTCATGAAATCACAACCCCGATCGCCGTCAATGATCTTGTCAGTCGAGGCAAGGACAGAGTGTTCGATTCCGATAAAATCAAGGTTGTCATTGATCATGTTTCACCGGCAAAAGATTCGAAAACCGCCATGCAGGGTAAAATCCTGAGGGAGTGGGCCAAGCGACACAAGATTCGGGATTTTTTCGATATCGGCAGAAATGGCGTCTGTCATGCCCTTTTCCCGGAAAAGGGTTTTGTTCGCCCCGGTTATACGGTGATCATGGGGGATTCTCATACCTGTACCCATGGTGCCTTCGGCGCATTTGCCGCCGGCGTTGGAACAACAGATCTTGAAGTGGGAATTCTCAAGGGTGTCTGTGCCTTCCGTTCTCCGTCAACCATAAAAATTGACATTATTGGCCGGTTGCCCGACGGTGTCTTTTCCAAAGACGTGATCCTTTTCATCATCCACCGTCTGGGGGTTAACGGCGCCACCAATAAAATTTTGGAATTTACCGGCCCGGTGGTGGATGCCATGAGTATGGAATCGAGGATGACGCTCTGCAATATGGCGGTTGAAGCCGGTGCAACCTCGGGGATATGCAATCCCGACATGACCACCGTCGAATATCTCTGGGAGTTCATCCAAAACGACCATGCCGATAAAGAATCGGCTCTGGCAACGTTTAAAAGCTTTCATTCAGATTCTGATGCTCAATACGATCAAGTCATTGAACATGATGTGAGTCGCAGAGAACCTATGGTGACCTTTGGTTATAAACCCGATCAGGTCAAGCCTGTAAAAGAGATGGCATCCACCAAGGTCGACCAGGTCTATATCGGATCCTGCACCAATGGAAGAATCGAAGACCTCAGGGTTGCAGCACAGGTGCTCAAAGGGAAAAAGATCAGCGATTCGGTAAGGGGCATTGTATCTCCGGCTACACCCAAGGCTTTTCGTCAGGCAATGGAAGAAGGTATTCTGAAAACATTTATGGATTCAGGATTCTGTGTCACGAATCCGACCTGCGGGGCTTGCCTGGGCATGAGTAACGGCGTTCTGGCAGAAGGCGAAGTCTGTGCATCCACGACAAACAGAAATTTTAACGGCCGCATGGGAAGGGGCGGGATGGTGCACCTGGTAAGCCCTGCAACAGCCGCAGCCACAGCCATTGCAGGTTTCATTTCTAATTCAGGATTATACAAGGGGTCACCATGAAAAATTTCAGTGGAAACGTACTCTTTCTTGACCGGTCTGACATTAATACAGACGAAATCATTCCTGCAAAATACCTCACGGAAATTTCCAAGCAGGCATTGAAACCCTATCTGTTGGAGGATATCAAACTGGAGGGATTCAACTCACAACTTGATGTTAAAGGAAAACATGTCATAATTACACGGGTGAATTTTGGGTGTGGCTCATCAAGAGAACATGCACCATGGGCACTCGAAGCCAACAACATCCATCTGGTTATTGCTGAAAACTTTGCCAGGATTTTCAGACAGAATATGTTCAACTGCGGAATGATGGCGGTGGAACTCCCCGATCAGACCATTGATGGTATTTTTAAAGAATTTGCCGGCAAAGAAACGCATCTTGAAACCGACTTTGAAAACAATGCTTTTATCATTACAGCCGATGGTCACCAACAAGAAATATCTTTTTCAATTTCCGATTTTGACCGTGCCCTGGTCATGACCGGTGGATGGGTGGACTACGCGGATGAAAAATACTGATAGGACGTTTTAGGATCATGCGGTTAAATCCAGATCATCTCCAATAGATTAGAGATCTTCAAAGGATTCGAGGAGTCAAGGGGTCAAGGAGCCAAGTGAAATACTGAAAAATAATTAGTAAACAAACACTCGAACCCTTGAATCCCTGAATCCTTGAACCCTTTCTTTCAATTAATCGGCAGAAAAACCTTAAATCCTAAACATTCAATGAAGTTGTGGAGTTACGATATTACTTGGTTAATAATTGTGCCAATATTCTCGATATAGCATTCAACCACGTTGCCCGGCTTCAAGACCACCGGAGGGTCCCGGAATATTCCCACGCCGGCTGGTGTTCCGGTTGAAATGATGTCACCGGGAATAAGGGTGATATCCTCGCTGATATCCTCTATAATGGTGGAAACATCGAAAATCATATCCCGTGTATTTCCATCCTGCATGATTTCACCATCGACCTTGGCGGTGAGTCTTAAATTGTTCACATCCCCGATCTCATCCGGTGTAACAAGAAAAGGTCCGACAGGTGCAAAGCCGTCAAAGGATTTTCCCCTGAACCACTGGGAATCTGAAAACTGGGCTTCTCGCCCGGAAACATCATTCATGACGGTAAAACCTGCTATATAATCCCATGCTTCTGTTTTAAGTATTCGTTTTCCCTGCTTTGCGATGATGATCGCCAGTTCCACCTCCCAGTCAATCTGTCCGCTGCCTTGTGGAAGAATGATGGGATCAAAAGGGCCATTCAAGGCATTGGGTGTTTTGCAGAATATCAGCGGCTTTTCCGGATTTTCAAATCCTCCTTCTTTGGCATGCTCTGCATAATTTTTCCCAAGGCAAATAATTTTAGAGGGCGCATGAATCGGGCAACCGATTCGATCTTTGAGGGTCTGGCCGGGATCGTTAATTTCAGCGATCTTTTCAGGCCAGTTTTCCCTAAAAAACACTTCCCCGATATCCGGAATATCGGGAAATATCTTTTTTAAATCAACGATATTGCCATCTTTCCACAGGCCCGGTTTTTCTTTTCCTTTCTCACCAAATCGAACAAGTTTCATTCGTTGTCTATCCTTTCTTTTTTTCCTTCCTCATAGCACTTCTTTCCATACCAGTCCACCTGTCGGCATAGTCCCCTGATAATATTGACCTCTTTCGCTCTGAGTTGCAGACGGGTAAAGAAACGGCGGAAATGATTCAACCAGTAATCCGGATTTTCAGAATTAATATAGCTGATTCTGACCAGGATATCTTTAAGTTGATCATACATCCCGTCAAGCTCATGCCTGCTGGCCATTCGAGGCGTAAAGTCTTCATTCGCCTCACCACCCGCGATAAAGAGCTCATAGCACAGAATCATTACCGACTGGGCCAGATTCAAAGAAGAAAATTCAGTTGTGGGGATATTGACAAGGGCATGGCAGTACCGGATGTCCTCATTGGAAAGTCCTTTGTCTTCGGGGCCAAAGAGTATGGCAATGCGATTATTTGCAGAAATTGGAATTAATTTTCGAGCAAGTGTCAAAGGGGTACGAACAACCTGCCGCTCTCCCCCAAGCCGCGCCGTTGTTCCCACAACATAATTAAAGGGGGAGAGTGCTTCTTTCAAACCCGGATAGAACTTACTTTTTTCGATAATATCCGAAGCAAAATGGGTGGCCAGCTTCAGCGCTTTAGACAGGTCAAAGTTTTGAGGATCAACGATCACAAGCTGCCGGATGCCCATATTTCGCATGGCGCGAGCAGCAGCTCCGATATTTTCAGAATATCGGGGCTGCAGAAGCACAATACTGATGTTATATAGATCGATCCTATCGGACATCAGTGGATAAGTTCAAATCTATTGAAGAAATAACCGATTTCAAAGGCAGCAGTTTCCGGGGAATCCGAACCATGTACGACATTTTTTTCAATGTCTGTTGCAAAATCTTTCCGAATGGTACCTTCAGCCGCTTCCTTATAATCCGTGGCGCCCATTATTTCACGGTATTTGGCGATGGCGTTTTCACCTTCAAGGACCATGACAACAATCGGCCCGGATGACATGAAATATGTCAAACTGTCAAAAAACAGTCGCTCTTCGTGTACCGCATAAAAACCTTCAGCCTGAGTTTTGTTCATTTTCAACATTTTCATGGCCACTATGTTGAGTTTGTTGCTTTCCAATCGTTGAATCACTTCACCGATGATCCCCCGTGCAACACCATCGGGTTTGATAATAGACAATGTTTTTTCCATGATGTTTAATTTCCCTTGACCTAAATTGAGCGATTGTCGAGTTTGCCGGAGATGCAAGGCATGAGATATGCAGCCGTAGTCTGCTACTGCATATGTCTCATAACGCGGCAGATTCGGCAAACTCGGCAATCCCGAAGGGTTTCAAATGGTGACAATTTTTTGCATAAATACATTCACCTATTGAATGAGACTTATTAGCGATTTTAGCAATGTATATTTACCTATAATTATTACTTTTTTATATTCCTGTCACTATTTGAAACGCTCAGTTTAGGTTTGATTAAAATGTTGTTCCCTGTTGCGATACCAAAATGCGGGTTCCAAGTCAATATTGACGCACACATTTTTCGCTACATGCCCTATATGAGACCTTCGAAAAATGTTCATTTTTGCCTGCCCAGTTAAATCCGCAATTAATATTTAACCGGAGGGCAAGTTCAAGCCT
>CALLDL010000020.1 GCA_937998305.1 uncultured Desulfobacterales bacterium | reverse complement strand
ATATTTTCAAAATCTTAAACTGGAGGATGGCACATAAAAAAAATGAACTGTTCCTTCAGAAAAAAAACGGCCCCACCAATTGAAGGCAGGGCCCTATTGAATAGATGGATAATAACACTCTTTGTGCAGAAAGCAAGCTAATTGTTTAATTTTTTTAAAAAATGGGGATGTCCACTTAAACGTACAAAAACGAAATGTTACGCGAACAATGTCAGAAACGGCTGTGTGTGGCAAGGTTTGTGGTTTCATGATACTTGCATGAGTCTTAAATGGTGAAGGTGTGCACATTCCTTGATGATGCTCGGTGGTTCAAATTAAAGAGCAATGTGGAATTCGACTAATATTCCTCAATCGAAATAAATAAGGTGGATACAACATATTGTAGTTCGGCTTTTGGTCTTCAAACCTTTGATACATTGAGATTATCATCTAAACGGTACTATTATTCTGCACTATCCCATCACTATGACTTGAGCCTCGGCCATATGCTCAGTCACATTCATTTTGGCGTGATCAACTTGTTATTTTGCAAATCATTAATCACAACTTTGATCACATCATTAATGATTTGATCTTTTGAGTCTTTGCTCAGTGTTTTTGATTGCCCAGACCAAATGAGTTTTTCTGTTTTTACATCGTACAAATTCGTCTCCAATCGGACGGTTATGCTTGTGCTTGAATAACCCGGATCACGCGCATAACTGTATGTGTATCGGCTATGATAAGAACCGTAATAGCCTCCATGTGCTCGACCGCCTCGTGTGAAGGCTTCTTTTTCTTCTTTGTCAATCAAGTGCGTGATGATCACAGCGTCATTTTCAAATTGCTTGACAGCATTTAATATCGTCTCTTTTTTCATTTCTAAATCTGCTGGCATAGGTATGGCCTCTTCACTTGAGATAGCTTCAACTCCAGCTGATTTTAACTGTGCAACGAATTTTCGCTCAAAAGATCGCCGAGAATCTTCATTGCCCGTTATTGCAATTACAAGGATATCAGATACGGGCTTTCCTTTATAGGCCTCATTTACCTGATTTTGGGTGAGTTCGGTCTCAGTCCCAGCGCAAGAAATAATCAGAAAAACAAAAGAAAACAAATAGCCAAACCATTTAACAGAACTTTGTTTCATTAAACTCCTCCTAACCGTAAAAGTGTCTAATCGCAGACTGCTCTTGCCATAGTGGTCGATGATCAACACCAACTTACAAGAGTGGCATACAATAGATAGTGTTGATTCTAAGAATTATGGAGAATCCCACATATTGTGGTTCGCCTAAACCCTAAATTTTTCAGATATATTGAGACTATCTTACAAAAAACGGTCTTGTCAAAACTTGTGTTACGTTGGAGGTATCACAGGTTTAACACCAACTCCCAAAACCCCATATATTGTGTAGCTGATTATATAAGAAAAGCACTGTGTTTATGAAGATGGGGCTCGGCAATCCTGTTGCTTTACCCCATCTTCAAGTCCAAATGGTTATGGATGACTGGATATTTTATTTGACCGGTGTTAATTCAACCCGCCTGTTTTTGGCCCGGCCTTCTTTCGTGCTATTGCTGGCCGCCGGGCTTGTAAGACCAAAACCCTTCGTGGTGAGTCGATTGGTATCAATTCCTCTGCTAACGAAATGATCTTTTATGGCTTCGGCCCGTTTTACAGAAAGGGTCATGTTATACGCAGCGGATCCGGTACTGTCTGTGTGTCCGTCGACCTCAACCTTGAGATCCGGATTCTTTTTCATTATCAAAACCGCTTCTTGGAGCATGGGATATGCTACAGACTTTACCTCTGCGCTGTTAATATCAAACAGCACCACCGCTGCGTAGGTCCAGCATCCCCTGGCATCCACAGTGGCCCCCATTGGGGTGTCTGGGCATCGATCCAGATTGTCCGCCACACCGTCCTTATCACTGTCCATCGGCATGGGAGCAGCTTTGGGAGTGGGCTTGGGAGCAGGCTTGGCTAAAAATAACCCTTTTACAAAACCGGCCATGTTCGCCGAGGAACCAAGCTGATCGGCAGTGGTTGAAATTCCGCAACCACCGACTTTGGCTATCTGTTCCAGAGTCATTTTCCCGGCAGGATTATCCCCCACCAATACCGTATCGATACAAAGCCGGTCACCGAACTGACTTTTCAAGGCTTCTGCAGCCTTTACCGGTGCTTGGTCCATCTTTTCTCCATCACTAACGAGAATGACCGCGGTGGAACCTTGGGTCGATTTAAAGTTTACACCGGAAGCCTTGATGGCTTTTGCCAGAGCAAGAGAACTATCTCCGCTGGGTCCCTTTGTAGCGTTCAGGGCTGATCCAAAGCCTGAAGTTGAATATTTAGTTGGCCCGTAAACAAGCATGGCTGACCTGTCAGGCAGATGGGCATCATGACCAAACGTTATGAGAGCACCATTATAGTTCAACTCCGGAAGCGTCTGATTCATAGCGGTTAAGAGCTCTTTGGCAATCTTGGCCTTTTCCTTCTTCCCATATTTATCCGCCATTGAAGAAGATGTGTCCAGGATCACCACAAAATTGTCAACCTTGGGCTCATATTGACTTGCGTCAAATTTATACGGTTCGAACGACGGTGCGGTCTTTATAACTTTCTTGCCGCCACAACTGATTAGCAGAGTGCTGATCATTACAATAAACAACGGAATTAGATAACGCTTTTTCATTTCCTTCCTCCTCTTTGTTGGCTTAATCTTTTTAATCCCACCTCAAATAGCTACTTTTTTAGTTTTCTATACTAATGATCCTCGAGAGTCAGGTTGGTTGTGGGCACCTGAATTCGTAACTATTCAGATCATGAGCTGTAACTGAAACTTGGTTGTCGAATATGTAAGAAACCAGTTCCATCTTGATAAACCTTGTCGAGAAAAAAATACAAATGTGCTCAGGAAAAAAGGCGGTGATTTCTTCGGTTAGATAGTTACTTTTAGCGTATGGGCCCATACCAAGCGTTTTTTCTTTTCTATGGGCCCAAACACGGCTAAACTCTAGTTTTATTTCTTCGGTTTGAAAGTGAATTTCTGGCCGCCAATGGACGCCTCGTACATCAGCCCACCTTTAGCGTGAGTGAACACGACCATTCCTTTATGGTAGCTTGTTTTAGCCTGTTTACCGGTGGCGGGACCGGCACTTGCTCCTGCCGAGCCTCCTTCGGTGCCAGCACTTGCTTGGGCGCCAGCTGTGATAGCAACAGCAGAAGCCGTTGCATCAAACTCGAAATTTCCGCTGGTAAATTCGTCATAGGCCCGCTTGTCTTTAAAAAATATCATCTGACTAAAGGCTTGACCTCCCAACTGCCAACCAATGGATCCTTTAATTACAGAGACCTCGCCGGTAACCTTCCCGCCCTTGTACACCTGGCCCGTTCCATACGAACCCCCGATACCGATGCCGGCTTTGCCGATGGTCGGAAAAACCGCATACCCATAAGCATTCTTGAAAAATGGCTGAACCGCTTCAGACTTCTTGAAGACTTGGATGGTATCGGTAAACTTGTCAGCCTGTACTGGATTCGCTAAGGCCAATGCCAAGATAAATATAATCATTAAAATGGGAAAACGATTGATCTTCATGATTGATACTCCTTTCTCGTGTGTTCTTCCTTTTGTTAATAAATTTAACTAACCAGACTTATTATGGGTTGATAACCCTCTCCCCAAGGAGAGGGAACATAAAGGGATGGCCCTGTAGCAAGCTACAGGGAATTTGCGAGTTAATTATTGCATTTCTTAGTTTTATTTGTCACATAACGTTACGGATATGCCACTGAAAAAGCCAAGAACATCTTCCTAATACCAACAATACCAATCAGGTCAGAACCTAAAAGCCAGATTCCAAATGTAAAAGATTTAGCCCCCCTGTGTCGAAGAATGGATACTTCCTGTTTGAAACAAATCGGGGAATTGTTACCATTACTTACAAACATACCGATATGACCCATCTACGCAAGCGTTTGAAAAATGATTCAGATCTTTTATTTTTTTGCAATCACATTTATAATGTTGTTGTAAGTCCCGAAGCAATTGAGGGATAGTTGCTCATTTTGGGGATCTTCTTTCCATTGCCCGTCAACTATAAACTTGTATTCGTATTCTCCGGGAGGAATTATCACGTTCCTGACCCACGCCCCTTTTTCATCGCTTTTCATAGGGTGGCTTTTCGGATTCCATTTGTTAAAATCCCCTATCAAAAAGACTTCATTGGCATCGGCGTTTTCAAGTGAAAATGTCACCTTCCGCCGTTTAATTTCCTGTCTTGTTTTGATTCTTACCATCTAATACCTCCTTAAATAACACTGATTGATTCAAAAACATAAAATATCCTGTGCTGCTTATCTATTAAATCAGCAAATCACTTTATGCTCTTTCACAAATTGGAAATAATCTTTGATTAATGAAACACTTTATTTTTTTCAGAAATTTTTAACCCTAAAGCCAAAAGGATTTTTCGTTTTGTTTCCATTCTGCTTGGTTTCCCCAACTCTATCCGTGTCAGGGTGATTGAT
>CALLDL010000019.1 GCA_937998305.1 uncultured Desulfobacterales bacterium | reverse complement strand
CCCCTTAAGGAATAAAGTTTAAAAAACTAACAGGAATGAAAATGGGAGATAATAACCAAAACAATATGTTGCCGGAGAAACAGCCGAACCCTGTCAGAAGTCCACGACCCATCATCAGAATTGTCTTATCGCTTGTTATACTCGGTGTCGGTATAGGCGCAGCATCTTACCTGAAAAACAGTGCACCCCGAACCAAAAAACGGCCCCCGGTTAAGCTGAGCCCGACTGTTCTGATTCAAACGGTAAAACCTTCCAGCTATCAGATTATCGTAACAGCCATGGGAACCGTTATTCCTGCCCGGGAAGTGGTGCTAAAATCCCGTGTGTCCGGAGAAATTGTAGAGATTCATCCTGAATTCACGGAAGGCGGATTTTTAAAAAAGGACATGAGAATTATCCAGATCGATCCTCAAGATTACGAGTTGGCTTTGGCTCGAAAACGAAGTACGGTGACCGATGCCGAGTATGCCCTGAAACTGGAGTTGGGGCATCAAACAGTGGCCAAGCGAGAATGGGAGCTTTTAAACCAGGGCAAAGCAGCGCTAGATATGGAAAAGGAACTGGCGCTACGCCAGCCCCACTTAGACAAGGTCAGAGCAGATCTATCAGCAGCAGAGGCCGAACTAAAAGCGGCAATGCTTGATCTTGAGCGAACCCATATTACGGTGCCCTTTAATGTCATGGTGCGCTCAAAGTCAGTGGATCGCGGCTCCCAGGTAACACCCCAGGAAGCGCTGGCCGAACTGGTGGGCACCGATGCTTACAGAGTCCAGACATCCTTGCCGGTGGATCGCCTCGAATGGATTGACGTTCCGGTTAAAGCCGGCGATTCCGGTTCCAAAGCCCGAGTCATTTATGGCCAGAGCAATGAATGCAACGGGACGGTTATCCGGTTGATAGGGGATCTGGCAGCCGAGGGGCGCATGGCCCGAATCCTGGTGGAGGTTGCCGATCCGCTTGGCTTCAACTCTTCCAGTCAGGATCGAACACCCCTTTTAATCGGCGAGTACGTCAGGGTAAAAATCATAGGCCGCAAACTTGACAACGTAATTCAAATCCCGCGTACGGCCTTGAAAGACAATTCAAGTATCTGGATCGTCGGTGAAAACCAAACATTGGAAATTCGAAAGGTACGTCCGGTCTGGCGTGATGCCGACGTCGTCCTGTTAAAGGACGGTCTTAAACCCGGAGAACAGTTGATCGTTTCGGATTTGCCTGCACCTGTGGAAGGAATGACAGTGCGAGTCGAACCATTGAAATCTGAAATGAAGAGCGACCAACCTGTGAAAGAAAAAGCAGCAAAGGATGGAAATCCATAGTATGAAAAGCCTTCCGCACGATGATTCCAAAAAAAAAGGGCCTGTTGCCTGGATGGCCGGTCATTCCGTGACAGCCAACCTTCTCATGCTGGTGCTTCTTGTGGGAGGATTCTTTTCGGGCTACCGCATCAAGAAGGAAGTATTTCCTTACTTTGAGCTGGATCGGGTCCAAATCACCGTTCCCTATCCCGGTGCCAGCCCCCAGGAAGTGGAGAGGGGTATCATATTGGCCATAGAGGAAGCCGTACAAGGGTTGGAAGGTGTCGATGAAGTTCGGGCATCTGCAAAAGAAGGGTTTGGGACGGTTACCGTAGAGATGATAGAAGGCGAAAATCTGCAAAAGCTGGGTCAGGACATCCAGAGTGAAGTAGATCGGATTACGTCTTTCCCCGAAGAAGCAGAAGAGCCCCGGGTGGTGATTGTTGCCAGAAAGCGTTTTGTTGTTTCTCTGGCACTTTACGGCGATCAAAGCGAAGGGGTGTTACGTGAATATGCTGAGTATTTGCGGGACCGATTGCTCCAGGACCCGGATATCACCCAGGTGGAACTGGTAGGGGTGCGTAACTATGAGATCAGCGTCGAAATCTCCCAGGACAAATTGCGGACTTATAACCTTACCCTAGAGGAGGTTGCCCGGCGGATCGGCAGGACATCCGTTGAGCTTCCCGGCGGCGCCGTGAAAACCCCCGGGGGTGATATTCTCATTCGCGTTAAGGAGCGTAAGGATTACGGGCATGAATTCGGAAAGATTCCAATTATTACAGCCAACGACGGAACCCAGGTTCTTCTTGAAGATATTGCCGATATTAAGGACGGATTCGAAGAAACCGATAATGCCGCCACATACAACGGCAAACCCTCCGTAATGGTCGAGGTCTACCGGATCGGCGATCAAACCCCTGTTTCAGTATCCAATGCCGCCAAACGGGTGGTGGAGGCGGTAAACCAGGAACTGCCCCCGGGTCTATCGGTTGTTCTTCGCAATGATCGGTCGAATATTTATCGGCAGCGCATGGGGCTGTTGATTAAAAACGGATGTATGGGTCTCGGGCTGGTGTTTATTTTGCTGGCATTGTTTTTGGAAATCCGTCTGGCTTTCTGGGTGGCTCTGGGCATTCCCATCTCTTTTATGGGATCCCTTTTAGTTTTGCCGGCAATGGGTGTCAGCATCAACATGGTATCCATGTTCGCGTTTATTGTCACCCTCGGCATCGTGGTGGACGATGCCATCGTGGTTGGGGAAAACGTCTATCATCACCACCAACGAGGTGTTCTCTGGTTCAACGCCGCCGTCTCAGGGACCAGAGAGATTGCCATGCCGGTGACGTTCAGTGTGCTGACCAACATGATTGCTTTTGCACCAATGTTCTTCGTTCCCGGGATCTTGGGAAAGGTTTTCAAACAGATTCCGGTAGTTGTAATCAGTGTCTTCGCGATTTCGCTGATCGAATGTTTTTTGATTCTTCCTGCCCACGTCGGTCATCAGAAAAAATTGCGTAAAGGGTTTTTCAGCCGGATACATGCTTGGCAGCAAAGATTCAGTAACGCCTTTGTCCGTTTTGTTAGCCGGAGATACGGCCCATTGTTGGGATTGGCCCTGCGCTGGCGATATGTGACGATGTCTTTGGGTATTGCTGTTTTGCTGATAGTGGTCGGTTATGCGAAGAGCGGGCGCATGGGATTTGAACTTTTTCCCAAGATCGAATCCGATTATGCTAAAGTGACGGCCACACTGCCGTTCGGGACCGCCTTTCAAAAAACCGAAAAGGTGCAGCAGATGCTGGTCAAAGCGGCCCGGGAGGTTGTCGCTGAAAATGGTGGAAAAACACTCATGGAAGGAATTTTCGCCAGGATCAATGGCAACCAGGCCGATGTCCGTATCTACTTGACACCGCCGAACAAACGCCCGATCTCGACCGCGCAAATAACGGAACGCTGGCGGGAACGGGTGGGGGGTATTCCGGGATTGGAATCACTTTTATTTGAATCCGATGCCGGTGGACCCGGTCGCGGAGCCGCCATTACCGTAGAACTCAGCCACAAAAATATTGGTCTGCTGGAAAAGGCTGCTGCCGATGTTGCCAAGGCTCTGGGTTTTTATCCGATTGTAAAAGATATCGATGATGGTTTTGCACCTGGCAAACAACAAATCGATTTTCAGATCAAACCGGAAGCCCGCAGTCTTGGATTGAGGTCCAAGGAGGTGGCCAGGCAAGTCCGGCATGCTTACTATGGTGCCGAGGCATTACGGCAACAGCGAGGTCGTAATGAAGTCAAAGTCATGGTCAGGCTCCCCAAGATCGAACGAATTTCCGAGTATATTCTTGAAGAAATGATATTGCGGACGCCAAACGGTAGTGAGATTCCCTTGCGATCTGCCGTCACCATACACCGGGGGCGGGCCTATACTGACATTAACCGTCGGGACGGCCGCCGGATCGTAACGGTGGAAGCCGACGTTCGGCCCAGAAGCAAAGCGGGTGAGATTTCGCAGTCACTTAAATCTGAAACCCTCCCGGCATTGCAAAAGAAATATCCCGGCCTGATCTATGGTTTTGAGGGACGACAGGCTGACCGGCGAGAAAGCATGCAGAGCCTGATGCAAGGACTTTTGGTGGCCCTTGTGGTCATTTTTGCCTTGCTGGCTGTTCCACTGAACAGTTATGTCCAGCCGGTGATTATTATGGTGGCCATTCCCTTTGGCATCGTGGGGGCCGTCATCGGTCATCTGATCATGGGTTACAGCCTGAGCGTGCTCAGCATGTTCGGCGTGGTGGCGTTGAGCGGAGTGGTGGTCAACGATTCGCTGGTGCTGATCGATTTTGCCAACCGGAAGGAACGGGCCGGAATGAATCGGCGCGACGCGATTCATCAGGCGGGTATTCACCGTTTTCGGCCGATTATTTTGACAACTTTGACCACTTTCGGCGGTTTGTCACCGATGATATTTGAAACATCCCGACAGGCCCGATTTCTGATTCCCATGGCCATTTCCTTGGGGTACGGTATTTTATTCGCGACCGTTATTACACTGGTTCTGGTGCCGTCCCTTTATCTAATTATTGAAGATATCCGTCAATTCATCAGAATGAGATTCTCGTCCGATATCAAGGTCGGGCAAGAAGATGGACCCTAATTTTAGAACGTCTTGGCCAATATCTCCAACCACCTAATCTTATTACGACTTCTCACTTGACTGACGGACACCTTTAACCGTATATAGAATGGGATAGCAATTATAGACTAATGTTTCTATAATTTACAGTTCACACCCAATCAAATTAAATTTCAAGTTGAAAAATGGACAGACCTGGCCATCAATTGAGTATTGCCGCTCAACTGGCGTGTAAGGAGGACTTTATGTTAAAAAAACTTATACTGGGAGTAACCGCAGCGTTTTTTTTCTTTTCCTTGTCAATTTTAACTTCGGGAACAGCCATGGGGGCTGATAAGACGTTTACGTTTGGTTTGCTTTTGGTTGGCCCCTATAATGATCATGGATGGAGCCAGGCGCATTTTGAAGGGGGAAAATATGTGGAAAAAATGATTCCCGATGCCAAAATGATATATATCGACAAGGTCAATCCGGCCGATCGTCCCGGCATTACGATTCCCCAGCTCGTAGATGATATGGTGGAAAAAGGGGCTAAATTGATCATCGCAAATTCTGATGACATGAAAGACGGAACCAGAGAAGCAGCCCGGATGCATCCTGAAATACATTTTCTTCATATTTCCGGTGACGATGTTCTCACCGCAAAGGCGCCTAAGAATCTTAGCAACCTCATGGGGCGAATGGAATACGGAAAAATGATGGCCGGATTTGCCGCAGCAATGACCACAAAAACCGGTAAAATCGGATATCTCGGTCCTCTTGTAAACGATGAAACCCGGCGATTGACAGCATCTTGTTATCTTGGCGCTAAATATGCCTGGGAAAAGGTTCTGAAAAAAGATCCGGCAAAGTTGAAGTTTCAGGTAACCTGGATCGGCTTTTGGTTCAACATACCCGGTGTAACCGCTGATCCCACTCAAGTTGCTCTAAACTTTTTCAACACCGGATATGATGTTGTTCTTTCCGGGATAGACACCACCGAAGCTGTCGTTGTTGCGACACAAAAACGGAAAAAGGGAAAAAAAGTCTGGGCAGTACCCTATGATTATGTCGGGGCGTGCAAAGGCGGACCTGATGTTTGCTTGGGCGTTCCCTATTACAACTGGGGTCCGGGATATGTGAATTTTGTCAAAGAATCAATGACAGAAAAATGGACGTCCAAATGGATCTGGATGGGGCTTGACTGGAACGACATCAACAATCCTGATACCAGTGCGGTCGGTTTTGAGGCCGGGCCGGTATTGTCTTTATCAGCCAAAGCAGCTCTGAATAAATTTATCAAGGATCTCGGAACAGGCAAAGCAGAACTTTTCAAAGGTCCCCTTTACTATCAGGACGGCACTTTATTTCTTAAAGACGGTGAAGTTGCGACCGATAAAAAGGTTTGGTACATGAAACAGCTTTTAAAGGGGATGAGCGGGCAAAGCGGCGCGAAGTAGTGTCCATCCATAAATGGTCTTTTTACCGCTGGACTTCGTTCTCCGCGGGTTTCCGGCTGCGGCGTACTTTGTGTACGCCTCACCGAAAACCCTTTTGCGGCCTTGACCAGCGAAAAAAATCCTCATTTATGAATTGGACACTTAAGCGGCTTTCCCTTATCGTGGATGGGCGCTAAATAGTTCAAATGAATCTTTTTGGATATTCTCTAAGATGAGGATAGAACTACGAAAAATCCACAAATATTATGGGCCGGTAAAGGCCAATTTCGGAGTTGATCTTACCATTGAGCCAGGCGTTATCCATGGCATTCTCGGAGAGAATGGTGCGGGTAAGTCCACATTAATGAAGATTCTTGCCGGTTACAGCGAAAAAACCAGTGGCACCATTCTTGTTGATAATTCCCCTGTAGATTACAAAACACCGGCCCAAGCCTCGGAACTGGGTATCGGTATGCTTTACCAGGACCCTCTCGATTTCCCCCTTCTGTCTGTGTTGGACAACTTCATGTTGGGACAAACCACCGGACTAGTAAACAAGAAAAAAACATTTAGAAAGATTTTTGAAAAGACTGCAAATTCATTTGATTTTTCTCTTCAGCCGGATACTTTTGTTAAACGTCTTACCATTGGTGAAAGACAGCAACTTGAGATTCTGAGGCTTTTGGCCCGGGGAATTCAGGTCCTGATTCTAGATGAACCCACCACCGGAATATCCAGTTTGCAGAAAGAAATCCTTTTTCAGGCCCTTAAAAAACTCGTTTCAGAGGGTAAAAGCGTAATCTTGGTGTCTCACAAGCTGGAAGATGTACAAGCCTTGTGCGATAAAATAACGGTGCTGCGACAGGGAACCGTAGCGGGGGAAATGGAAAGACCTTTTAGTGTAACCGTTTTGCTGGAAATGATGTTCGGTTCACCCCCTCTCCCACCCACACGTACTCAATTAAAAACCGGGGAAATCATCCTTGAGATGAATCAGGTATCTGCTCCAGGTGGTCGCACAGGTTTAAAAAACTGTGACATCACCGTTCGCCAGGGAGAGGTGATCGGTTTGGCCGGCCTTGAAGGAAGCGGCCAGGACGTTTTTCTCAGAATCGCAGCAGGTCTAAAGCAACCGTCCAAAGGATCCATACGTCTTCAGGGCGTGAAAATGAACAGCAAGGATTATCATACATACAAAAACCGGGGAGTAACCTACTTGCCGGGCTCTCGCCTTGAAGAGGGATTGATATCAGGATTGAGCATAACCCAGCATCTTTTACTTCAGGACAAACAGAAAGGGTTTTTTGTAAAAAGTGCTCACGCCTTCCGAAAAGCGCAAAAGAGCATAGCCCAGTTTCGAATCAAAGCCGAACCGGAATCTTTTGTAGAATCTCTTTCAGGAGGGAATCAACAGCGCCTGCTTCTTTCCTTCCTGCCCGCCGATCCGATTTTGCTTCTATTGGGGAATCCAACAAGAGGATTAGACATGGAATCTGTTCTCTGGGTTTGGCAGCACCTCCATCAATATTGTGCACACAAGGCATGTATTGTTTTTTCATCTTCAGAACTCGACGAAATTCTGACGAATGCAGATCGAGTGCTGGTCTTTTTTAATGGCGTTGTTATTAAAGATGCACGGACAGACCGAACGGATGTCCATGAACTTGGACGGTCGATTGCGGGCAAAACTTAAAATTTGTGGATCATCTCCCGAGTTGTAGTTAATTGAGGGGTCGGGGAGTTTTTCTAAATAGTCGCTCCATGGATAATATTTTTTTAAACCGCGTGAACTCGTGGCAAGGGTTCGTAAAGAAAGAACAGGAATCAATCTTTGAAAAATCAATAAGTTTGCCATACAATTTTTAATTTCTTTTAAAGATGCGATTTCGGCATGCGCCTGTTCTTTCTAACGATCCCTAAGCCACTCAAACAGCACCCGCTTTAATAAAAGATCATCCATTCCGCTGAGACTCAAGGATTTAGAAGA
>CALLDL010000018.1 GCA_937998305.1 uncultured Desulfobacterales bacterium | reverse complement strand
AAACCGGCATAACGGGCTGACGGGCACAACCTTTTTTAACTATAGCTCACTTCAAACCCTTGCATCAATTCTTTTGGCAGAGCCAGAGAACTCTGACTCCCGCAATGCGGGACAGGCTTGGCCCATCTTAGATCCCGCTACGCGGGGGAGGACCAGGTTTTTTATGACGAAATAAATTCGTAAAAAGCCAAATATCGGCAGCAAAATTCGAGGAATGAGGTTATCCTATGGGAAATCAGATTAAAACAACCGTTTTGCTTACAATAATGACGGCATTTTTCATGTTTATCGGACATCTGCTGGGAGGACGCCAGGGATTGATCATTGCTTTTTTCTTTGCAGCAGGCATGAACCTTTTCAGCTACTGGTATTCTGACAAAATCGTTCTTCGTATGTACAATGCCCGTGAAGCAACTCCCGGCCAGGCACCGGAACTTTATGGCCTTGTCCAGGATCTTGCCAACAGGGCCGGTCTTCCCACACCCAGAGTCTACATCATCCCCCAGGAATCTCCCAATGCATTTGCAACCGGCAGAAACCCGGAAAATGCCGTTGTAGCGGTAACAGAGGGTTTGCTCAAGATCATGAATCGCAATGAGCTTGCCGGTGTTCTGGGGCATGAGTTGGCCCATGTCAAAAACCGGGATATCCTCATCGGTTCAATTGCTGCAACCATGGCCGGCGCCATCATGATGCTGGCGAGCATTGCCCGGTGGTCGGCTATTTTTGGAGGCGGAAGCGACGATAATGAAGGCATGGGCGGTTTTGGACTGATCATCATGTCCATCCTTGCCCCCATTGCGGCCGTTCTCATACAAACAGCTATATCCCGATCCCGGGAATATATGGCGGATGCTTCTGGTGCACGTTTTGCAAAAAATAACGAAGGGTTGGCCCGGGCACTGGAAAAACTTGGAGCCTACTCCGGCAAACGTCCCATGGATGCCAATCCATCCACAGCCCACATGTTCATCGTCAATCCCCTTTCCGGTCAAAAAATGATGAGTCTGTTCTCAACCCATCCGCCCTTAAACGATCGAATTGCAAGGCTAAGGGGCTTTCAAGCGCCGAAAGACGCTTCAGGTCATGGTGGAGGTATGGATCTGGACCAGGGCAAAGCGTTTTGGGATCGTCTGTCCAGATAGTTTTTGTAAGCGTTTTTGGAAATGTTACAACTTTATGAAAGTATAGCACATTTATTGAGCATAGAACGCTTGCCTTGAATATGGCCCCAGTTAAACAGAAAAAAGTTTCAGGGGTAAAAATAATGGAATGGTGGAATACTGGAAGGTTGGGTTTTAAAGCGTTCTCCCACTGCATTACGAGATGAGCCAGGCAAACTGACTCGTTACTAAACTTGTGGGCTTTTAGGCCCTTGTTGAACCTGCCCAATAATGGCCATGTCATTGCCAATTATTGTCATCCGACATCGTATCTATATTTTTTCCTATCAAATAATTCCTTGATATTTTTCCATTTTTCTCATCTCCAAAAGAAAAAATGCGTCACTTCGCATGATTCTTGCACTATCTTGGCCGCTTATGTTTTGGACCTCTTTAACGCATGGGTAAAATGGAGATTTATGGTTATGAAAAAGATGCCCCTGAAATTCTGCATGTCCGTTCTTTTCCTGTTCAGCAACTTTTTTTTCCCTGCGGCTCTTAATGGTGACGCCACACCCTTTCCTGTTTATCCCAGCATAGAACCGAATGTAAAGTTCTGGACCAAGGTTTACTCAGAGTGCTCAACAGCCCAGGGCATTCTCCATGACAGCAAAAACTTGAATATCATCTATGAGGTGATCGACCTCATAGACCCGGATCGGTACGGTGCAAAAAAAATCAACGAGAAGCGGACCCAAAAAGCCAAACGTAAATACAAAAATATTTTAAGAAAATTGGCTCAAAATCCTTCTGTATCTGATGGCGAAGCCAAGCGGGTGGCAGCCCTGTTTGGCAAGAATGCGAATCGGGCCACTTTCCGAAAGGCGATGTACAAAATCCGCTGCCAGATCGGTCAAAAGGATCGCTTTCGTGAAGGGATTGTTCGTTCCGGCGCCTTTATCGACCAGATCAAAAAGATTTTTCTTTCATACGGATTGCCGGTAGATCTCGTCTATCTGCCCCATGTGGAATCCTCATATAACCCCAAGGCCTACAGTAAATTCGGCGCTGCGGGTATCTGGCAATTTGTTCGCAAAGCCGGCAAGCGTTTTATGACCGTGGGCTATGCCATAGATGAAAGATGGGATCCCATTCGATCATCCGAGGCAGCGGCCCAGTTGCTGAAGCACTCCTATGATAAATTTGAAAGCTGGCCGCTGGCCATTACAGCCTACAATCACGGAATTTCGGGGGTGTTAAGCGCAAAATGGACAAAAGGCGGCTACGAAGAGATCTTTAACCATTACAAAAGCAAAAACTTTCGATTTGCTTCAAGGAATTTTTACTCGGAGTTTTTGGCCGCACGGGAAGTCGCCACCAATTATGAAAAATATTTCGGCAAAATAACGCCGGACACACCTGTTGATAGCCGAAAAATCGTGCTGGCCGGTTATGCATCCATTAAAGACCTGGGCCAATATTTTGGCGTGGACATGGCAACCCTTCGCAAGCTCAATCTCTCTTTGCGGCCTCCGGTTTTCAGAGGGCAAAAATATGTACCCAAAGGATATTCACTGCGCCTGCCGTCAGATGCAGTGCAAAATCGAATGGGAGCGTCCACGGAATTGCCCTGGAACATGTATAAGCATCATCAGAAGGCGAGTCATATTTATCGCGTGAAAAAGGGCGATAACATCACAAAAATTGCAAAGATGCACGGAATCAAAGTATCCGACCTGATCCTGGCCAACAAGATCAACTCAAAAGGTGTCATTTATGTCAATCAACATTTGAGACTGCCGTTGCCCGGTGAAGTGGCGAATATGTCTGAAGCCCCGCACCTTTCCATCGCTAAAATCCATCAACAAAGAACACAAGCCCCGGAGATGGCGTCTTTGCGTACATCTTCCGCATACGAGGCCGCGACCCCGGCGTCCGGGCTGGCAATCGACCCGGCTATCGTAGGGGGCAACCTGGAGGTCGAGCGGGTGATGATACAAAAGGGCAAACCCGTTGGAATCATCCTGGTTAAAATGGGAGAAACTCTGGGACACTTCGCTGAATGGCTTGAAATTCCGACGAAGATTATCCGAAGGCTGAATAGATTTCCCTACAGCAGAACATTACAGTTGCACATGAAAGTGAAAATACCCCTTGATAAGATTTCGAAAGAACAATTTGAAGAAACGCGGTTTGAATACCACAAAAAGATTCAGGAGGATTTTTTCAGCTTCTATGAAATCGAAACCGTTCAATTATACCAGGCCCAAAAAGGCGACAATATCTGGACCCTGTGCAATGATACTTTTGAAATGCCGGTTTGGCTGCTTAAAAAATATAATCCGAAAATCGACTTCAATGATTTGAGATGGTCACAAAAGCTCGTCATTCCAGTGATCAAAGAGATAACCTCGAATGCAGCGGATATTGTTCATCCGTACCCGACAGTTCCTTCGGAGAGTTTTGAAGATGATACGGTTATCAACAAATTCCGGGCCAATGTATATTATTATCCTGTGTTTTTCATCGCCCTGATCATCGCCTTGGTTCTGCTTATGAAACGTCTGGTGCCGAATCTTAGGGAGAAGTTCAAAACTGTGTTCGCTTTTATCCGGTGTTTGTACGGTTATAGAAAAACAGATGACAACAGGATGTCTGCCCGGTAGGAGATAACTTAGCAGGGTTCGAAACAGGGAAAAATCGGATTTAAAGACCGAAGAAAGTCGGCGAAGGATCGAGATCAGACCGTCTATGCGAAAGGTTCTTGAAGATCAGTGGGAACTGACGAAGGATCTTAACAACCCGTATGTGTTTTTAAACATCAACGCAAAACCCATCCTTCAGGACAAAGCCAGAGAGGTCTGGGCGCGGGCCATGAAAAAAAGCGGTCTTAGGTATCGGAGAATGTACGAAACACGTCACACGTTCGCTTCCTGGGCTTTAGGCGCCGGAGAATCACCTGAATGGGTGGCCAGAACCTTAGGGCATGTGAACACGTCCATGGTGTATAAGACTTACGGTCGCTATATTCCAAATCTGACAAGGCATGACGGATCAGCCCTTGAAAAGCTTTATTTGGAAGCCACCAAAAACAAAAGGGACACGGATTTGGTCACAATTGGTCACAATTATGGTCACAATCGTGAAAATCCACGTCCCTGAACAGGGCTAACGCCCTGATATGACTAGATTTTCAAATGGTGGAGGCGGCGGGAGTCGAACCCGCGTCCGAAAACATTCCGCATAGGCATCTACATACATAGCCTGAACTTTCGCTTTCGCCTTTTTTAGTCTCCTCCAGGCAGGATGCTTAAAAGGCTATCCTGTAAGAATATTCGCTGATCCGTTAACAGGATTTAGGGACCAGCTATCCTGCTCGTCGACGCCCTTGCCGAATTAGCAGGAATGGTTCGGCAGGACGCTAGCCTTTAAGCGGCTAGAGCGTAATTATAATCATCTGCGATTATGTTTAATTTCCCACCTTTTTTACAAGCCGGCAGGAGCTTGGTATGCAACCTGTGCTTCTTTATCCCCGTCGAAGCCGTTTCGCCCCCATAAATTTTGCAGATTATTTAAAAGAACATATTTAATATCTAAATTTAAGTAAGTATCATCCATTTGTCAAGGATAATACAGAAAAATTACGCGGACATCTGAAATGTAAATTTACGGGCTTTTTCCTCTTTGGATACACCGCCATCCGGAATGAATGTCCTTTCCAGAAATGTGATTACTCCCTTCCTTTCGATGAGGATGATCGAAGATGAACGTGTCCCATAAAACTCGCTGGTAATAAATAACGGAGAAAGAATCCGCTCCCATTCGAGATCCACACCGGTGTCAGGCAGCATGCTGTCCGGCGGACAAGAACCATCCTTTAAAAGATCGAATATATCTTGGGGGGCTATATCTTCTTTACCGTTCAACAGTTTCCCAAGGTCCGACTTTCCCTTTGTGATCTTGGGCCAGGATGTATCCATCAGATGATTGCTCAGGCCGTACATGCCCGGTTTTAATTTTTCAATAGTGTTTCCACGGTTTGAATAATAGTAGAGTTCAGACCGGTCTCCAACAAGAAGATTATATCCGTTATATTGATGTCCAATGGATTTGACATGTTCGAGATAACTGTTAGGCGATTCTTTACCGGTTAAAAAATCTCGAACCAAAAAACCTCTGGATGGTGCACCGGATATATTCAGGCCCGGATCTCTGTAATTGGTGATGGCTGCGAACCGTCCGAGCCGGGTGATACCCAACCACATTCCGTGATGCTTAAGGTCTCGGCCACCAAGAATATCCGACGAATCATCATGGAAGGCGATGGGGGCTGTGGGACGGTTATAATATTCATCTCTGTTCGCCGCCAGTACCATCCGGTATTTCGGATGCATCTCATATGATAGAAGGATCAGGCACATTGTTGTTTACATTTATAGTTCTTCTCCAATTTAGTTGGAGAAGAGGGTCCAAGGGTTTGTTGTCTAAAGACTTTATCAGCGCCTTTAACATTCTTTCGATTTCTGCGATGCTTTTATTTAGTGTACCCAATTCACCTTTTTCAATTAAATCTAAATCTTTAGCTAGCAATAATATAGGTTACTCTCTTTGAATATTTTTTTGATTTTCACTCGAATCCTTGGACCCTTGACCCCTTGGATCCTTTGGGATCACACCCGCTCAATTGGAGATGACCCACTTATTTTACTCTAATTAACTACAACTAATCGGGAGATGATCCACATTTATTAAATAAAACGATTTTGTCTGTTTTTTTCTTTACTTGATTTTCCGTTATTGCTACAAACGAACATCTTTCATAGATTGTTGCTAAAAAATTTAATACAGAAAGCAGGATTTCGCAAGCTCAACTTTTGGCCGGTGTGATGTGTTTAAATTAGACGTTATTTCTTGCTTATCGATTTTTTTTCAGGATTCCCTTTTGATAATAATATATATTTAAAGGAGATTGATTAAAGATGAACATCAGTAGAAGATTGGGTACTTTGGTGGTATTTGGTGTGCCGGCGGTCATCGGCGGCGGCATTGTTTATGCGTTATTTGGCAGTTATGTTTCTGTTTTTGCTTATGAAATCATTCTTTTATTTGTTGCGGGCGGATTGGCCAGCAAATAGACCAGTAAATAGAAATGATCCGCTCCTAAATTTCACAGGGTATCTTTCCTGATAACCGTCTCGACATTCCCGGTTGAATGAAACGAATACATTACCGATAGATGTTTTAATCCATGGCGCTTTTATCAGGCTTGGGCCAGGCATGGGTAACCGCCATGCGCGATGACAGGAATTCTTTGTATTGAATTGGAGTTGCAATGCAAGACAAAACCTCCGGCAATATTATTTTGTGGTTTTTTCTGGCGCTTTTTATAGTCTCAGCTTTTTTGCTCGGGCGTCTCTTTTGGCCCTTTATCTCCGCTATTATTCTTGCCGCCGTTGTGACCAGCATTTTTAAACCGGTTTACGTGTTATTAAACCGTAAAATAAGTCCGCTTTTTTCCTCTCTTTTGACCTGTGCTTTAATATTCTTTATCCTCTTTATCCCAACGGTCTTTTTTGTGGGCATATTGTCAAAAGAGGCATATGACCTCTATCTCATGGGAAAGGGAGCGGTCATCAGCGACCAGATTAAACAAATTCTTGAAACCAGCAAGATTTTAGACAAAATAAACCTTATCCTTTCAAATTTTAATATAGAAATTACCGGTGAAGAACTCAATAAAGGTATCTCGGAGCTGGGTAAGGTGGTCGGCCTTTTCCTGTATCAGCAGGCAAGCTCCATTGCTTCGAATATATTCAAATTTTTCGTATATTTCTTTTTTATGCTCCTGATCATTTATTATCTTTTAATAGATGGCGACAAGCTGATTTCATTCATTATCGACCTTTCCCCGCTGCCCAAGGAACAGGACCAAAAACTCATTCGGAAATTTAAAGATATGTCCGGTGCGATTCTAATCGGCAATGGGGTGGGAGGTCTGATCCAAGGAGTTGCGGGCGGGATTGTTTTCTGGCTCTTCGGGTTAAAATCGGCATTTTTATGGGGTGTGATTATGGGATTTTTGGCGTTTCTTCCCATCATCGGCGTAGGAGTGGTATTTATCCCCGCAGCGATTTATCTTTTTTTTAAAGGCCGGATTGCAGTGGGCATATTTTTCATTGTTTTTTATCTCATCCTCTCGGTGAGTGTCGACAACCTGTTAAAGCCAAGGCTGGTGGGACAGCGTGTTAAAATGCATACCCTGCTTGTCTTTTTATCAATAATTGGCGGATTAAATATCTTCGGTATCCTCGGCATTATTTACGGCCCATTGATTACAACGGCTTTTATTACATTAACGGATATTTACTATACCAGCTATCAAGCTTTGGTTGATCCCTATAAACGGTGAATTTTTCCGATGGTGGACAAGACATTCAAGTGATACAATCGCTTCGCGACTCTATCAAGTTAGGTTTCAGCAACGTTACACCAAAAACATACCAATCACTCAAACACATCATACGATATGAAAATTTCAGATGAAGAACCTCTATTGATTCTTGCTTCAAAGTCTCCACGGCGCCGATATTTACTGGAACAGGCAGGCCTTAAATTTTCCGTAATTCCAAGCAGCATCGACGAAACGAGGGTACCCCTATCATCCCCGGAAACTTATGTCAGAATTTTATCTGAAGCCAAAGCCGATGACATTTCCAAAAAGTATCCTGAAAAATGGGTGATCGGAGCGGACACCATTGTCCTTAAAAACGAGGACATACTTGGGAAGCCGGGATCAAGGGATGAAGCCCGAACCATGTTAAAACAACTCAGCGGGCAAACCCATCAGGTCCTAACCGGGTATGCCGTCTGTTGTAGAGCAAAAAAAAGACTGTTCTCTGAAACCGTTAAAACAGACGTTCTTTTCAAAAATCTTACCCACGAAGAGATCGAGTGGTATGTCCATACCAAAGAGCCGTTTGACAAGGCAGGTTCATATGCCATACAAGGGCTTGGAACCTTTTTGGTTAAAAGCATCAATGGTTCCTACACAAATGTCGTGGGGCTTCCGGTTTGCGAAGTCATAGAATTTTTAATCAAGGAAGGCGTTATCGTTATTGCTAAGCGCTCTAATACATAAATACAATGACGTATTTTTATCTGGACCTTAGCCCGTATATGCTGAATCCAAGAGTTTGAAGTGAACTAAAGTTTAAAGTGAGCTAAAGCCCGCCCTGGTGCGAATCGTTCATATATTGATCTGGCTTATGGACTATTACAAACATGACTTTTTGAGTATATAGTATTGATGATCGGTCTGGGCCAGGGTTAAGGAATTCTGTCAATTATATAAAATCAGCAGAGCGAAGCGACTCCATAACTTCCCCGATGAATTCGGGATAAATAGGCATTTTAGCTCACTTTAGGCACTTTAAACTTTTGCATACATATTAGCAATTTGTTTTGGTTATTTGTAATCCAATAATTCGAACTTATGTTAAACTTCAATGAATTTGAAAAAAAGACTGGAAAATGTGAAGGACCGCATCAACAAAGCGGCCTTTAAGTGCAGCCGCGCCCCTGAAAGCATCCATCTGGTTGCAGTCAGCAAAACAATTCCGGCAAACAGAGTCAGGGAAGCCATCGAGGCAGGTGTTACCATTTTGGGTGAAAATTATGTTCAGGAAGCCCGAAACAAGTTCAACGCTCTGGGCACATACCCGGTATCGTGGCATTTTATCGGGCATCTACAGTCCAACAAGGCTAAATACGCTGTCAGGCTTTTTGATTTGATTCATTCCGTGGATACGCTCAAAATAGCCCGTGAACTGAACAAGCAGGCAAAAAAAGTTGATAAAGTTCAAGACGTGCTCATGCAGATCAATATCAGTAAAGAACAATCAAAATCAGGATCAGACATAGAAAATGCGATAAATCTGATCAAAGACATTGTTTTTTTTGAAAATTTATCCGTAAAAGGATTCATGGCAATGCCCCCTTTTTTCAACAATCCTGAAAAGGCTCGGCCCTATTTCATAGCCCTTCGGAATCTCAGAGATCAGATTCAAAAAACCTTTCCAGATGTTATCCTGAATGAACTCTCCATGGGTATGACCGGTGATTTTGAAGTTGCCATTGAAGAAGGGGCAACCCTTGTACGGATAGGAACGGCAATTTTTGGAGAAAGAAGATGAAGATCCTTCTTCACATCTGTTGCGCACCATGCAGCATATACCCGGCAAGAATTCTTCGAGATGAAGGATTTGATATTTTGGGTTTTTTCTACCGAAACAACATCCATCCTTACACAGAGTGCATCAAAAGACAGGAAACTCTCGAGTCTTATGCGACTTCCATCGATCTTACCGTCATTTACCAGGAAGGTTATGATCTGGAAGGTTTTATCCGGAATGTGGCGTTCAGGGAATCGAATCGATGCGTTGTTTGTTATCATGAGCGACTCCGGTCCACGGCCCTGATGGCAAAACGCGGAAAATTTGACTGTTTTAGCACCACACTCTTATACAGCAAATTCCAGAAACATGATGAAATCAAATCCATTGGTGAAGCTGTGGGGAAATCTGTGGGGATAACGTTCTACTACAACGATTTCCGGCTCGGATGGAAGGAGGGTGTCGAAACGTCAAAACGCCTGGGGATGTACCGCCAGCAGTACTGCGGTTGCATTTACAGTGAAAAAGAACGATATTACAAGGGAAAAAATAACTAACCGGATTGAAAATTTAAAAATGATACATCAGACTTGTTGTTAAACAAGACTGAAATGATATCGATTAATATATACGTATGTTTAGCAATTTTATATACTTTATCGTCGTACTTCTTATATACAGCACGTACCAGCCTTCAGAAAATACGAACTTTACAGCCCCTGAAACGCTATTTCTTTTTGTATGTCTGATTGTTATTTTTGCGGCCATCACCTGGATACAGTTTCACAGGGTTGAAAAACAGATTCTAAAACAACACTCAATCCATCACGATCACAAATTCAGATCTACGTTAACCCGCCAATCCATATTGGCGATCTTACTCTTTTCAATTGATATTTATGGCTTAAATCTTACATCCTTTCTGATAAACACACCCTTTTTAAACATCATTCCCACATTTCAGGCGCTGCTGTTTCTCATGCTCTTTACATGTTACCTGGCAATCGTATGGGCATGTGCCTACAATCCTTACCGACGCCTTTATCCCACGGATCTGCCAAGAAAAACTTACGTTCTGTCTCAGATTTCATTCTCGATTCCAATACTTTTACCCTGGCTTCTGCTTTCAGGAATAGCAGATATCATCAACGCGCTGCCATTTGACCTGCCGAAACGTTTCCTTTCCACCACCGAAGGAGAGATAACCTATTTTTTAGTTTTTCTTTTTGCCATTGCAATGGTAGGTCCGGTGATGATTCAGAAATTCTGGAGATGCAAGCCCCTTGAAATCGGATACCATAGAAGTCGGATTGAAGAACTCTGCCGAAAAGCCGGAATGGAATATGCCAACATTCTTTACTGGCCCATTTTCGGCGGGAAAATGATCACCGCCGCCGTGATGGGGTTGATTAAGAAATTCCGCTACATCCTTGTTACTCAAGGTCTTCTTCACATGCTTGAACCCGAAGAGATTGATGCGGTTATTGCCCACGAAATTGGGCATATAAAAAAAAAGCATCTTCTTTTTTATCTGTTATTTTTTGTCGGCTACATGATCATCTCCTACGCCACCTTTAACCTGCTGATTTATTCAATTGTCTTCTCGGAAACTATATACAACCTCATAAACAGCACCGGCCTTGATCAAACTACAGTAACCACATCGATTTTCAGCTTGGTCATTATCATCGTTTTTCTGGTCTACTTTCGCTTTATTTTCGGCTATTTTATGCGTAATTTCGAGCGTCAGGCAGATACGTATGTTTACTCTCTTTTCGATAGTGCCAAACCGCTGATCTCGACATTTGAAAAAATTGCTGCAACCAGCGGAGAACATCCGGATAGGCCCAACTGGCATCATTTCAGTATCACAAAACGCATCGAATATTTAAAAAAATGCGAGTCTGACAAGATATGGATTACACGCCATGAAAACAAAATAAAGAAAAGTATTGCTGTTTATTTAGCAGGGATATTCCTGTTGTGTGGTGTGGGGTACAATCTAAATTTTGGTGAAACCAGCAAGAAGCTCAACAAACATTTTTTTCTAAAGATCATTCAAAGAGAGCTTGAAAAGACCCCTGACAATCCATTGCTTTACAGTACGCTGGGCGACCTTTACTACAGTTACAATAACTATCCTGAAACAATCAAGGCTTATGAACAATCGCTCAGGATCGATCTTGATAACACCCATGCGTTAAACAACCTTGCATGGCTCTATGCAACGTGTGAAATCGAAAGCTTTCGTAATCCGGAAAAAGCGCTGGCGCTTGCCAAAAGGGCTGTTCAACTTGAAGAATCCCCCCATATTCTCGACACGCTCGCAGAGAGCTACTATGTTAACGGCCTGTTTGAACAGGCCATTACCACAGAGCGTCGGGCTTTTGAGCTAACAACAAAAAATCGGGACTATTACAAAAAACAGCTTCTGAAATTTAAGCTTGCCATGAAAGAAAGTGTCTTTCTTTAACCTAAATTGAGCGATTGTCGAGTTTGCCGAAGGGTTTTAAACTGCGACATTCTTTTTTACTTTCATTTCTACCGAGTTAGTGAGGTTCTTTAATGCACTAAGTGGGCTTAAGGATTTAAAATAATTATATTTAGTTTATCTGGCGCAGTTTGAAACGCTCAATTTAGGTTTAATTTTTTTGTAATACCTCACACATATCTTCTTTACCTCGATGAAGGTTTATTTAATTTGACAGAACATCCGCTATAATCTATAATTATATGAAATTAAATCTGAATTATACAACGTGGTTGGGAATAAAAGTTCAGATAAAACCTAACCCGGATAAACCGGAAAAGTTAAAAGTGATCTAAAGTGCCTAAAGTGAAGGTATTCTATCAGTTTAAATATTAAATGTGTTGCGCCTGTGGCGCTTTCCTTAATTTTAGCTCACTTTAGTTCACTTCAAACTTTAGATCACTATAAATCAATAAATACAAAATATTACAAACATCGACAACAAATTGTCGATATGATTTAGCTAAGCACCTAATATGATAAGACAAATGAAATTTAGAATAATGCTGCTCGTTGCGGTTGTTTTCACATTATCCCAGCTTGGATGGGCCCAGGCTGCCAATTTAAGAGATGTGAGAACCGGTAAACACGAAAATTTTACCCGGGTTGTGTTCGAATTCCAAAACAACGTTCTATTCGAGAACCCTGAGATTAAAGGAAAGGGGAACTTTTCCGTGGTTTTTCTTGACAGTTCAACAACCCTTCCGCGTCTCACATTATTCAAGACAGGCCCTATACAACTTGTCCGCTCCATTAAATTTTCTCGGCAAAAATCTAATTTGGTAGCTGATGTCCGGCTATCTTTCCCCTATTTCATACTCAAAGCGTTTCCTCTTTCCGGCCCCAACCGCATCGTTGTTGATGCGTACCAGGTGTCTTCAACGCCTGAAAAATCCGAACAAAAGGAATCTTTACGTGAAAAATCTTCTACTGAAACGTCAACAGCGCCCGAAAAAAAAGAATTGGAAAAAGCGGCCGGCAGCCAACCCATGACACCCTCGGGTGTGGAAAAATCCGGATTGAAGGAAACTCAACCATCTGAAAATGCCTTTTCCAACAAAGTGCCAAATCAAACACCTGAGAAACACGTTGGACCACCCTCTACTGCTAACGGAAACGCCATGACACAGATATATCTACTGGCCGTGTTGAATGTCCTCACAGGTGTTATCATTGTATTGATGATTTTCACGCTATTGAAGAAAAAACACATGATCGATTTTGGCCATCTTTCTGAAATTATGGAGTTTATGAAAACATCTGATGAAAGTATTGAGACCATAGACGCTCAATTAAAAAACGCGTTTAAAGACTATGATGAATCTTGAATGCAGGGGATAACATGTCTGAAAAAATCCTTGAAGAAATAACCGTTGGCCTATCGGACGCGGAAAAAGATGATCTTGAAGAAATGATAAAGGCGTTCAGAAAAAAGCAGTCTGCCGCATCAGAAACTCTGGTTTCAGAAGATGGACAAAAACAGATATTGCCAATAAGTGAAAATCTTGCTCAATATGCTGATATTTTGCTGAAATTCGATACGAAATTAAAATTACTATATGGAATTTTACGCCTTTCGGATCAAAAGAACAGGATTATGAACCAGCGTATCGACGCAGTAATAGAACTGCTCAAAGGGCAAAAAATTTTAACTGAAAAATAGGGTTTTCTGTTATGTATTAACAGGAAGGTGGATAATGATTGACCGAATTGATAGACAAGACAGTGTGGTCAACCGCATCATCGACGGTTCTATTACCATCGATTCTATTGAAGAATTCGAAGACCTTCTCAAAGCCTTTCCAAATGACCCGCGACTCCATAGAGTCTTTGCTGACCGACTATTAGAAGTAAAATCAATAAATGCCGCCGAAGAATACAAGACGTCAGCCAAACTTTTTATAGAAGCAGGCATGCCATTGCAGGCAATTACATGCAAAATCTTTGAGTGGCAAATCACCAAACCGTCCAAAGAAGAAGGATTGGCCTTGCATTCAGCCCTTTGTGAATCCAACCCACAAAATTTAGCGGTGCAGGAGTTCTTCACCAAGCTGGCATATGAGGAAATGATCGATTTAATAGCTAAAATTGTGCCTCATAACTATCCTGCCAATACCATGCTGAGAAAATTTGGTGATGAAGTAAACGAGTTGTGCTTTGTCGTATCCGGTGCATTGGAAGAGACCAATTTCCATCGCGTTGAAGCAGATGAAAAGATCCAAAAAAAATCTACGATAAATCTGATAGAAAGCGACATTTTTGGCGAGATCTATCCGTTTGAGGAGGATAAATTATCTGAATCAGAAATTGAAACCATCACTCGCGTTGAACTGTTGAAAATCTCCAAATTAAAACTAACTGCACTTTGCGGAGAACATCCGAACCTTAATCTTCTAATGCGGAACCTGTGTAAATTTTGTTTTGAATCTAACCGCGAAAGTTATTCAAGAACGGTCAGAAAGGCAACCCGGCATCAATTACCCATGCAGGTCAATCTGAAAGTTTTTCAAGAAAAAAACGGGAAACCTCCTTTAAATCTATCCGGATTTACAGACGATATTTCTATAGGTGGGACCTGTGTTGTCTTGGGGGCGAAATATCAAACCGGTGATATAGCCCATTTAACCGGAAAAAGTGTTAAGATTCAAATGAGTTTACCCATAGAATCTATCAGTCTCAATATCTTGGGCACTATTGTCTGGGGCAAGGAAATTCCTGTCGAGGGTAAAAAAACAGCCATCGTTGGCGTTCAATTTAAAGAGATAAACCATGTTGACCGCGGAATATTGAAAGGTTACTGCTTTGGATCCGAAGCAGAACAAAATCTGATCTGGAGCTTATGGAATTCGCTTATGGAAAAGTAGTTTAAAATTTAATGCTTCGGAATTTTTACGACCCCATCGAAATTAAGGATATTATTACCTTTAAAGCTCTAAATAATGGAATATCGGGGAATAAAAATGGGGCAAGGCGGACGGGAGCAGCGCAAGCTAAACTCTAACCCTAAAAGATCGATTAGGGTCTTGCTAATGTTCAATAAATAAGGTGCCAAGTGAAAGAGGAACTAAACACGGAAAATAAATCAACACCCAAGATATTGGCTATCGGCGGGGGAAAGGGTGGTGCCGGAAAGAGTGTCTTCAGTACGATTATGGCATTTTGGCTGGCCAGAATGGGCAATCGGACGGTTCTAATGGACGTCGATCTGGGCGGCGCCAATCTCCACACCCTCCTTGGAATCAAAAGCCCTGATAGGACGCTAAATGATTTTATTACAAGAAGATTCGGGGAATTAGAAGATATTTGCATTGATACCAGTGAGAAAAACCTTCGCCTCATCAGCGGAGCCAGTGATGTTCTTTCCCTGGCAAATCCTCACTTCAGCCAAAAAATCAAACTCATGACCCACCTGTCAAGACTGGATGCCGATTATGTTGTGCTTGATCTTGGAGCTGGAACTTCCTTTAACGTTTTGGATTTCTTTCTTATCGCCCACAAAAAAATTGTCGTCCTTACTCCGGAACCAACATCGATTCAGAATGCATACATATTTGTTCGCAATGCAGTCTACCGAAAATTAAGCAGACTTTCCAGTAAAAATCCATCTCTCCAGGCTCTGATAAAAATGGCCATGGACCCCAAAAATGTTCTAAAAATCCGTACAGTCAAAGAACTTTTTCAGTTTATTGAGGAGTCCGATGAAAAGAATATCATTGAGGTTCTAAAAAAAGAAATCGGAGATATCCATCTGGAAGTCGTTACCAACATGGTTAAAAATGAAAAAGAAGAAAACGCGGGTCGTATTGTTCAGATCGTCGCTGAAAAATACCTGACCTTACCTTCCACGGATTTGGGCTGCGTCACTTATGACAAACACATCCGTACAATGGTTTCCGATATGGTCCCTTTAATCAATCCGGACCAGTCAAGCCAGGCTTTTGGCAATGTTTATGAAATTGCCACCAAGTTGTCGAAAGATTAACCGGGTGGACGAGCAAACGCCTTTTAATTTCTACACCTTATCGAAATAAAAAGTCTTTTAACGGCATTTCATTCATGCCGCTTGTATGGAAGAATGGAATGCTGGAATATTGGAAATAAGAGCGGAAACAACCTATTTAAATTGTCAAAAAATCCTTCAAACCCATCATTTTTATCCAGTGAAACTTTCTTCTATTTCACCGGGACCATTATTCCATTATTCCCTCCGGGGCGTAGGCCCTGCGAGCCGGAGGCCAATTAGGCGAAGCCCCTATTTCATACATACTTTCCTGATCTGCAACAGGTCGCAATGTCCACTGAAAATCTTGGCAATGCCGTCCTGCTTCAGCGTATTCATGCCATCTTTTATTGCCTGATTTCTGATGACTTTTACCGGTGAACTGTTTTGTATCAGCTTTTTCATTTCATCAGTTCCCAACAACAGTTCGTGAAGCGCCATCCGGCCGGCATATCCTGTATTGTAGCATCTTTCACAACCTCTGGGCCTGTAGAGAATCAGATCATCGGTATAAGGAATATTTATGTGCTCCTCAAACTGATTATAAGAACCATATTCACGAACGAGTTCTTCATACGCTTCTTTTGATAGATGATACGGTTCCCTGCAATGGATACAGGTGGTGCGGACCAGACGCTGGGCGAGAATGCACAGGATCGCATCTGAAAAGTTAAATGGATCCATTCCCATGTCAAGAAGCCGGGTGATGCTTTCAGGAGCACTGTTTGTGTGAAGCGTGGAAAGTACCAGGTGGCCTGTTAAAGATGCCTCTATGCCAATGGATGTCGTTTCTCTGTCCCGCATCTCACCCAGCATGATCACATCGGGATCCGATCTTAAAAACGCTCGCATTGCAGAAGCAAAGTTGAATCCAATCTTAGGCTTAACCTGTACCTGCCTCAATCCTTTCTGGCTGATTTCCACAGGATCCTCAGCGGTCCAGATCTTGGTGTCGGTGGTATTGATATACGCTACGGCCGAATGAAGCGTGGTTGTTTTTCCTGAACCGGTTGGGCCGCATACAAAAACAAGGCCATGGGGTTGTGTTATGGCACTGACAAAATTATTGTAATTGCTTTTTGAAAAACCTATCTTGCCCAAAGGGAGCGGCTCACCGGCATCGAGTATTCGCAGAACAACATCCTCCACTCTCCCTTGGGTTGGTATCGTGGCCACTCTGAGTTCGATATCGGGACCACCATATTTTTTAAATTTGATTTTACCATCCTGGGGCTTGCGTCGTTCAACAATATCAAGATCCGCCATGATCTTAATTCGAGACACGATTTTATCTCGAAGAGTATAAGGAATGCTCTCAAACAACCTGCAAGCGCCGTCAACCCGTATCCGAATCCGTGTATTCGTCTTTCCTGGATAGGGTTCTATATGAATATCGGAAGCTTTATATTTGTAGGCATCGATAATAATTTTGTTCACAAGCTGTACAATAGTACTGTCTTCTTCATACAAAACGGATTCTTCATCTTCTATCTCTACTTCCCTGGTTTTAAGGTCAGATAAGATCTGTGATCTGGAAGCCAGTTTTCTTTCTTTCCGCGCAAAACGCTGAATAAAAGCAAGGATATCCTGTTTTAGCGCCACGTTGAACGAAATGGGTTTGTTTGAAAAAAGCGTCTTGATTTCACCAATCTTTTGAAGATCGCCGGGGTTGTCTATTGCAATAACGATCTTCCCGTCTTCTATCTTCAGCGGAACCCAGACATTGTTGCGCATGAAAGGTACTTTGAGATTGCTTAGAAGCCTAATCGGTATCGGTATATCCGGATCATATTCTGCAAATGGTACCTTATAGAATTGACTAAAAGATTTTCCGATTTCCTTTTTGGAAATCTTAAAATCAGACATTAAAACCGTTTCCACAGTAGCTTTTCCTGCTCTGGCGTCGGCAATGGCCTTATCCAATTCTCTTTGGGTTAATATATGGTTATGAACCAAATAATCGAACTTGTTCGGCCTTGCCTTTGCCATCCGTTTCTGATTATACAGTGCAATCCCGAGAATATTGCCCATCTCAGTTGCAGATTGCTCATCAATCGGGGTAAACGAACCACCGCCTTTTCGATTAATCAATTGAATGACGCCAAGAAGATACTTTTTGAAAATAATCGGGACTGCTAAAACCTGTTGTGTCCGAAAACCCATCTTCTCGTCCCAGCGTTTATCAAATTTAAGCTCAGGATCGATGGCGGCCAACTCTGATTCATCATATACATTTTTAATATTGATGAGTTTTTTCTTAAAGGCCGAGCACCCGGATATACTGCTATTTGACATGGAGATTCGAATTTCTTCAATTTCATTTCCGGATTTAAACCGCGATACCAGTTCTCGCTTTTTCCCGTCAATTACATAAACGGTCAATCTTTCGGCTTCAAAAAGCCGGGTAATTTCATCCTTCAAATCCACCAGGATCTCGTCAAGCTTCACAGCAGCATGGATTTTGTTGCAAATATCCTGGAGATTTTTCCGGTAATCTATCTCGGATTTAAGTTTCCGGCTGTTTGACTTCTCGTCATTAACTATACTTGCTTTATTTAACATTTTCATTTGCTTTCGCCCGAATGTTGATCATCTTTAAATTCTACTCTCATTATGTCAGCAACGTTCGTGCCAAAAAAAATGTTTCTTTAACAAAGCGGTATTTAAGATGTATTTATCGTTCCTGAGATCTTCGTAAAGGCATGATTTACAGGTGTTCCGGAATATTTGGAAAAGTACTATTATTTTATTCTACTGCAAATAACAATAAGATGAGAGGGATTGATGAAAGAAGATAACATCGAGATATGCACAACAAATTGTGCATATCTGCACAGTTTATTGTGCATGCGAAGAAAGACCGTCAAGCTTAAACCTTAATTGAAATTGAGGAAACGGACAGTCAATTTACCTTATTTTTAAGTTGAACAAATACAAAGCATTATTATTCAGTCTCTAACTTAACGTCTGCAATGTTTTATTTTTCTTTTTGAGCAAGCCATTTGAAAAATAAGCCCACACAATCCGGGCAAAGTTGGGTACCGCTGGCATCTTCAATAATTTGAAGCGCTTTTCCCTGAACCATTCCCTTGCGGTAGGGTCTGTCACTTGTCAAAGAATGATAGGTGTCGGCAACAGCAGCCATCCGCGCCCATAAATGGATTTTATCTCCTTTAAGGCCTTGAGGGTATCCTTTGCCATCAAGACGCTCGTGGTGAGACAAGACGATTGGGATGACATCCGAAAAACTTGGAATGGACTTTATAATATTGGCGCCGATGACCGGGTGTTTTTTTATGTGAGCGAACTCTTCTTTTGTCAATCTTCCGGGTTTAAGAAGGATTTCGTCTCGGACGCCAATCTTGCCGATATCATGCAGTCTTCCGCCGATGGTAACGGTTTCGATTTCCATCGCGCTGCCGCCGTCCATTCGTAGCATTCCGGATACTATTTTGCCGACGGCCTCAGAATGCCCTTTGGTATAATTATCTCGAGCTTCAAGCGCGGTGATGAGGCTGGTAATGCTTGCAATCATCAAATTCCGTTCGGAATCCAGACGCTCTCTTTCCATTAGCAACATGTGAAACTGATCAGACAGCATCTTTTCAACGAGGATGACAAGTTCATCGATATTGAATGGCTTGCAAAGATAAGCCGAAGCACCATTTTGCATCATCCGCTTCATATAACCGCGGTCGGTTTTAGAACTCATTGCGATGATCGGTATCGAAGATAAATCGGGATTTGTGTGAACAGCCCCACAGAAATCAAAACCGTTAATATCCGGCATTTCGATATCGCTGAGAATAAGATCCGGCTGGATGGTATCCAGCAGGTTCAAGGCTTTTTTACCGTTTTCGGCAGTGATTACTCTAAATCCAGCTTCCGCCAGACCTTTTTCGACAATCCTGAGCACAACCTTAGAATCGTCCACAACCATGACAAGGCGATCACCTTTAAACTTGGATTTTGACAAAACACTTTCTACGGTTTTAAGTAAACGGCTCTCTATTTCATACTTTGATATATACGCTGATGCTCCTGCTTGGAACCCCTTGTCGACATCGCCGTCAGAATCAAAGGTGCTCACCATAACCACAGGGGTTCCCTGGGTGGTTGCGGTTTTTTTAAGAGTGCGACACAATTCAATGCCGTTTATTTTTGGCATGTCGATATCGCTGACGACAATATCGAACTCTTCTTGTAATGCCAAATCGAGGCCCTCTTGTCCGTCTTCCGCTAAAATGATTTCAGCGTTCATGGACCCCAGTATTTTTTTCATGCTCATTCTAAATACGGCACTATCATCAACAATTAGAATTCGGCGGGTACTCATCATAGGTTCCATTTATTCACCACGAACAGGCCATTTGCAAATTGAATTCCAACCAGAATTTCTCCTGAAAAATGTATCTGACGAGCGAATCGAGCTGTTAAGATATCCGGGCTATTTTTTTATCGGGATCTTATTCTATACTATATCGGTAGATTTGAAAAAAAACTTTAATCGTCGCCGAAATTTATGGAATATGTGAGTCAGATTTGAATGGGCTAACTTTTTCCTTTTGACTCTGCTTACTACCTTGTAAACAGCCAAGATTGGTACGCCCAGTTGTTGAACTGCTTTACATAATAATTAGAGGGCAATTACTTTCTCATCTTTTTAAAAAAGCAGTATTTGAAAAGAGTTGTCGAGCGTGGAAATCACGCAATGCGAAGATATAAGAGACTTCAGACAACCTTGATAAAAATACATTATTTCAAATATAGATGGATAAGATAAGATGAAAAGCATTTTCAGAAGAAGAAAAAAGATGCAAATGTACAGAAAACTGTGCATTCAGATTAAAGGAGTGTCTCAAATAAGACATATGCGTAAGCTATGATTTAAGTTTCGCACCCATTATCTTCGTAGGTGTTCAAGGGGTGTGCGAAACTTGTATTACCTGAATTTTTTGTAATTTCCATAAATCTTTTTCAAACCGCCGCCGATAAGAAGAACACCCATAAGATAGAAACTAAAACGGATAAAGCCAATCACCGATGAAAACTGTTGTATCTGTTCGACTTTGGGCATAACCTGGGGTATCCTGTAAAACACACCTATGCCAGCAAGGGTCAACGCAATACCATAGATGAACTGAATAACCGGTTTGTTTTTAAGCATAGAATCTTTTTGGCTGTTGTCCAATTTTTCGGAATTCATGATGTTGTCTCAAATTCAATAGTCACTGATAGTAAGTTAGATGCTAGACATAATCCTCAGCAATGGCAATGGTACCGAAGCCTTTCATAAGTGCCTAAAGTTTGAAGTGATCTAAAGTGCCTATTTATCCCGAATTCATCGGGGAAGTTAAGGTAGCGCTAACGCGCTGTCAATCTGATAAAAAATTGATAGAACACCTTAACCCTGGCCCATACCGATCACAATACTCTATACTCAATAAGTCATGTTCGTAATAAAATCAAGAGATGATCAATTCGCAATAAAGCGAATATTCGCTCATTGAGAATAAAATTAGTGTCCATCCATAAATGAGGATTTTTGTTCGAGATCAAGGCATGCGAAAAAAATAACCACAGGCATATGTATTATATTCCGAGGATTATTTTTTGAGCATAACGCAGAAATTGAGCAAAAAGACCATTTATGGATAGACACTAACTATCCACCAAGATATACTTCTTTCACCCTGGGATTGTTCAGTAATTCGCCGGCCAGACCTTCCATTACAACTTCGCCCCTTTCAAGGACATAGGAGTGATGGGCCACTTTGAGGGCAGCCCGTGCATTCTGTTCCACAAGAAGGATCGTCGTCCCGGATTCATTAAGCTGTTGAATGACGTTAAATATTTCGCGAACGATCAATGGGGCGATGCCCATGGAGGGCTCATCCAAAAGAAGCATTTCAGGCCGGGCCATCAAAGCACGGGCAATGGCCAGCATCTGCTGCTCGCCGCCGGACAGTGTACCGGCGATTTGTTTGGAACGTGTTTCAAGGATGGGGAAAATCTCATAAATGCGATCAACGCGTTTTTTTATTTCAAGGCGATTGTTGCGCTTAAAGTAGAGATAGGCTCCAAGATGAATATTGTCCAGAACGCTCAGATGGGCAAAAATCTGCCTTCCTTCGGGCACTTGAGATATACCCAAACCTACGATCCGGTTAGCAGGCATTCCGGCAATATCCTTGTCTTTATAAAAAATGCTCCCTTTGCTGATATTCATCAAACCGGAGATCGACTTCAAAAGGGTCGACTTGCCGGCCCCATTGGCCCCGATAATGGAAACTACCTTTCCTTTCGGCACCTTTAGGGAGACATTTTTAAGCACCTGGATACTGTCATAGGCAGCGTTTAAGCCCTCAATCCTTAGCATGTTTTATATCTCGCTTCCCAAATAAGCTTCAATAACCCTACGATTATTTTGTATCTCTTGGGGCGATCCTTCGGCAATCTTCTGCCCATAGTTCAACACCGCGATCTCATCGGATATGTTCATGATCACTTTCATATCGTGTTCTACCAGTAGAACGGTAATCCCCTTTGCATTGATGGCCCGGATCAGAGAAGATGCCACGTAAGTTTCGGTCTCATTTAAACCGGCTGCAGGTTCATCCAGACACATCAGTTCCGGTTCACTGGCCAGGGCCCGCCCGATCTCGAGTATCTTTTGCTCCCCTAAAGGCAAACTGTCTGCAGGGTCATTGAATTTATCGACAAGTCCGATAAATTTTAATATCTTCATAGCGCTTTCTTTAACCTGTGCTTCTTTCCGTCTGAACTGCGGAAGTTGAAACCCCGAAGACAAAAAAGATGATCTTACTCTGGTATGACAGCCGAGCATCACATTTTCCAGAACCGTCATATTACCGAACAGCTCCACGGTCTGGAATGTCCTGGAAATACCCCGCTCCGCAATCTTGTGGGCTTTGAGATGTTCAATGGGCAATCCCTTGAACATGACCGATCCTTCTGTGGGCGGAAAAGAACCTGTAATGATATTGAACAGCGTTGTCTTGCCTGCGCCATTGGGACCGATAATGGCTTTGATCATTCCCTTTTTTACCTGAAAATTAAGATTGCTGAGCGCCATCAACCCACCAAAGGCCATGACCACTCGATTTAGCTCCAGAATATTTTCTTCTTCAACAAAATTCATTGGATTTCTATTCCCTGAACCAGCCCTTTACGATTCCCGGCACTCCAACCAGTCCTTTGGGGAAAAAAATGGTGACCAGAAGCAGGATGGCGCCATATACGATGACTTCATATTCTTGAAAATAATAGAGCCATTCATAGCTTAAAAAGGTGATGAGGCCGGCGCCGATTATCGCGCCCCAGATATTGTACATCCCTCCCAGCGCAATCATGATAAGAAGCTTGATGGAAAAGAAAAGGTCGAAGGTTGATGGGTTGATAAAATTAAGATAATGCGCATAAAGACTGCCCGCCAAAGAGGCTAAAACCGCTGAATAGACAAAGACCAGTATCTTAAACCTGGAAATATCCACACCCATGGCGCTGGCCGCCGGTTCACTGACATGAATGGCCCGTAAGGCACGCCCTATGCCCGATTGAATTATATTGACGGTAAAGATAAACGCAGCAAAGACAAAAATCCAGACCAAATAATAATACTTTTTAACAGAATCAAATTCAAATCCGAACAGGCTTAATCCGGGAATGCCGGTCATACCATCCGGGCCGCCGGTCCAGGCCGCCTCTTCATTGAAAATGATATACACAATAATCCCAAAAGCCAGCGTTGCCATGGCCAGATAATGACCCTTTAGCTTGAGAGAAGGTGCTCCCACCAAAACGGCAATCACCGCCGATATGGCCATACCGACAATTATGCACGGCCAGGGATTCAAACCATACTGGGCCGTCAGAATGGCAGAAGTATAGGCGCCGATGCCGTAAAAGGCCGCATGCCCGATGGAGATCTGGCCGGTATAGCCCATGAGCAAACTCAGTCCCATGGTTATCAGGCAGTATATCCCTGCAAAGATCATGATGTCGGTATAATGTTCTATAGAGGGAATTTCGTGGGTAACCCATGGAAAGGCGATGATAAAGAGCGCAAAGACAGCGATGGGAATTTTTCCGATTCGTAACATCCTTAAAACCTTTTGATCTTGCTGATCTCTATACTCCCTAAAATTCCACTGGGTCTAAAAAACAGGACGATCAGAAGCACGATCAGCGCAAAAGCATCTTTGTATCCCGAGCTGATCACTCCGGCACCGAATGATTCGATGGTTCCCATAATAAGCCCCCCCAGAATCGCCCCGGGAAAGCTTCCCAGTCCTCCAAGGATGGCCGCACCGAATCCCTTCACCGCCAGCATGGCTCCCCGATCGTATTCCATAAGGGATATGGGTGTTACCGTAATACCGGCCACCGCCCCAATGGCCGCTGAAAGGGCAAAAGACAACAAAATCATTTGTTTGACATTAATCCCCACCAGGCTGGCCGCGTTCGGATTGTCCGCACAGGCGCTCATGGCCTTTCCGATAATGGTTCGATCAAAAAAGATCGACAAAACAATGACAATAACGATCAGAAAGCCGATCACCCACAAATACTGGGGTTGAATCACGGCACCGAAAACAGTGATGGGATTGCGGCCGGAAAACGCCGGTAGATCATATGGATCCTTGCCCCAGATAAACATGGCCGCGCCCTTGAGAAGAATCGACGCTGCAATGGTGGCGATAATCAGCGTAAGAACCGAGGGCTGGCGGATGGGGCGGATCGCCAACCGGTCTAAAAGTATTCCCACCAGCATCACAAGAATAACCGTGGCAGGGAAAGCCATTATTAAAGGAAGCCCCATGACCACGTGGAAAAAGACCATGATCAATCCCCCCAGCATGACGAATTCGCCCTGGGCGAAATTGATGATCTCGGTCACATTATAGATGATGTTAAATCCCACGGCCACCATGGCATAGACACTGCCCACGGTAATGCCGGTGATCAGGTATTGAAACAGCTGCCCTGATAGTGTTATCGTTTCCATAGAATAAAATCGTGTTACGATTTTATGAAACTCCCGCAGGTGAACCTGTGGGATCTTATTGGTGAAAGGTTTACCCGCCTCCGGCGGGCTAAAAATCATATCCCCTAGCCCCGAGAGACGGGATTTCCGCTACACTCCAACAAGTAGTTGGGAATTCAAATTTAAAAAGCGAGGGTGGTAAAATGGAACACCACCCTCACTAAAAAATGTTGGAAAGAATTTAAAACCCTAAATGATCGAAAGTTTTTGTTTACGATCAATAAGGGGAAAAATCAGTCCGCTAATGCCCAGTCTCCATCTTTAACAACAACCATATTAAAGGCATCTTTTGTCAAACCGTTATGGTCGTCGGCAGAGTAGTTGAAAATACCATGCTGACCCACAAAGCCTTTGATATGGTTTTCGAGATAGTCCCGAATTTTTGCCTTGTCGTTGCCGACTTTCGAAAGCGCTTTTACTACCATGTGCAGCGCATCCCATGCATGCCCGCCAAATGAAGACAGCGGTTCGTTATATTTGGCCATATAGTCTTTCATATACTTGGTGGTCACACCTTTTTGCGGATCATTTGCCGGAAGTAGCCCGGCGATGTTACATGAGCCCAGAGGGCAAAAAACGCCTTCTGCCGCCCCTGCCGCCAGCTTGATATTCTTTCTACTGCCAAAGCCATGACTCTGATAAAACGGAATGCTGGTCATTCCCAAATCTCTATTGTTGCGAAGCACGGTCACCTGGGTCGGACCCACAGACCAGTTGATGATGGCCTGTGGTGCTTTGCCCTTGATTTTGGTCATCTGGGCGGTCATATCCGTGTCTTTAGGACCGTATTTTTCATCGGCAACAATATTCATTTTATATTTGGGAGCAAGCCGGATGAGTTCACCACGGCCGCTGGCGCCAAATCCTGAAGTCACACTGACGATGGCAATCTTATTGATGCCCTTTTTTTGCAGCCGTGCATAAATCGCCTCTACAGCCATGGTATCGGTTTGAGGCGTTTTAAAGACCCATTTATACGGTTTGCCGGTCTTGTCATTATGAACGATTTTATAGCTTGCTGCACAGGAAATCAGCGGCGTTTTGTATTTTTCAGCCAAAGGTAAAACCGCAAGAGATGTCCCGCTCAAAGAAGGACCGATCACCGCGCTGACTTTATCCTGGGTCATCAGTTTTTTTACTGCCAGGTTAGCCTTTGTTGCATCACCTTCGGTATCATATACAATCAGTTCCAGTTTGTGACCGTTAATACCGCCGGCTTTGTTGATCTGCTCTGCGATCATCTCGGCGGTTTTCTTTTCAGGATCCCCCAAAAAAGAGGTTCGACCGGTTGCGGAGAATACAGCGCCCACTTTATAGGTCCCCTTGAAAGCCATTGCCGGACTAACCATCAGCCCCAGACAGAATAGACAGATTGTTGTGAAAATAGCAATTCTCTTGAGTGTCATCTACGCCTCCTTTTTTCAAATGTTTAGCACTACCACTGTTTTGGAAACCGCACTTCGTTTACAATCGAACTGACTTTATCGTCCACCCGATAATGTTATCCAGTTGGGGTATTGGAATACTGGAATAACCATATTTGGTTTCAAATGGATCTCATCTGAAACCTCAGGGTTCGCTCAAAATTAATTTCACAAACTTACTTTCGTGAACCCTTAGCTAGGAACGGAGATTCTCCTGTATCAGCCGCTTTATAAAATTTAAGCAGTATTACCTCATTTTAGTACATTGGTTATATTTTTTGTGCATTTTATGGCAAAAAATATCTAAACTTACCAAGTGTGAAGTGACTAAAGTTGTGGAATTCCGTCAATTCAATATAAACACCGGAGCGTAGCGACTCTTTAACTTTAGATCACTTGTAACTTTTCCGGCTTGGCCGGGTTAGGTATTACAGGGTATAAACCTTACTGCCGTTGATGACTTTTACCTTGTTTTCTTCAAGTACCCTAACGGCCTCATCGATATTGTCGAATCGAAATATCATGACGGCATTCTCACCGCTGTGCCGAACAAAGGCATACATGTATTCCACGTTTATTTCGGCTTTGTTAAACATATCCAGTAATCGATGAAGACCTCCGGGCCTGTCTTCCACTTCTACTGCCACAACATCGGTTCTTCCCACGGTAAATCCACGGGTTTTAAGCGCCTTAACCGCTTTTATATTATCGTCTACAATGAGACGAAGTACACCGAAATCGGATGTGTCCGCCACGGCAAGCGCCCTGATGTTCACGTTTGCTTCGGAAAGAATCCCTGTCACTTCAGCCAAACGTCCAGCCTTGTTTTCCAAAAAGACTGAAATCTGTTCCGCCTGCATATTTATCCTCCTTTGGTCATTGGCCACTTATCACTCGTCACTGGTCACTGATCACTGTTCACTGATCACTGTTCACTGACATTTATATCTCACGATTGTCAATCACTCGCACAGCTTTCCCCTCGCTTCGAGCGATTGCCTTTGGCTCTACCAGTTTTACTTTTGCTGAAACACCAAGATAATCTTTTATGTTCTTTGCTATTTTTCTTTCCCGTTCCTGAAGGTGTCTTACTTCATCAGAAAAGAGACGTTCACCGACTTCAAGCAAAACGGTCAGCGTATCCAGCTTATCTTCTCTGTCAACAATAAGCTGATAATGCGGTTCAACTTCTTCCATTTCCATCAGAACACTTTCGATCTGTGACGGAAACACATTAACGCCCCTGATGATCAACATGTCGTCTGTACGCCCGCTGACCTTGTTCATGCGGATATGGGTCCGTCCGCATATACACGGCTCGGGATTCAGCGACGTAATGTCACGCGTCCTGTAACGGATAACTGGAAATGCTTCCTTGGTGATGGTCGTAAAAACAAGTTCACCGGTTTCACCGTAAGGGAGAACTTCTCCTGTTGCAGGGTTAATGATTTCAGGAATAAAATGATCTTCAAATATGTGAAGGCCTTGTTTCCCTTCATGACACTCAATGGCAACTCCGGGTCCAATCACCTCACTTAAGCCGTAAATATCCACAGCAACCAGGTTTAGCTTTCGTTCGATCTCTTCACGCATATTTTCAGACCAGGGTTCAGCCCCGAATATTCCAAATTTAAATTTAAAATCCTCAAAAGATACCCCCATATCTTCGGCGACTTCCGAGAGGTGAAGCGCGTACGAGGGCGTCGCCGTCAATATTGTTGGACCAAAATCCTTCATGATGACAATTTGCCGCTTTGTATTACCTCCTGAAACCGGAATAACGGAAGCACCGAGTTTTTCCGCCCCATAGTGGATTCCCAGACCTCCCGTAAAGAGTCCGTATCCATAAGCATTGTGAATGATGTCTTCGCGTGTTGCTCCGCCGGCGGCCAGTGACCTGGCCATCAGTTCAGCCCAGGTATTGACATCCCTGGCCGTATACCCCACAACAGTGGGTTTTCCTGTGGTACCGGATGAGGCATGGATACGAACGACATTGTCCATGGGAACGGCAAACATGCCGAAAGGGTAATTGTCCCTCAAATCCTCTTTTACCGTGAACGGAATTCGTTTTAAATCTTCAAGGGACTGAATATCATTGGGGGTCAGATTGTTTTCTTCAAATTTTTTACGATAAAACGCTACATTTGCGTAAACACGATCGATCGTTGCCTTGAGCCGTCGCAGTATGATGGCCTCGAGATCTTCTCTTGGCATGGTTTCGAATCCGATGTCGAGAATCATTACGGTACTCCTTTTAGAAGCAGTTTATATGGAGACCTTTGAAAGACGCCCCCTTTTGCCCAATTCCGGCATTAGGCTCAAATTTTAATCCTCGAAATACTTAATGTATGTCTGTGGTTAAAATTTTCGCCTGCCTTGGACTTGAACAAATTTGAACATTTTTCAAAGGTCTCATATTATAGCTCAATATTGAAAAAAATTAATCGGCTCTCTTTAAACAAAAAAGCTGCGGGTTTGAAACCCACAGCCTTAAAAAAGAAAACCATGGGTTTCTTTTTTTTGTCTACCCATGGCTTTTAACAAGTTGGTTCTTTTCTACCTTGCCGGCCCATGAATAGACTTCCTAAAAAAGAAGCCATCCAAAAAACTAAAAAAACCAAAGTAGAAAAATCGAAACCTCATCTGTTAGTTCCTGAAAATTAAAGTTATTATGTCATCTTTGTTTGAAGATCTATATTGGATGGATCACAATATGTCAAGGAAAAAGATGTGTTATGCAGGGATACGTCAAAGTCAACTCTAACTGGTTCAGATAAGAGCGATTTGCTTTCCCGGATACGGTACTAAAATCCCAAATCACAATACTCAAATTACAAACAATATCAAAATTGAAAATTCCAATGACCAAAACATTTCGATCACTTATTGGATGTATCGCCGTCATTCTAACTGTTTTGAATTTTGAATTTTGGTTATTGAGATTTATTTGAGATTTGTATTTTGGTGCTTGGAATTTTCATGATTTTCATAAGCCAGTAACTTTATTTATTCCAAGCAATTACTTGTTTAAATGACGTGGCCCTGATGTGTTATGATAACAGATTTATTCATGCAACCCCCCTTTGAAATCAGCTGCGCGTTTTTCAAGAAAAGCCTGTGTTCCTTCCTTTGCATCGGGACTTGCCAGACAGATGGCAAATGCATCGATTTCAATACGGCATCCTGTCTTGAGATCGACATCCATGCCGGTGTTGATAGCCTGTTTTGCTCCGCGCAGTGAAACTTTTCCTTTTGAAACAATGATCTTGGCGACATTCAGGACTTCATCCATGAGTTGATCCTGTGCACATACCTTATTGACCAATCCCATGGCTTGTGCTTCGGATGCGGGAATCATTTTTCCGGTAAATATCATTTCTTTGGCCCTGTTTTTTCCGATAAGTCTCGACAGTCTCTGGGTACCGCCAAATCCGGGAATAATTCCCAGGTTAATTTCCGGCAGACCAAACATTGCGTTTTCAGATGCATAAATAAAGTCACACGCAATGACAACCTCACATCCGCCACCCAGGGCAAAACCGTTAACCGCCCCTATAACGGGTATCGGCAGCTCTTGCATTTTATTGACAATACCGTGTCCCATTTCGGAAAAAATTTTTGCTTTAAGGGCGTTAAACTTTAAAAACTCCGTGATATCCGCCCCGGCAACAAAAGATTTATCTCCGGCACCGGTCAGGATAAGAACTCTGATGTCCCCGTCCCCGGCAACTTTATCAATGGCATGTGAAAACTCTTTCAGCGATGCTTCATTTAATGCATTCAAAACCTCGGGTCTGTTAAACGTAATTGTTGCTATCTGTTCTTCTATTTGAAATATGATGTTCTTATAATCCATAAGTTAACCTCCGTATTTCTTTGAAACCGGGTTGGGGTTTTTTTCCATCAATGCCGTCGGATTCGTATCCTTGATATATTCCTTGATTCCTTTAACGATAGCTTCCGACATTTGATCCTGATATGCTGTATTGTTCAATCTTTTACATTCTCTTGGATTGCTGATAAAAGACGTTTCAATGAGTATGGCGGGCATCTGGGCCCCTAAAAGAACATAAAAGGGTGCTTGTTTTACACCTTTGCTCCTTATTCTGCTGTAGTGCTTTTTTAAATGACGATGCATCGATTTCTGGACATGAACCGCCAGACGGCTCGATTCGTTGATCTTGGCATTTTGCATAAGATCGCTCAAGATGGTCTCCAGATCGCTGATATTTTTTGTTGAAGTCGCATTTTCTCTTGCAGCAACCAAAATGGCATCATTATCCGTGGCCAGATTCAGAAAAAAAGTCTCGATGCCATAGGCCCTTCTATCCCGGGCGGCATTGGTGTGTATGGAGATAAACAGGTCTGCATTTTTTGTGTTTGCGATGGCGGTTCGCTCCTCCAGCGTCAGGTTTCGATCACTATTTCGGGTCATGATGACCTCACAACCCAACTCTTTGCGGATTTTTTTTGCAAGCCGCCGGGCTAGTTTCAGGACAACTTTTTTTTCATGAACCCCCCTTAAATATCCCGGCGCGCCATAATCACGTCCGCCGTGACCCGGATCGATGACAATACGGCTTACGCCCAGAGCAAGCTGCTTTGCCAGGGCGCCGGCTGGAATCTTGGCATTCTTTTTACCCACCTTTACCACCGGCTGTGCCGGTTTTTGCTTCCCCCAGACGTCTATAACGATTCTGAACGGATTTTTAAGTGAAAATATTTTATATGTTTGAAAAGACTTAATATCCACAACCACCCGAACCAGATTGGATGCATACTGGCCAGCTCGCGCGTCAATGAGGAGGTCATCGTTGATTGGAACAATTTTTTTGATGTCTTTTTTCAGCCTGCTGTTGTTTAGATCGACATACAAACGTTGGGGCTTTTTGATGGACGCATCTTTTTTGAGAAGTCTATGGGCATACGACACTTCATTGTCTGCATCGATGACAACCCGAGTGTAACTGGGATTTGACCAGTATCGGAGCCCTAAAACCTTAGCGTCCTTGTCTAAAGACCCCTTCAAATCCTTTTTTACTGGAAGCGGCGTCGAGGTTAATTTCTCAATTTCCGCTTCAATACTGTCCTCTTCAACCCTGGCAACATTTTTTTTAGGCATTTCCTTTTTAGAGGCTCTTTTTGGGGTCTTTTTATATGAAATATGACCTAAGGCATATTTAGCCTTTTGTCTGTATTTGCTTTTAGGAAAATCGGTCATAATACGTTCATAAATATCAATGGCCGTTTGCCTATCAGATGTTTTGAATGATCGCTTGTACAGCTCCTGATAAAGCTGCCCGGACATATAAAGCCCGGCAGCGGCCCATGGACCTTTGGGATCGTGGCGGTAGACCGCTTCAAATTTTTTAATACAGCCCAGCCATTTATCTCGATATTTCTGTTTTTTTGGATTATGGCGCAATTTTTTATAGCAGGCTTCGGCCCGATAATACTTGTCCTTTGCCGTGGCTGCAGATAACACCTGTGGCCACATCATAAAAAGCATACATAGGATGAGAATAGATGAAAAAAATGTTTTTTGGGTATTAAAGAACAATGGTTTTAGATTTCTCCTGTAATTCATTCAGATAATTTAAAGCATCCAGCGGCGTCATTTTCGAGATGTCGAGCTCTTGCAATTTTTCTATGATGAAACGATCCGGCCTGGAAAAGAGATGAAGCTGCACATGCTTTTTTTCCGAGGCATTTAAATCTTCGGGCAGGGCAAATGCTCCCCTCAACCCGTGTTCATCATTTTCAATATCATAAAGAATCTTTTTGGCACGCTGGATAACCGGACCGGGGATACCCGCAAGTCGAGCCACCTGTATTCCATAACTTCTGTTTGTACCCCCTTCTACCAGCTTCCTTAGAAAAATAATTTCATCATTCCATTCTTTGACGGCAATATTATAGTTTTTTGAGCGGGGTTTTAGACCTGCCAATTCCGTCAATTCATGGTAATGGGTGGCAAAAAGCGTCTTAACACCGTGCCCCTTTAAATCATGGAGGTATTCCGCCACAGCCCATGCAATGCTGAGTCCATCGAAGGTGCTGGTCCCTCTGCCGATTTCATCCATTATAACGAGACTTTTCTGTGTTGCGCTATTTAAAATACTGGCGGTCTCCTGCATTTCGACCATGAATGTACTCTGTCCCTGAGAGAGATTGTCCAGTGCACCCACCCGTGTAAAAATTCTGTCCGTAACACTCATAGAAGCCCGAGCTGCAGGTATAAAAGAGCCCATTTGGGCCATAAGTACCATCAGCGCCACCTGTCTGAGAACCGTCGATTTGCCGGCCATGTTGGGGCCGGTTATAACCAGTATTTGATTCTCGGTATCATCCATCTGGATGGTGTTTGGCACAAAACGTTCTCCGACAATCATTTTTTCCACCACCGGATGACGCCCGTCCTCAATCAGAATATGGCCATTGGTGTTAAACTCCGGCCGGTTATAGTCATTTTGGTCGGCAATTTCAGCCAAGTTCAGCAAACAATCCAAACGGGCCAAAAAATGTGCCACCTGTTGAACGGCGACATTGTTCTTAATCACCTCGTCTTTTATCTCATTAAACAATTCGTATTCAAGAACGGCCCGTTGATCTTGGGCACCCAGTACTTTTGTTTCATACTTTTTTAGTTCATCGGTAATATAACGCTCTGCATTCACAAGCGTCTGTTTACGAACATAGTGCAAAGGAACATCTTTCGATCGGGCTTTGGGAATCTCTATAAAGTATCCGAACACCTTATTATACTTTACTTTAAGGGTGCTGATTCCCGTTGCATCCTTCTCTTTTGCCTCGAGTCTGGCCAGCCACTTTTTCCCGTCCCGGCTCATGGAAATAAGCTCATCGAGTTGAGCATTGTAGCCGGTTTTGATGATACCGCCTTCATTGATTGTAGGTGGCGCATCTTCACGTATGGCGCTACCGATCAGGCCCGCCAGTTCACACAAGCTGTCGATATTCTGATCACATTTAAAGCGTTCTGAATTAAGGCTTGAAAGCAAAGACCATATATCCGGCAAGCTGTTCAAAGAATGTTTCAGCGCAACAAGATCCCGGGCATTTGACTGGCCCATGGCAATTTTACTTCCGAGACGTTCAAGATCATACACCGATTTTAATTTCTCTCGGATATTCCTACGAATCGGTACCTTGGCCTTTACCTCTTCAACGGCGTGCTGTCTGGATTCTATCTCGGGAACATCCATCAGCGGATACCTGATCCATCTTTTCAACAGCCGCCCCCCCATGGCCGTAACCGTACGATCCATAATACCAAGCAATGTTCCTTGCCTGGATCCTTTGAGTATATTTTTATTTATCTCGAGATTGCGGAAGCTTATATCATCAACAATAAGGTAGTTACTAAGGTAATATGATTCAATACCTGATAAATGTTCAATTTTTTGTTTTTGAGTTTCTCTGATATAAAATACAAGAGCACCGGCCGCACGAACACCCGCCTTTAAATGTTCGCAACCAAAACCTTCAAGGGAAAGGGTTTTGAATTGATCAACAAGTCTTTCACGTCCCCTGCCGAACTTAAATGCGGTGTCAGATATAAAGGTTATGGATCGGTCCGCCATGGCATTTAGAATCGGTGAAAAAAACCGGTCGCTTTTGCACGATTCCGGCAAAAGAACTTCGCTGGGCGATATTCGAAGTGCCTCGTCAACAATTAAATTCATATCATGGGACTCCGTGACCCGGAAAACTCCGGTTGAAATATCCAAATAGCTGAGTCCGGCAGTATCATCGTTGCGGGCCAGAGCAAGAACATAATTATCTGACTTTTCATCCAGCAGTTCATTGTCAAGGATCATTCCCGGTGTGATCACACGTACGACTTCCCTTTTGACCAAACCTTTAGCCAGGGCAGGATCTTCAACCTGATCACATATTGCAACTTTGTAACCCTGAGTTATAAGACGGGCGATATAGCCCTTGGCAGCTTTGTACGGCACACCGCACATGGGAATCGGAAATTCATCTTTCTTGTTCCTGGAAGTCAAGGTGATTTCAAGGGCCTTGGATGCAACTTCGGCATCCTCAAAAAACATTTCATAAAAATCTCCCATCCGGTAAAAGAGTATCGTATCCTCATACTTTTCCTTGATGGACAGATACTGTTTAATCATGGGAGTTTTCTTCAAAAGTTTCATATCGTTCAAACAAATAAAATAGAATCACGAAAGCACGAAAAAAAGAAAGCACGATATATCATTTTTTTCGTGTTTTCGAATTTTCGTACTTTCGTGATATTTTTTTCCGGTTTGTGCACTTTGGTTTTTTAAAAGGATTAATGAAAGATTTAGGTCGCGCCGGTTATGTTTTGATCTTCGGGCGCTGTTTGACTGTTAAAAGCGCTACTCTTTAATGAATCAACCTCCTTTTTAAGTACTGAAATTTCTTTCAGTTGAGAAGTGGCTGCAGCATTTAAATTTTTGATTGTCTTTTTCGATTTGAATCGCTCGGAAAGACTGATGAAATAAGCGACCAAAAAACCTGCAAGGAAAAAAACAAGAAAATAGATGGCATTGGGCAATTCCTGAATCTGAAGAGGTTCCGTAAAGGGAATATTTATCTGAATGCCTTGTTTTGCCATAAAATAATCTTTGTTCGAAAGAAAGATGATTACGATAAAGCCGAGAAGGATTATCCAGAGAGCGATCTTAATTTTTTTCATTTTTATCTCCTTTAGTTTCAGCTCGTTAATTCAATTTTATCAAAGTATGGCTTTAGGTTATTGAAAGTGGCCTGTAAATGCTCCGGTATGACACGTACATCGGCAAATACGGTCAAGGCATTGGTATCACCGGACCACCTTGGGACAATATGGAAATGGAGGTGTTCTTCAACACCGGCGCCTGCCACTTTCCCAAGGTTAAGCCCGACGTTGAAGCCGTCCGGATTCATCACCTTTTTTAATATCCCCACAGACTTCTCTACGGTCTCAAGAAGATCTCCCATTTCGTTTTTACTCAATTGTTCCAACAAGGATAAATGACGGGTGGGTGCAATCAACAGATGGCCGTTGATGTAAGGATATTTATTCATAACGACCATCGTTACCTTTCCTTTGTATAAGGTCAGGTTATCCTGATCTGAAAGCGCTCTGCAAAAGATACATCCCTCATCCTTTTCGCCCAGAATATATTCCATACGCCAGGGCGCCCACATGGTTTTCATATGATATACTCCTCATCCAGTGAATGCTGTTTCCAGTCCATCTACCCTTTTCGAGCTTAAAACTCAACCCTTTTCTAATTTAAGCGGCACCACCTTCAGGTCACCCCAAATACCGACGTCATCGCCGATAATGACAACAATTCCCCTAACGCCTTCAATATGTCTCCCAAAATCGATGGCCGGCTGGATATGGGTTTTCGATGTTACTCGATTTCCGATGGACGTCGCAGCGGCATCAGCAAGGGAGCAAGAATCTGACACCACGCAGACGGCATCCGCCTTTCCCAGGCTTAACGAATGGCCGACGGTTCCCGATGATGTGCATATTGAGATAGGTTTTTCCCTTGATTCAACACAAATTCCCATACGCAAGCTTAAAGGAGATGCTCCTGCAAAAATACCGATGGTAACAGGATTATCCAACCTTAAAAAGACATCCCCACCATTTTCCACCACCACTTCATCGCTATATTTTAGCAGAGCGCTTCCCACATATTCGGCAATTGCACCGGCGACCGCTGCCATTGGACCGACACCGGCCTTTTCACCCGAAAGCGCCATCTCATGGATAATCATCGGTTCAGGACCCTGAACGCGCCATGGTTTTAGCGTCCGAGCGAATTCAGGATACCTCTTTAAGTAGTTTTCTATATATCCTCTCTTTTCTAAAATCAGCTCCCTTGTAATCCCTTCAAGCGGTTTTAATGCTTGTACAAATAGATCTGTTTCTTTAACGGTTGCCCTGAAATCGACCAGATTGTCTTTTAAGACCAAATTTCGATAAGACCGCTTCTGGGATTTAAATTTTTCGTGTTGCTTATACGGATTTTTGGATTTTTTCATGCTTAGTGCTCTGATTCATAAGTTCGATAACGCATTTTATAATAGGCCATCGCATTCAACATGGCGAAGAATCGTAAAAGTGACTAAAGTTTGAAGTGAGCTAAAGTGAGCTAAAGTTGTGGAATCCGCCTACGGCGAAGCCAATTTAAAAAATGATAAAATACCTTAATTTTAGTCACTTTAGTTCACTTTAGGCACTTTAAACTTTTTTACTTACTAATAATTTCCGGTCGCATGTCTTCAGGACACTGCCTCAAAAAATACTGATCTGTCATACCGGCAATAAAATCCCTGACGATTTCCTCTTTGCAGTGATTTTGAATATAATCTTCAGACATATCTTTTAAAAAACCCGTAAATATTACGGATGACCGATTTTCATTTCCAATATCATCAAGATACTGTTCAAAAAGTATCCCAAAAAGTGTTTTTATGGTGTCTGTATCTTTTTTTATTTTTGGGTTCATGTAGATGTGCTCAAGGTTGAACTCCTTCAGTCGCTTTAAGGCCTCGGATATTTTCTGACTGAAAGCAATGTAGGGGTTTTGAAAGCTGGTATTGATAATATCTGTGACAAGATGATAAACAATGGTTCCGTTTGTATTTCCGAGAACATCCACACTCTCTTTTGGAAGATCAGATCGTTTAATCATATTGAGCCGGATGGCATCCTCTATATCACGACCGATGTAGCTGATGGTATCTGCCATCCGAACCACACATCCCTCCAGGGTCATGGGCATGAGTTGGGTCAAAGGATTTTCCTTTTTCAGCGCCATCTCTTTTTCTATCAACTCAAATGTCTTGTTTCGCTCAGGTTTAAGAACCTTGTTATGAACTTCTCCATCATGACAAAGTATCCCATCCAGTGTCTGAAGGCACAAATTCCATCCTTTACCCTTGCGTTCTACACGGTCTAAAAACTGAACGCTCTGAACGTTGTGGTGGAAGTCGCCAATACCACTGGCTCTGCAAAGTTCGGATAAAAACCTTTCGCCGTCGTGTCCGAAGGGAGTGTGCCCGATATCATGACCCAATGCAATGGCTTCGATTAAATCCTCGTTTAACCCCTGACAACGCCCAATGGTTCTTGCAATTTTCGACACCAGTTGAACATGCAAAACCCGGTGCGTAATGTGATCATGGTGAATCAGATAAAAGACCTGGGTTTTGTCGATATATCTTGTGTAGGCGCGTGAATGCAGAATACGATCCACATCCACTGAAAACGTCTGACGATATCCCTCTTCAAGACGCGCATCATGAAAACGACGCACCCCGTCGTCACTCAATGTTGCCACCGGTGACAATATCTCGGTTTCTCGCTCTTTCAGCGCCAGGCTGATGATGTTAAGATTTTGGTCTTTAAATGTGTCCATTCTCGATCATACGCTCCATAAGTTTAATGTAATCCATTCCTGCCTTGCGAAATCCTTCCTTCCCGTATTTCATATTGGCCTCAAGAACATAAAGTGCTCCGTTATCGTCAACGATGTCGATTCCAACATCATTCCACTGACATTTTCGGGCAGTATCCAGGGCAAGATCGAGGGCGTTTTGCGGAATAGGGTCGAAACTGATGGTTGCACCAACTGCAACATTGCTTCTGAAATCATCGGGAGGCGCAATGCGCCAGTAGGCATGCACAATCTCGTTTCCAATAACCACCACTCGAATATCGCGGTCCAACGGTATATATTCTTGTATATATGCCGGGGTTGTCAGGCTGCAGTATGATAAAAGGTCTTCCGGATTTCGTATCAAGTATACGCCTCTTCCCATGGCCGATCCTCTAGGAATTTTGGCGATAAATGGAAATTTAAAATGATTCTGAATGTTGCTTTTTTGGCGCTTCCCATAAAACACCCTCGTCTTAGGATGTGGTATTTCAAGAAGATCAAACAAGGCGGTCTGCTTGATCTTGTCCTGTACACATTTGTAGGTATGATAACTGGGAAATGTTTCTTTTCCCATGGCGTCAAACAGTTCGGCATAAAACGTGGTCGGATAGTATATTTTTCGGGCATCGCGGATCATGACCGCTTCCTTGGGGCTATAATCACAGAAATTCGGCCGAACACCAAGGGTAATGACATTTTTGCAGTCTTTGAGACGGGCTTCGAGCGCGATGACTTTTTTAGATTTTTTCCATGTCATTTAAATACTCTTTTTATGATATCACGACTCCGCTGGATATGGCTACCGGACCAGTATATTCGCCGGCAATGATTGCAAGTGTGGAACGTGTCCTGGGTTTCCCAGATATAATCGGGAACCTTTCCCCGAACAGCATTTTTTTCAACCCACCGGATCGACGCGTTGCATTGGATGCATCTTGAAAAAGGTCGCATATCCTCTTTTGCAATGCCCAGCGCCAAAACGACTTCCCGAAGCTGTTCAAATGGATGGTTCGAAGTTATAAAGATACGCTCTTTTGCGATTTTCATGTTCCGGATTCGTTTTGTGCGGGTGAGCAAGATGCGGCCTCTTGCTGTATCGATCAATTTTTCTCCGGTAACATTTGACGCATAAATGGTATCAAAGCCAAGTATTCGAAGCCATTTCGACAGCTTCCCCAAGGTCATCTCCGCAGCAAAGCGTATCTCATTTGCACTATCCATTGGTCCATAAATTATTAAATTTTGCGCTAATTATTTCAGGGATCGGGGTGTTTTTGTTTGTCAAATCGCTCCATGGATAACCTTTATTTAAAACGCGTGAACTCGTGGCAAGGCTCCGTAAAGAAAGAACAGGAACCAATCTTTAAAAAATCAATGGGTTCACTGTATAATTTGCAATTTATTTAAAGATACGATTTCGGCGTGCGCCTGTTCTTTCTAACGATCCCTAAGCCACTCAAACAGCACCCGTTTTAAAAAAAGATCATCCATTCCGCTAATATTCAAGGATTTAGTAGAAAAACTCCCCGACCCCTCAATTAACTACAACTCGGGAGATAATCCTTACATTTTTACTGCACTCAACTTTATTACGGAGGTGTCAACGTAAAAACAGACGTAGAAACTTTAGCATCAGCCCAGTATCGATCCAGATCGAGTTGGAAACCCGCCCCATCGTCATTTAAAACCTTCAGTCGATATGGAACTCGATAGGATTTAATTTCCTGCATTCTAATTAGTTCTAACCGGTACACAAGGTCGCCGGTTGAGTCGAACATTTCGATCTTGTAAACATCTTGTCTATCGTTAAGATAAATCTTCTCTCGAATATTTCCCCATTTATTTTTTAGAACAAGAACAGAGTAATTTTTGTTCCCTTTAATATCCTTATTTAAAAATGAGACTTCGGCACTCTCGAAGTCTTTATCGGGTCGACCCTTTAAAGACCTGTCTTCCATGAAATCCGTTGAATCATACTCTACCACCGGAATACGACCAAACAAAATATCAACAATGTCTTCGGATTTAATAGATACTGAAAAAAAACGTTTCATATTGAAATTTGTAGGGCGTTTTTTATAAAAATCACCACTGGCATGGGAAACAAAATAGAACCACTGGCCGTCGTTTGCGGCACTGACCATAGGATGCCCTGAAACGCTGCTAAGTGTAATTCGAATTTTATCGGGTGTGGATGCAACCCAAGCGATTCGGGTGGTCATCTCCTTTTCCTCACTTTCCAAAAAGCTTATTCTACCCACACCTTTGATGGTTTTGAGTCTATGATTTTGGCTTTTCAGAATCGAAATAATCGCTTTGGCTTCAGATGGCGAATGATATCCTGTTGATTCTTCCGAAATTCTATGGGAAAGGCTGGTGCAGGCAGAGATAAAAAATATGCAGATGAAAAGAATCGTTGGGAGTTGCATATTTTGAGTTGAACCATTCATTTACCGGTCAGTTCCTGGATCTTTTTTTCAAGATGTTCCTTGTCTTTCTTTTTCTTTGACAGTGACCGTTTATAGAATTGAAGTGCTTTTTCTTTATGGCTTATTTTAAAGTATGCATCCCCCATATGTTCTAATATAATAGGATCGTCAGGTACCAGGCTTACGGCCTTTTCCAGATATTTCACCGCTTTGTTGAAAAGTCCTTTTTTAAAATAAACCCAGCCAAGGCTGTCGGTAATATAACCGTCATCCGGTTTTTCTTCTAACGCCGCCTTGATAAGGCGTTCGGCTTCATCTAGATTTTCTCCCATGTCAGCATATGTATAACCTAAATAATTCAATGCATTGGCATTCTTGGGTTCAATACTTATAACGGTTTTCATCTGTGCTATGGAAGACTTTTTCTTACCCCATTTATCATAAACGACACCCAGACGAAAATGGATACCGGAGTTGTTGGGCTCAATTGAAAGACCCTGTTTAAGAACGTTTTCAGCCTTTTCAAATTCTTCTTCTTCTTCATAAAGCGAGCCCAGATAGAGCAGAAAGTCTGGATTGTCCGGCGTGTCCTTGATGACACCTTTCAAATAATCGATTGCTTTTTGAGTATTGTTATGTTTCTGATATAAAAATGCAATATGAACCGTCGCTTCTGAATAAAATTTGGAATCCGACGTTACTTTTTTAAAATGCCCAATCGCCTTTTCCCAATCTTTTTTCCCATCAAAAGTTACGGCGATAACGTAATGAAGATCAGAGTTTTTCGGCGCCCCCTTCAACATTCCTTGAAGTATAACAACGGCCTCATCATATTTCTTTTTATCTAAATAGAGTTGAACCACCGTTCTCACCACTTCTGTTTCAACGATGCTTCTATTGCCCAACTCCTTGAATATTTTTTCAGCATCCTTTTTCTTTCCCTTTTGATAATAAAAGTATCCCAGTTCCATTGCGGCTAAGATGTTTTGGGGATCCTTTGCTAAAAGGCTTTTGTATAGCCGAACAATTTCTTTTTCTTTTCCTAATGTTTTATACAGATTCAAAAGTTCATAACGTGGCTCTTCAAGATCTGAATTTAATTCCAAGGTTTTTTTAAATTCCGTTTCAGCGCCTACCAAATTGTCTTGAGCAACATAAATCTTTCCAATAAAGAAATGCCCGGCATATGATTCGGGAAAGTTATGAACAAGCTTTTGAAAGGTCTTTAAGGCTGAATCCAGCTTGTCTTCCTGCATGTACAAACCGCCCAAAAGGAGATATATATTTTTTTGCTTTGGATCTATGTTAATAATTTTTTCATATGCTTTTTCCGAAGCCTCAAAATTTTTTGCTTCCTGTTTTACCTTCCCATAAATGATCAGCGCCTTGATGTTCTCCGGATCTTTTTTTATGACCTTTTCGACAATGTTTAACGCGCTTGTATTATCCTTTTGCTGAAGATAAAGAACTGCCAATTCTAATTGTAAATATGAAGACTCCGGATCATGTTGAATGGCTTTATTGAGATATTGAATGGCCTTATCCAAATCACCTTTATTCCGATGTAACTGTGCTTCCGTAAAATAGAAATAGGAACTTTCAGGTTCAACGCCATCCACCGCCGTGTCTGTCTGTTTTTCATCCAATCGCAATGTTTTTTTTCTATCAGGTGCACAACCTGATAAAAATAAAATGACCATAATTACAATGGCCAGGTTTAGTGAGCTGACTTTCATTTTTAAAAATGTCCTGTTTTAACTTGAAACCTTGACACTGTCGTAAGAATCGAAATCAGGCATGTCCTGTTTAAAAAACACTCTTAGTTTTTTGATTATATTTTTTTCAACCTGACGAACACGTTCCCTTGATATACCGTAACGATCACCAATATCCTGCAAGGTGGCCGGGCTGTCTGCAAAAATTCGCTTTTCGAATATTTCAAGCTCCCTAGCCGTCATCGTTTTTTTGAACTCGTCAATTTTATTATGAAGAAGGGTTTCGATCTCCTTTTTTGCCACTTGATCTTCTGTAGATTCTACCTCTGAACTCAAAAATTCTATCCTTCCCGCATCAGAATCATCCTTTAACGGAGCATCCAGAGAAACGTCCCATCCATCAAGTCGCTGATCCATATCTACGATTTCTCTCTCAGACACACCCAATCTTTCTGAAAGAAGTTTTGGCTTGGGATCAAACCCCTGATCAATGAGTTTCTGCTTTTCCTTTTTGAGCTTAAAAAATAATTTCCGCTGCCCCTGGGTTGTCCCGATTTTTACAAGACGCCAGTTATCCATAATAAATTTGAGTATATAAGCCTTTATCCAAAATGAAGCGTAATATGAAAACTTCACATTTTTGTAGGGATCAAATTTTCTAACCGCTTGCATCAGTCCGATATTTCCTTCCTGAATCAGGTCTAAAAGATTCTGCATCCAGACCCTCTGAAATTCAAGCGCGATCTTAACCACAAGCCTCAGGTTGGCTGTTACTAAAACGTAAGCAGCCTCTGTGTCTCCCTCTTCCTGAACTCTTTTACCCAGCTCGATTTCCTGCTCTCTGGTGAGAAGCTTGTATTTGCTTATTTCGGACAGATAGCGCTGAAGCGGATCAAATTTTACTAGAGCGGTGTCTGAGGAAGAATGCCCCGGCTTTTTAATATCATCCGAATTTTTCTTTTTTATTTTATCGGGTCTTTTTTTGTAACCCTTTTTTTTTGCAGTCTTGTTCATAACTCACATGAACCCCAACGTTGCATAAACAACAGGCGGAATTTTTAAAAAGTAAATGTTGATATCCTGATCAAGGGAAAACCTGACCGACTCATCTGTCCACATCTTTTTTGTGGACATAAATTCGAGCATATGGTACCTAAAACTGTTTTTTTCTTATGTGCGCCTGTAGCTCAGCTGGATAGAGCAACGGACTTCTAATCCGTAGGCCGCAGGTTCGAATCCTGCCAGGCGTACCATTTCTTTAATAATAAAAGAATTTTATTTTATTATCAATGTTTTTTTGCCAGCTCCTACCAAAGGATCATAATCCAAAGAATTTCAAACAAATCCTGCCCTATGGTTTCACCATCTGTTAATGCGGCGATATTTTCTGTGTATCATTTAACAACAGGAAATATTTTCCCCTCACCCCTGTGTTTTGTTCCTCCTGAACATTTTCCATATTATCTATCAATCCATTTAGATTACTACGTTTTTATTATATTTATGTGAAATATATTCGGATTGATCCTTGTGGCACACTAGCTGCATATGAATTTGTGTACAAATAAAATCGTGTAACTATTTTATGAAACTCCAGCAGGTGAACTGCGGGATCTTATCTTTTAGTTGAATTCATCCCGCGCTACCCCGTTGAGACGGGATCTCCACAGCATTCCGACCCCGGATAGCGGGATTTCCTCAACGCTCCAATAAACAGCGGGGTAAATCAAATATAAATAAGATAATACTATGGAGAGGAAAAATGATCCGAAAAATGATTCCAGCAGCAGGGATAATGTTATTTCTGGGGCTTTCGACAAAGATTGTCGGCGAAACATCTATGATATTGAACCTTAAAAGCGGTATCCTGGTGCTTGGCGGTACCATTGTTATCGGTTTTTTATCTTTTCCCATGAAAAGCTATAGAGATTTATTCAAAACATTGGTTGTGATTTTTCGCCGCAAAGAAATGGATTATCGGATTTTGGTAAAAGATATCGCAAAATTGTCCCGGGTAAAAAGGCTCTATGGCAACTTGGCATTGGAGAAAGAAGCACATCGTATCAAAAATTTTTTTCTGCGCAAAGGAATCGATCTGATTGTTGATGGATATGATCCGTTTGAAATTCACAAAATCATGGAAAAAGAATATGAAATTTATTTTTCTCGAAAGGAGTCTCTCGTCAACATTTTAAATACCCTTCAAAAGCTTGCGCCGGTTATCGGGTTTTTGGGCACCATCATCGGTTTGATGAACGTTTTGAACAATCTGGGATCTCCTGCGGATATGGGCAAAGGCATGGCTATCGCACTCCTCACCACTTTATATGGTTTGTTGATAGCCAATTTTCTTTTTCTTCCGCTGCACAAAAAGCTATCTGAACATCTTAAGATAGAATCCGCACTCCTTTATGTAATTATAGAAGGTGTGCTAGATATTTCACAAAACAAAAATTCCAGGGCTATTGCGTACCACCTGCAATCCTATATGGAGAATTGCCAGGGAAGGCAAAAGGATTTGTTTGAATCACAGGTTCCATCAAAATGGCCGGTTTCTTCGAATCCCATGGAAAAATTGACAGCGAAAAGACAAAATGCTTAGGAACAACAGCACAAAAACACTCAAGAATCAGCTTGAATTGTCCGAACGGAAAAGAATACAGCTTCAGAAAATGCTGGCTCGAAAAACCGTTGAGGAAGAAGTCCCGCTCTGGAGCATGGTCGATCTAATGACCCTTCTTCTGGTATTTTTTCTCTTTCTTCATTCTCTGTCCGCTGACAAGACGCACCTGACATCGAGCAGTCCCAATACTGATCGGCCGACCATAGGGTTCAAAACACCACCCCCTTCTCAACAGGTATTGGAAAATGAATCTTTGGCAGAATCTGATATGACCCCTACAGAACTTCTTTTTACCGCGAACAAAAACACAAGTTTAGACAAGGCGATTAATCAACTCCGTACCGATGTGTTAAGCGTTGTGGACGAAAAAGATAACGACGTATTTTCCGTCCGAAGGGAAGAGAACCGACTTGTCTTTGTCCTGGGCGAGCGAATTACATTCAGGGAAGGAGAAGCAACGCTGCTCGAAGCCTATCATTTTATTTCTAAAAAGATAGCAGGATTCATTGCTTCTAAAAAGGGTTACCAGGTGGTAATTTCCGGTCATACGGACAACACGCCCATTAATACGGAAAAGTTTCCCTCAAATCTGGAATTGTCCGCAGCCCGTGCCATTAATGTGGCAAAATCGCTCATCAATAACGGCGTCTCCCCTGTGCGAGTGTCCATCCAGGGATTCTCAGAATATCAACCACTGTTTGATAACACTTTACCTGAAAATCGTCAGGCCAATCGTCGGGTGGAAATTTCACTGATCAATGAGCGGAATCCAAATACGGACCAGCGTCTTAATTAGTTCCTTAGAAATAAATTTTGCGCATTTTGTGGCAAAACTTTCTCCATTCTGCCACTAAGGCACCAAGGCACGAAGAAAGAATAATAAATATATCCTTTGTGTCTTAGTGCCTTAGTGGCAAATATTTTTGGTTCCCCGACAAATCGAGATTTCCGCCACACGGCACAGGCGGACAAATCCGCTTCGCTACAACCAGCCCGGCCCGTTTTCAGGGCTTGTCTGGGTTAGGTTTTGGGAAATAGATCTGACCGATTCCGACAACTCGTTGACAGATATGCACAACAATTTGACGTTTGGATGTTTGCCTGGCCAGGAGCGAAAAATAAATAACCCTGTTAGATAACGACAACCTAACAGGGTTAAAAGGAGGTGGGAATCAAAAAAGCATGAAGCTTGATTCCATTTGATTTATGATAATAGCAATTTTTATGCCAATCTTGATGAACTCGCAAAAAAGGCTGTTTTTTGAGTTTTTACGAGATCATCAATCTCGAGTTAAAATCATAATACCTGAATCTTCCAAGAGAAGGATTATAAAGATTCTTATCAATTTTCATTCAAAATTCAGGCAATACGGTTTTATTTCCCAAACCCCTTGAGAATTCCTTTTATTTGTTCCTCGATAAATCCTGATTCCTCTTTTTTAGAGTCAGTGCCCAGCAACTTATCTTGTACACCCGGAAGACTTTTTTCAATGTTTTGTTTAAACATCCCTTCGAGATCCGGACGGAATTTGGGTGAAGAAAAACTTCCGACCACCAATACGGGGACCATGAGTCCTGAACGATCTTTGGTATCCCCCTGCCCTTTGATGGTTCCCACGAGTTTGGGTTCTAACCTGAAATCAAGCAGTTCTTTTATCAAATCGGCGTTTCCCGATGCCGTCAATCGAATCAAGGGTGATATAAGGGCAGTGTTGGCGGTGCTCACAAGACCATTTTTCACTGAAAAGGGCACATGAAGTTGTGAAAAGTCGGTCCGTGGCGCTTTTCCACCTTTTTCGGCCAGTCCAAAGGCTGTTTTGGCATTATTAAACATTCCATTCAGATCAACGCCCTTGATGGCCCCGTCTTCAAACAGAAGATCGCCATCGCCGTTTAATGTCCTCTTGATGGCGACGGCATCATCTCCCTTCATGCTGAGATTAACCTTCGCCTTCAGCATCCCTTCAAGAAAATCTTTTTTTAAAAGATCATTAAGAAGGGGTCCAGCCTGAACACCGTTTAATGCCAGATGGATATTCGTCTGCGGAACATCATTTTGTACACTGAAAATCCCGTTTCCCGACAAGCCGCCCTGATACAGATCCATGGTAAGGGGCTGCAGATTAAAAATCCCTTTTTCACCGGTGAGGGTGAGATGAACGCGTTCGATTTTAGCATTCTGTATTTTAAGTTTTCCGATGCGCATTCTGCCGTTCAAGGATAGCCGGCGTAACTTTGAATAATCGGTCTTTTTAGCCCCTTTAGGTTCAGCAGTCTTGCCTTCTTTTTCTCCGGCCACTTTTTTGGCTGGGGGCGGCAGATATCGATCCAAGTCGATTTGATCAAGATCCATATTGAATGCTATCCGAGGCTTTGTAAAATCACCGGCCTTTATCGTAACATTTACCTTCGATTCATCCATATCCATAACACCATCTGAAACCGATACATTCTTTGAGTCCCCTTTGATAGCGGCTTTAAAGGAGACACGATTTAACACACCAGGATCAGATGTTGATACAGGCAAAGCCTTTCCCATTGCGGCCAGAAGTTTTCGAGGCGAAAACGGGGATACATTTATGAATAAGTCAAATTTTGGCTGATTGGCCGGATCCACAACATTTCCTTTTAGCCCGATATCCACCTGTTCAAAAGCTCTGACGGAAAAATCCAGGGGAATCGTCCCTTTACCGGGCATTTTACCAATTGGCCCCACATTGCCTTTAAGAGAAAAAGGCTGTTTATCGAGCCTGGCAGAGAAGGTAACGCCGATGGGTCGGTCCAGGGAGACATCCTGAAGCAATAGGGTCACATCAGAAATTTCCTTGCGCTCTTTTTTCTTGTGATCCAGCCAGAGAACGGATCCATCGGTCACAGCAAGCTCACCCAAGGTAAATGTTTTTAGAGCGAATCCTTCTCCGGACTCGGCTTTTCTTGGCTTTTTTGTTTCCTTTGGCGTTTCAGCAGAAAGTTCGGGAGTGGTTTTTGCATTGAATTCCCAATTGGTCCGGCCGTCCTTACTGGTCTCCAGGACAAGTCGAGTCCCTTTTAATATAAAACGTTTGATCTGTATGTCCTTGAAAAGAAGGGGCACAAGCTTAACCCTCACATCAAACGATTTCACGATGATAAAATCTTTTTCCTTAAACCCAGGGAGGCTTCCCAGGTGAAAGTCGGAAAAGGAAAGGCTTGCATATGGAAAAAAAGAAAGACGAAGATCATCTCCAATACTAAATGCACGTCCGGTAGCCTTGGTCACTTGAGCTTCGATCCGGGGTTTGTATTGTTTGACGTCCACGAACTTCGGCAGCAGGACAAGGGCTGCGATGAATACGGCAATCAAGCTGAAGCCAATGATTAACACCCACTTTACAGTTCGATTCATAGTACATCCCCCTCTTTTTCCACCCTAATTGAGCGTAAACAAAATGGGTCCTCTTCAAAATTATACATCTTACATAAAATCTATTCTTTCTTTACGAACCCTTGCCACGAGTTCACGCGGTTCAAAAAAAGATTATCCATGGAGCAACTATTTAGAAAAACTCCCCGACCCCTCAATTATCTCATGATCCACAACATTTTTCAATAAAGTCGAATTTAAATATAATCGCATAGCGACTTGATGTGGTATATGCAAATGAGTTACAGACATTTTTCCTTGCTAAATTATAAATTTTAGATAGTATTGAAATCCGTTAATCGTAATAGATGGGATGAATATTAAAAACCCATTTTACATCCAAATGCTGACACCCAAATTGAACCCTAACCCGAGGGTTTCAAATAGTGACAAAACAATAACAAATCAATTATAATATAAGGATTAAAAGTGCCCGAGCAACTGTTATCACTTTTTCGGGTTCTTTAATAACCGGAAGTGCGAATACATATGGATATCAAGTTAAGATTTATCATAGTCCTTTTTGTTATGCTTTGTGCAGATCTTTTTTCCTCTCATTGGTCGTTTTCGCAAAACATCCAAAATTCCAAATCCAGCACCACTCAAAAAAAGTTGGTGATGGATCTCGGTGTAATGTGTGAAGAGATTAAAGATTTTACACCCCAAAACCCGGCGGTTACTTTTTCCATAAAGATTGGAAAAGTCTCCTGTTTCACCTCATTTGATCCGGTTCCCGAAAAAACGTTTATATACCATAAATGGTTTCACAGAGATGACCCCAGCACAAAAAAACGGTTAACACTTCAGCCACCCCGCTGGGGGACCTACAGCAGTATTCAACTCCGAGAAACCGACAAAGGCCCATGGCGCGTTGAAATTTCCGATCAAAAAGGGAATCTTCTTCGTATTTTGAGATTCAGCATCACCGACTGACGGAACTGGAATTTGCTTATGCCTTTTTTAGAATTCATTCGCTGGCAAGATGTCATCGATATCCTGTTAAACAGCTACATTCTGTTTCGTCTCTATGTGCTATTTAGAGAAACCTATGTTTTTAGGGTACTCACCGGCATTGCTTTACTCTGGATCTTCCAGCGTATCGCTGTATTTTTCGGTCTCATTTTAACCAGTTGGGTTATGCAGGGCATTACAGCGGTTGTCGCTCTCATCATCATTATTGTATTTCGAAATGAAATACGAAGTGTTCTCCAGGCAAAGAATTTAAGGGCCATTCTATGGGGATTTCCCCAAAAAAGTGTTCCAACAACGATACAAATCATTGTTGAAAGTGTAAAAGCATTGTCCAAAAGGCATATTGGTGCATTGATTGTTCTGCCGTCAAAAGAAAATTTGGAGGATGTCTTTCGGGGCGGCATACCCTTACGCGGATTAATCTCCAAGGAGATGATCACCAGTATTTTCTGGGGAGACAATCCGGTCCATGACGGCGCTATCATCATCGAGGAGGATCGGATTGCCAGGGTCGGAGTTATTCTTCCCTTGTCGTACAAAAGTGATCTGCCGTCACACTACGGAACCCGTCACCGGGCTGCCCTCGGTCTGTCCGAATCAACAGACGCTTTGGTTATTGTCGTATCCGAAGAGACCGGAAAGGTGGTCGTTGCCAAAGATACCAAAATCACGGATATCGACAGTACCGCAATATTTACGACAATATTACAAGAACACATGGGAATACATGAAGAGGAGAACGTTTACCAACAAAAAGAAAAATTTAAAATGAGCATAGCGGCGATAATTTCCGTCTTTTTTATCACCGGAATCTGGTTCAGTTTTTCAAAAGGTTTGGACACCCTGATTACCCTTGAAATCCCCGTAGAATATACGAACCGCAATTCCAGCTTTGAAATCGTAGATGCATCTGTTAATGCCGTTCGCCTTCACTTGGGGGGATCAGGCGCCCTGATAAAATCGGTTCAACCCGAACAGATTCAAGTGAAACTGGACCTTGGTAATGCTGTTATCGGTCGAAATATTTTTTCCATCACACAGGATAGCATTACGCTGCCACCCGGAATTTTTTTAAGAAAGGTGATTCCATCTGTCATAGAGGTAACCCTTGATGAAACGATTAAAAAAGAAATTCCTTTGCAGGTCGACTGGGTTGGAGAATTACCGGAAGGATTAATTCTTTCAGAAATAGAAATGGACCCGGATAAAATTGAAATTATCGGAGGAAAACGGATTTTGGGAAATATTTCAACCCTATACACGGAAAAGGTTCACCTAGACAACTTAAAAAGGACCGGAACAATATTGGCGAATCTTGCCCTCACCCCTGCTGCCTTGAAAATCGCCCCGGGTTCAAAAGACAAGGTGAGAATCGTGTATGTTGTTAAACCAAGGCCTAACTAGGCGTCTCGGAATTTCTACAATTGGTAAAAATTAAAGGTCTTTTAATAGCTCATGGTTTATGCCATCATTCCAATTGTGAGCGAAGCGAACTAATTTGTGTCCCGCCCGGTCGGGTTATTCGCGCTGGAAGAGGAATTCCATAAAACCAGGACGACAAATGAAGGATTTGGCCGGAATAAACGGCACCATCATGGACAATACGTCTCTGTTCTGGCGACCCCTTAACGGCAGGTCTAGATGAGGCTGAGGCCGTAAGTAAATTCGATAGTTTTGTCCCACAACAAAGGACTTTGTTTCAGATGACGCTATCTGATCACCCATAACCATAACCACCGCCATTCCCCCTGGCTTTAACATGGAGTGGCACAAGGTTACCAAACGGTTAACATCCTGTTCATCCAGGCGGTCCGCTAATTCCCACACCAAGATTCCATCGAAACTTTCAGGATGATAGTCGAGTTCCTTCCAGATTTGAGAAACGGGTTCGCCCTTGCGAATATACCGATCCAGCCGGATGAACATGTCACAAACATAGTGTTTCGAAACCCTGCTGGCAAAAAACCTGACATTTTCCTGACACACCGGACCAACGTCCAACAATCTGCTCTGTGGTTGTTGATCGAGATGTTCCATAAAAAGCTTCAGGGCGTTGCTGGTGTAGCCCTCCAACCCAAGGTGTTGGTTCAGATCCTTTTGGTTCAGATCTGTAGCGAAAGCAGCCAATGATCAATTCCCCTTGCTGTCTTTGCCGGCCAGAATAAATGGTTCTTTTTTCGGTTCAGGGGACACTTTTGTTTCGGGCTTTCCTAAAGGAACGGCTTTTTGCGTCGGCTCGCGTTCCAGCTCGATCACCGCCTTAAGATAGGCTCCGTCCTCTACGGAGATACTTTTTGATTTGATTTCTCCATGAAAATCAGCGGCCTTTGTTATCTCCACTCTGCCGGTCGCGTTAATGTTCCCTTCCAACTTGCCGCTGATGGTGACATTTGCAGCATGAACTTCGGCTTGGACCTTACCCTTTGAACCTATCGTTAAATGATGGGCCTTCATTTCAATGCTTCCTTTGACCGACCCCTCAATAAGCAGATCCTCCTCGCCGCGGATGTTGCCCTCTATAAAAATTTGATCTCCGATAATTGTCCTGTCAACCATTGTGGCCGGACTGGTGGAGACTTTAGGCTCGGCATTTGTTTTTTTTGATTTCTTGAGCATGAGATCCCCCCTTTTTGGGAAAATTAATTTATTTATAATCATGTCCCGATGAAATATTTTGCCTTCCCGCCGGCTGGGTAAGAAAAAAATTATTCCGACCCACCGCTTCAAGGGAATTTTTGCCATATTGGAGCATGAAACTTGGGTAATGATATGTTAATCTCCGTTTCATGTCAATCCCAAACTAAGCGTTTTAAATAGCGACAAATCAATAAAAAAATAATGATTTTAAATAACTGAGCCCTCGGGGAGTTTCTCTCCTAAAGCCTTGAATACTAGCGGAATGGATGATTTTTTTTAAAGCGGGTGCTGTTTGACCCGCCTGCCATGTAAGGCACGAGCGGGCAGGGTGGCTTAGGGATCGTTAGAAAGAACAGGCGCATGCCGAAATCGCATCTTTAAAAGAAATTGCAGATCGTGTAGCGAACCTATTGATTTTTTAAAGATAGGCTCCTGTTCTTTCTTTACGCGCCCTTGCCACGAGTTCACGCGTTTTAAAAAAAAATTATCCATGGAGGGACTATTTAGAAAAACTCCACGACCCCTCAGTTAAATATAGGTTACTGTTCTTGTTCTTTAATCCGTTCCCTTTGCAATATGACACGATGTAGCCATTCACTGTCGTCTTTAAGATAGATTTCCGCCAGACGATTGAATTCCGTGGCCTGCCCGATATTCCATTTCATGAGCCAAGCCTCGGCCAAATAATAGTAATTCCGGCCATTGTTTGGATTGAGATTCAGTGCCCGTTCCAGTATTCCGATGGCATCATCAGGCTGATTATTTTCTAAAAACATCCTTCCCTGATCGGTTAACTGCAACGCAGCAAGAGCACGGGGGCTGAGGCCGGGTTTTTCGGCATTTTCCTCTAATTCACCAGCCTCTCGGGTCGTTTCCCGATGGACCTCCGACGAGGGCTTCATAACAACAGGAGCACACCCTGAAAGGACCATTGAGAATCCGAATATGCAAGTGACGACAACCATTTTAAAACTCATTAAAAAAATCTTTAATCCCATCAACGATCCTTCCAAATGAATCTCCGTCTCCGTGAATTCGACAATGGTCTATGGGTACATGATCCGCCAGAAAATATTCTTCTATTGGATGAGGGCATCTGTCTTCTACAGCCAGTTGTCCGCTTTCTGAACAAACAACCTGTGTGACCACTCCCGGCGGCATCCTAAACCAACCCCCCGACACATATTGGGGCAAGGCATTCATGAGACCGGCCCAAATCGGCAAGGCGGCTTTTGAGCCTGAGGCGTGAATAGAAGCGCCATCATCGAATCCCACCCATATCAAAGCCAAAACGTCCGGCGTATATCCCACAAACCAGGCATCTCTATAATCGTTGGTGGTGCCGGTCTTGGCGGCAACCGGAAAAGCTATTCCCATTTCCTTTAATGAATTTGCAGTGCCATTCTCCACAACACTTTGTAATAATGAGCTCATGATAAAGGCTTTTTCAGGCGTTGTGACCTGCTTGATGCTCATATGTCTTCGTTCCATAACGACATCATTCTCGTCCAAGACCTCTTTTAAGGCCAACGGATAAGATAGTACACCATCTGCTGCAAAAGGACAATACGCACGCGCCAGCTCTAACGGTATCACCTCAAAGGATCCCAACGCAATGGAGGGATACGGTTTTAAAGGGGTCGAAAACCCGAACTTGCCCACCGTTGTAATGATTTGATCTAACCCCACTTGCATGGCCAGGTCAACCGTTGCCAAATTTACGGATCTCGCCAAAGCATTTCTCATCCGCACGCGATCCTCCGTCATCGGTTCATAGTTCTGGGGTATCCATTCCTTCCCATCAATTTCATAAATTCTGGATTCATTGGACAATCTGGAGGCCGGAGTGAATTTATCCAATCCGCTCAAGTATACTAAAGGCTTGAATGCACTACCGGGTTGTCGCCGTGCCTGCGTAATTCGATTGAACTGGCTTGCACTGTAATTGCGCCCGCCAACCATGGCCAAGACATAACCGGTTTTGGGCTGCATAACAATAACAGCTCCTTGCAGTTTTTTTTGGGGATCTGTACGGTGCAACTCCGGGTTTGACTTCTCCAGCGAAACCAGGCCCTTTTTCAGTGCGTTTTCCGCAGCCATTTGGACCTGGGTGTCCAGGGTTGTATAAATCGACAACCCAAGGCTGGATAGGTCTTGAGGAGAATACAGCATTGTAAGCTGTTCAGACAGGTAGTCCATAAAATAGGGCGCCTTTTTCCCATAAGACGCATAACCAACAGCCTCAACGGGTAAAGGCATCGCCTTTTCCAATTCTTCATCTGAAATCCATCGCTGCTCATACATGGCGTTCAGCACGATATTTCTCCGTTTCTGACAACGGTCTTTATCAATATAAGGAGAATAATGGTTGGGGCCCCTGATTAGGCCGGCCAGAGTCGCGGCTTCAACCAGGGAAAGGTTGCTCACAGGTTTGCCAAAATAGAAAAAAGACGCTTCACCGATACCGTTTATCGCATCCGAAGCTTTCTGTCCCAGATAGATTTCATTGAGATAAATTTCGAGTATTTCATTCTTCTCATACATCACCTCAATGGTAAGAGACATGAAAAGCTCTTTAAGTTTTCGAATGAACGTCCTCTTGGGTGTAAGAAAATAATTTTTGGCCAATTGCTGGGTAATGGTAGATCCCCCTTGACGTATGGAGGCATGACGCAGGTTAGTGTAAATCGCTCTCAATATTCCCTTTGGGTCCAACCCTTTGTGTGTATAAAACCGACGATCTTCTGCGGCTAAAACAGCATAGATGACATGCTGAGAAACTTGATCTATGGAAATAAGTTGCCGTCGTTCTCGATGAGGGCCAAAAAATAACATTACCTCCTCCGGCTCAAGCTCCAAAATGGGAAGCAGCTGACCTGTATTTAAATTGGTTATCGATTCTATTCGATTTTCATCAAATACGATCTGAACAGGAATGCCTTCCTTGTGTCTCGATGGGACGATAAAATCGTGAAGATAGAGTTGTACAAATGATGCCGACCGATTGAGTTCACCCTTATTCACCGGCTTATGGGCAACTTCCCGATACCCCAAACGGCGCAGTTTTTCATTAAAAAGTGTGCGATTTGTTTTTTGCCCAGGGTATAGTATCGTCGTGTCTGAATAAACTTTGGAAGGTATACTCCATCGCCGCTCTGAAAATCTTTTGTCTATTTGGATGGAAAGATACCAGCAATACACCAGCATAATTCCACATATGAGGACAACGGTGGGCAGATACCACTTAAGCAGCCGTTTAAGGGTTATATTTATGGATCGTTTTTTCTGTGTCATTTGTGTTTAAAATGATTTTTTTTCGAAGATGAGAAGATGAGTTTCGATTGAATATCAAAAGTAGAATAATGAAACAATGGAATATTGGAATGTTAAACGTTTCGGAATTTCTATCCCAACATGAACGCGGGAAAAAGGGATAAACAAACCCACGTATCTTATCCGAATATGACTGAGAGCCATCTCAAAAATACATCTAACGCCCAATTACGGTTTTGCCCCGCGTGACGGGATTTACAACGAGCCTCTTCAAAATACTCACATACTCCCATTGTATACTCCGCTTTTTCATCGGCTCGCGCTCCCGAATGTCGGGATTTCGCAAAGCTCAACTTGCTTTTGAACGTAATCTGTATTTTTGAGATGGCTTGTAATAAACCTTTTCAATCAAGTAAGAGAAAAATTCTCATTAATTTTCATGCAAGATTCAAACAATTTATAGCAGGGATGAATGCCGCCGTTGGCGTTTTGTACTGAAACCGATGATAAATCCAAGAATAAGTACACCGGCTCCGCTTAAAAACCATTTAATATTTTTGTTCCAAAGCAGTTTTGTTAACTCGTCCTCACACTTTTCAGCTTTTTGAGTCTGCGCAGCGAGTTTAGAAGTTGACTCTTTATATTTTGCTTGCAGTGCCAAGAATTGTTTGGACTCTTTTTTGAGGGTTTCGAAAGATTTGTTTAGGCCTCTTTGTTTTGTCTCACTGGTGTTAAGATCGATGCCGAGCTTTTTATTTTCGGCTTTGTATGCCTTATTTTCTTCCATGAGTGATGCGGCTTTGGTCTGAAGAGTGCTGTGATTTTTCTTTAATGCTTCCAATTGTATACTGTCCGGGGTTTTATCGGTAAGAAAGCGGCTGATCACCCAGCCCTCCTTGCCATTGAGCAATCGGACCATAGTCCACTCATTCTCAGCTTTCAGAATTTCCACCTTTTGTCCAACACCGAGTAAAGCAATTATTTTTCGGTCTGTTGCAGGTCCCGTCCGCACGGTTATTTTCATGCTGTCATTAATATAATAATTTGTTTCAGCCAACACTGCTGTGGATAACAAAAAGAGACATATTCCGACAATACCCAAGGTTCTCGCATAAGATTTCATAGATTCAAAGCTCCAGCCACTAAATTTACCCTAACGTTATATAAACAACACGATGAAGACATGTTTAAATGATAATCTGATTTATTATTGAAATGAATCATAACCTTCGTGGAAAGTCAACCACCAATTCAAGTCAAAAAAAATAAATCGCTTCGTTTTCGGTAAGTTACACAACTATTCAATTCATTTAATTTTTACCTAAATTGAGCGATTGTCGAGTTTGCCGAAGATAGGCAAGTTGAGCGTAGCGAAATCCCGAAATACTAATATCGGGGGCATGAGATAAACAGCCGTGGGCTATACACTTTTGTTTAAAACTGCTCTGATTTTTCTTGATAGACTCTTAAGGTTAAAAGGCTTTTGAATAAAACCGTTACATCCCCTTTTCAATATTTCCGTTGCCTGTCCCTCAACACTGTAGCCACTTGAAAGAAGAACCTTAACTTCAGGATCGATTATTTTTATTTTATCATAGACCTCGCTGCCGCCCATATCGGGCATAATCATATCCAAAACAATTATATCAATATTATCCTTGTTCTCTTGATATATCTGAATCGCCTCTTTACCGCCTCTGGCTTCAAGGACTGTGTATCCAAGTTTTTCCAAAAGCTGGACACCAACATCAATGACCATCTCTTCATCATCCACCAGCAAGATGGTTTCATCTCCCTCTTCGATGCGCTCGCTAACTATCGGGTCTTTTTGAATCAATTCCTTCGATGCGGGGATATAAATGCTAAAAACCGATCCATGTCCTTTTTCGGATTCAACATCGATATATCCAGCATGCCCCTTTACTATCCCATATGCTGATGCCAGCCCAAGTCCCGAACCCAGCCCCATTTCCTTGGTGGTAAAAAACGGTTGGAAAATGCGTGTGATGGTTTTTTGATCCATCCCCGCACCATTGTCTTTTATTTTTATCATAACATATTTACCAGGTTTGGGATTATAGGGCTTACCTTGCATTTCTTTATGCGTAACATTGGCAGTTTGCAGAAATAGATCTCCTCCTTCTGGCATGGCATCGGCAGCATTGATAAAAAGATTTAGGAGGACCTGCTCAAGTTGAGACCCATCCGCCTTTACCGAGAACAGATCTTCAGCAAGGTCCTTAGAAATGACGATCTCTTTTCTTGCTCTGCCAAATGCAGCAGAACTTTCTTTTAAAATTTTGTTTAAATTTATGGGTTTTAACTCATATTTACCTTTCCTTGCATATCCAAGAAGTTTGCTTGTCAGCTCGGAACCACTTTGAATCAACCTTTCAACGGTTTTTAACCGCTTGTAATTGGGATCATCGGGCCCGATATCATACAAAGTCAGCGAGATATTCCCCAGCATCCCCATCATCAGATTGTTAAAATCATGTGCAATTCCTCCAGCCAGTGTTCCAATAGCCTCCATCCGTTCGATATAATGCAACTGGGCTTCAACCCTTTTCTTCTCCGAAATATCACGGAGAAGAAAAAGTGTGCCCATAGATTTTCCCTCATGGTCATTATGGCGCGAAGCACTTACGCTGACATCTAACAAACGTCTGTCTCTCGTGCGGCATTTTGTCTCAAAACCATTACACGGTGTTCCGTGTTCCACAAGATCCTGAATAACAGCCACAATAGATTCTTTTTTGAATTCATGGTCAAACGGTATCTGCTTGCCTTTCATTTCCTTCAATGTCCATCCAAATATCTCGGTAAATGAAGGACTTATATATTCGACCTTTCCTTTTAAATCATAGGTGACAATAGGGTCAGCACTACATCTAAATAAAGAACGGTATAATTCTTCTGCCTTTTTAGCTTCCGCATAAAGATCCTTATTTCTTTTTTCGCTTTCCCTCAACGCTTTCTCCGTACGATTTCTCATGGCGATCTCTTCATGAAGGACTTCGTTAATTGAGGAAAGGATCTTTACTTCCATCTTCTCTGCAAAATAAATCGCACAAAGGGCTAAAAAACCGACCAGAAAAAACAGAAGATGAAGACTCGGAGGATAGTCCGGTGGGATGTTTTCCAATCCGTTAATCAGCGACAGTGTATGCCATTCTTTGTAGGCCCCTAAAATAAAGAATAACACAGCCAGTAAAAACAAGTATATGCTCGCAAATCTTATCCGTCTCATCAATATCCAATCTTGACACTATTGAGTGTAATTTCAATGCCTTAGACATGATATCCGACCATCTAACTACAATTCGACAACATGTATATCAGATTCAAACATGAAATCAATATATTTAGTGCTTTCTTTTTATACAAGACTCAAGTTTCGCACCCGCACCTATATGTGAGAGGTCGGAGAGATTTTATTGTAAACACTTATATATCAGACTCCGGCGCGATTACACGGTTTGAAAAAAACGTTATCCATGGAGCGATTCTGAAAATAAAAACACCCTGACTCCTGATTTATATGTAAGTTCATTTTATGATGGTGCTTTTATCTGATGTTAGATGTGAACGATCATCGCCATGTGTTTTTCAAAATCGAAAAGATACATAATAGTTATTGGAATCAGGGATCGGGAGTCATAAGATGACATATGCGTCTCGATCCCGGACCTCTGCAAACCACACATAGATTCAACTTGACATCAATTAATTTTTATATGTAATAATAGAAATTTAAGAGGACAAACCATAATTTATATATACTGAGATATGTTACGCGTTCAAACAGGTCTTGAAAATTTCATAGCATCTCCTCCAAAATGGATATTTAGGAATCGAATCGGACTTCTGTGCAATCCTGCTTCGGTTGACCAAAATTTTTGTCATGCCAGCGAACTGATCAATCTGAAATTTCCGGATCAACTTAAGGCATTGTACTCACCCCAGCATGGATTTTTTTCGGAAAAACAAGACAACATGATCGAGTCGGATGATACGATTCACCCCGCCTTACAAATTCCTGTTTTTAGTCTTTATGGTAAAACGCGCATTCCTGATAAAAAAATGTTAGATCCCATCGATATCCTTATCATCGACCTACAGGATGTTGGCACGCGTGTTTATACCTTTATTTATACCATGTCGTATTGCCTTGAAGCTGCAAAAAAGTTCGGCAAAAAAGTTGTTGTACTCGATCGGCCGAATCCTGTAAATGGTCGCATCATAGAAGGGAATCTTTTGACACCTGAATGCGCTTCATTTGTCGGAAGATATCCCATCCCCATGCGCCACGGACTGACCATAGGCGAACTTGCCCTTTTATTTAACAACGATTTCGGTATTGAGTGTGATCTTGATGTCATCCCCATGCAAGGCTGGAAAAGAGATATGTTTTTTACGGATACGGGCCTTCCATGGATTCCACCATCACCCAACATGCCATCACCTGTAACTGCCTTGGTTTATCCGGGGCAAGTATTGTGGGAAGGGACCAATGTTTCAGAAGGCAGGGGCGTCACTCTTCCATTTGAAATATTCGGTGCCCCGTTTTTTAATACAAAACACTTGCTGTCGACGATAGGTGAAAGCGAACTCCCGGGTATCATACTCAGACCGGTCGTATTTGAACCGACATTCAACAAATGGAGCGGTTCGGCATGCAATGGATTTCAAATCCATATAACAGATCCATATGAATTCAAGCCATATATCACGACGCTTAAACTCCTCCAGGCCGTAATCTTTCATCACAATAATATGTTTCAATGGAAGCGGACACCGTACGAATATGAATTTGAAAAACTGCCCATAGACCTTATCATTGGGGATAAAAAAATACGCCAGCATATCGAAAGTTTAGATGATATATACGCCATAGAAAAATCATGGTTTATAGATCTGAAAACGTTCGCGGAAACAAGTCGAAGGTTTCATCTTTATACCTAAATTGATAGGGATCGGGGATTAGGGACCAGGGGTCGGGATTCAAGACACTATGCTAAAGGCAGGTCAAGGCATAGGACTAACGACTTTATTTAAACTTAGTAAGCGTCTTAAATCTTTCACATTTAACCTTTCATTTTAGAGTTTTTTCCCCGCCGCATGATGCCTGACACCTAAAACCTGAAATTCGGTGACCAATGACAAATGACAACATCAACTGGAAACGGATGGTTTTCAAAAAAAACAAAGTCTGGCTGGCAACAGATCAGGATCAAAAACCTGTTACCAAAAACGGTAAGGTACTGATCCGATATCAGCTTGACCAGGATTACGAATACTGGGTCCTTTCTAAAAATATAAAGCCCGTTGATTCTTTACAAAGGAAGGAAAAAACCGAAAAAGGAGAAAAATCAACCCGAAAATCGACAAAACAAAAGAACGCGAAAACAAAATCCGATACAAAATTTTTGGTTGAAACATCTTGTGATGATGCCATAACTATCTACACAGACGGAGCATCTGCAGGAAATCCCGGTCCGTCGGGAATAGGCGTGGTTTTGAGCTTTGGCAAACATGAAAAAGAGATATCAAGATATATCGGTATTACCACCAACAACATGGCAGAACTCGAAGCCATCCGATCGGGTCTTATGGCTGTAAAAAATCCGAATCTTCCGGTACGGGTTTTTACAGACAGCAGATATGCGTACGGCGTCCTGACTCAAGGGTGGAAGGCAAAAAAAAATCAGGACATCATTGAATCCATCAAGAAAATCCTCTCAAAATTCAACGATCTGAAATTCATCAAGGTAAAAGGGCATGCCGGTATCGAAGGAAATGAAAGAGCCGATTTTCTTGCGACTTCTGCCATAAAAAAAGCCAAGATCAAATGATTCAATACCTGGCAAGTTCCCATAGAAAACACCGGGATAAAAAATAAGGACCATCACCCGATTAGTTGTAGTTAATTAGGGTAAAATAAGTGAGTCATCTCCAATTAGGCAGGTGTGATCCCAAAGGGTAAAAGGGGGCAAGGATTCAAGGGTTCGAGTGAAATGCTAAGGAATTACTTGGAAACGCAGATATTATTAGCAGGGGATTTAGATTTAATTGAAAAAGGTGAATTGGGTACACTAAAAAAGACATCGCATAAATCGAAAGAATGTTAAAAGCGCTGATAAAGTCTTTAGAAAACAAACCCTTGGATCCATGACCCCTTGAATCCTTGGACCCTCTTCTCCAACTAAATTGGAGAAGAACCAAAGACAATAAGCGCCCGCTTATATCTGCAAGGCGCTTATATAGGTCTTTGAAAAGGTCACAAAAACATTCACTGTCAGCCAGCAGTCGATAGACCTGTCAGTAAAAACTTTTCACGTACGTTTAACCGTACTGTATGTTTTGGCTTTTTAGAATTTTGCCCACAAGAAAAATCAGTATCTAAGAAACAAATTTCTATCTTATTCTTTTTCAGATTTTAAAGTTTCAATTTCCTTTTTCAGATCATCAATTTCCTTTTTGTACTCATCGGTTTCGTCAGTGCTGACAGAAGTGTCAACTGTTGTATCCTCTTTCTTCCAGGAATCTTTAAGTTCGTCAAAACCCAGATAAAGAGCCAAACCACCGCCAAGAAGAAGCATCACCGGGATAGCACCGGCCAAAAGTTGCAAAAAGGGTTTCCACCATATGGACATGCCAATGAGACCCAATACAGCTCCGACCGCCCCACCAATTAATGTTTTCATAAAAAATCATCCTCCTTTAATTTGAATTAAAATTTAAATCGGCTTGTTTGTAATTATGCGTTTTCCTTGAAACCGTACAGACGTTTTTTGTGCTGGAAAAAAACACTTGGACCAGAATAAGATATCTTGTAAATACGTATAGTTGTTAATAGCAGATTAAGATTTTGAAAACTATCACAACTTATTTTGTAACGCAAGCTTAAATTTGCCAAACAAGAATCTTTATAATGACACTGTTATTTTTGAATGTTGTCCTATCCCGCTCCAACAAGATATTTTTCTTTAAAAGTTACAAACAAAATTTATATTTGTAAATTTTTATATTTTAGTCTACCATTTTTAAAATCTTTCTCTTATTCGTCATTAAGCCACATTGGGACTTTACCATGCTAAAATGGATTAAATCAAAACGGAAAAAATATAAAGAAAAAGTGGAAGAAGAGATCGATCCAACAGTTCAGGACGATTATGATCATTTTTTTTGTCAGCTCCCGGATAATATCGGTGCGATATCAAACTTTATCCTCAAGCTTTTTTTTTCCGGCGTAAAGGTTATCAGGGAACAGACCCTTGATTTAAATAGTCTCCATAAAGAGGGTATTGTCGTCTATGTAACCAAGCACAAAAGTTACTTTAGATATCTTTTTTATTACACCCGCTATAAACAGGATGGTCTTCCATTTCCTCAAATAGGTTTCGACTATAGCGTGGTAATCTGGCAGCCGATATCACGCATTTGGAAGATCCTATTTTCGAACATCAAGTACTTTATCCATAACTTTGGACTGCCTGATCCTTACCAAAGGGGATACTTTCAAAAGGAACTCCTAAATGGACGGTCGGCACTCCTTTCGCTGGTTGAACAAAGAGGTTTTCATCGAAGGTTTATAAAAGAAAAGACAGACCCGGTCCAATATCTTATCAAAATGCAACAATCCATCGATCGTCCTATTTTTCTTGTCCCAAAGCTTATGTTTTTTGATAAAAATCCCCATCGATCGATGCCGAGTATCATCGATTTTCTCTTTGGTACCAAAGAAAACCCCGGGAAAATGAGACGCCTCTTCATGCTTTTTAAGAATCCGGGCAAAGTTTTTGTGGAAACATCCGAACCGATCAACCTCAAAACTTTTCTTAGTCTTGAAGAAAATCAAAAAAGAAATGTCGATTATCAGGCTCTCGCATTAAGGCGCACACTGTTGTCTCAAATTAATCGACACCGTCAAAGCATCACGGGCCCGGTTTTAAAATCAAGATTAGAGATGAAGGAAAACATCCTCACAAAAGAACGACTTCAAAATTTTATGGAACACCATTCACAAGCCCGAAATATCCCGATTCAGAAGGTACACAAAAAAGCAAGTGCTTTTCTTGATGAGATAGCTGCCAACTACAATATCATTTTGATTAAACTGGCTTCTATCATATTAACATGGTTTCTGAATACCTTGTTTGATGGGGTTACGATCAATGAGGATGGCCTGAATCGTGTAAAAAACATGTCAAAAAAGGGGCCTGTTATTTTCATTCCTTGTCACAAAAGTCACATCGATTACCTGATACTTTCATATCTTTTGTATAATAATAACATGCCATGCCCACACGTGGCTGCGGGGAAAAATCTCTCTTTCTGGCCAATGGGCCCGATATTCAGGTGGGGTGGCGCCTTTTTTATTCGGCGGACATTCAGAGGTGCGGTGCTCTATTCAAAGGTTTTTTCAGAATATATTCACAATTTACTCGCTGAAGGATTTAATATTGAATTCTTCATCGAAGGCGGCCGAAGCCGAACCGGCAAATTAATTCTTCCCAAACTGGGGCTTCTCTCGATTCTTCTCAACGCATATAAAAACGGGGCTTGTGAAGACCTGATCTTTTCGCCGATTTTCATAGGTTACGACAGGGTTCTGGAAGAAAGTTCATACCTTAACGAAATCGAGGGAAAAGAAAAGCAGCCTGAGAGTTTTATGCAAGTGATCAAAGCAAGAAAATTTTTAACTAAAAGGTATGGAAGAATCTATATACAGTTCCATGAACCCATATCTCTTAAAGATCTTTTGCTTCAATACGGCACACCCATTGAAGATATTACGTCCAAAGAGTTTAACATTCTCTGCCGTAACTTAGGGCACAGGGTTATCAACGCTATTAACAGTGTTTCTGTTGTAACGCCCCATGCCCTTGTTGCATCTGCTGTTTTGAACTGTGCCAAAAAAAATTTTTCTTTTGATCATCTCATGTCCCACGTTGAAACATATATGAACTATCTTTTATCTCAAAAAGCCAAACTGGCCGACACTCTTCTAATGGACCATATGAATACCATAGAGCGCGTGCTTGACACTTATGTGCAAAGAAAATTTATAGATAAGGTTACCAAAGACCCGGACGCACTTCACGCCGACGCGTTATTCAAAGTCAATGCAAACAAACGTCCAAACCTTGAATATTACAAAAACAACTGTATCTCCTTTTTTGTTCCGGCAGCCATTGCCGCCCTTTCCATACTTGTTAAAGATGCTTTTCAGTTTTCAGCATCGGATCTGCACGCTGACTACAATTTTCTTCAGTATTTCTTTAAATATGAATTCGCATATGACGTCGACGAGACACCCGAATATTTTGTGCGAAAAAATCTCAAGGCATTTATTAACGAAGCCATTTTAATGCCGCATCCAAAACTGCCTGACACTTACAATCTGACGTCTTCCGGTTTTAGAAAACTTCAACTTTTTTCAAGATTCCTGAAACCATATTTTGAATCATACTGGATCGTATTAAACTATTTTATGAAATATCCTCAAAATTCCATTAAAGCCAAAGAACGATTGAAAAAAATTGAAACCATCGGAAATCGTATGTACAAAAAGAAGGAAGTCGAACGAAAAGAAGCGCTTTCCATAATCAATTACAAAAACGGGATAGAATTTTTTACTTACAATGGCGTAAAGGGATCGGATGATAACGAGAAAATATTATTCTATGCCGACGGAATTCATAAATACTTAAACTGCCTGTAACCGTTCACAGGTTCAGGATTCAACGTTCAGGGTTAAGGACAAAAAAGGCATTGAAGACACTGTGGCCTCGTTAAAAAGGCTCATTTTCCCAAGTAATTGCCAATTTGGCTCCAAATTTTGGATTACGCCTGACGAAGCTGACGTTTTTCTTGTAAATACGCATCCCAAATGCAGTCCCGGGACGAGAAGGGAACTTTGAACCCCTGAACCTTTGAACCCGTGAACACGTACGTTACTATTTACTATTTACTGTTTTCTATTCACTATTCACTGTTCACTGTTTACCATCAAAAATGAAGGCACTCATTCTTGCCGCAGGTCTTGGTACGAGACTCAGGCCCTATTCTGAAAACACACCCAAACCGCTGTTTACCATTGCGCAACGTCCACTGCTGGATATCATTATCTCCAATCTGATAGATTCTGGCTTTAAGGCGATTATCGTCAACACGCATCATCTGCATCAAAAGATAGATTCTTACTTGGCCCGAAAAAAATATCCGGTTCCGGTCACAACCCGCCATGAGCCCGACATTCTCGGAACAGGAGGCGCCATAAAGAACGTAGCCGATTTTTGGGACAATACCCCTTTTATGGTCATAAACAGTGACATTGTTACAGATATAGATTTTAAAGGCGTTTATGAATTTCACTTAAATCATCGTTATCCGGCAACGCTGATTCTGCACAACGACCCGGAGTTTAACACCGTAGTATTAAATAAAGACGGTTTTATTCAAGATTTTGATGAACGTTTTTCCATGACCGCCCCTTACGACTCCGCAATCAATGGTTCAAAATCATTCGAGTCCGAAGAATATAAAAGACTCACCTTTACCGGAATACAGATTCTGAATCCGGAATTGCTTGAGTTAATCCCTGACAATGTGTTTTTTAGCATTATCGATTGTTATAAAAAGCTTCTATCTCAAAATAAAAAAATATGTGCCTATATTAAAAAAGACCACTACTGGAAAGATCTTGGGACCCCCGAAAGATACAGACTGGCGGTTTTCGATAAAATGGCCCCCGAAGCTTTCAAACGGGCTTTTCCCGGATTGGTGGGTAACAACATTGTCCGAACTGAACTTTGCGGGGATGGATCAGACAGGAAATGGTACCGCGTAAACTGTGAAAATCAATTCCTTGTGATGGCTGACCACGGCATCAGGATAGATGATTCAACCTGTGAAACAGACGCTTTTGTTGCCATCGGCCTTCACCTGCACGCCAAAGGCATACCCGTTCCGAAAATTTATAGTTATGATACGTTTTCCGGCCATGTATTCATGGAAGACTTAGGAGATATCAGCTTTCAGACACTTGTAAAAAACACCAAAAATCAGGACAACGTCGTCTCACATTATAAATTGCTCATACGGCACATCGGAAAACTCTCCATGGAAGGAGGCAAGGATTTTGATCCGGCCTGGACCCACCAGACCGCCTATTATACCAAGGACCTCATCATTGAGAAGGAATGCCGTTATTTTGTCGATGCTTTTTTAAATGGTTATTTGAAAATGGACATACGTTTCCAGGATTTTGAAGATGAATTCAGATCTCTCGCAGACAAGGCATTAAAATTTTCAATTAATGGATTCATGCATCGTGACCTGCAATCCAGGAACATCATGGTAAAAAACAATCGTTTTTATTTTATTGACTTCCAGGGTGGACGGCTGGGCCCGGTCCAGTACGATCTTGCTTCTTTACTCATCGATCCCTATGTCAATTTATCCCTGCCTGTTCAAAATAACCTATTGAAATTCGGCGTGGAAACGCTTTCACCGGTTATCCGTATCGACCCGGACAAGTTTTTTTCCTGTTATCAATACTGCGCCATCACCCGCAATTTGCAAATTTTGGGGGCCTTTGGTTTTCTGAGCCGCATAAAGAAAAAAACATACTTTGAAAAACACATCCCAAATGCTATAAAATCATTAAAGTATAATCTTTCTTCTTTTGGGAATACAGAATTTCCGAATTTAACATCTATTGTGAAAAAAATAGGAGGTGCAAGATGAACCGTATAAAACTCATGGTAAACGGATTACCCGGAAATATGGCCGCAAATGTTGTTAAACACGCCTTGGAAGACAACCGATTTGAATTGATTGCTCAATCGCTGACCGGGCCGGAAATCACCGACACCGAAACCAGCGTTGATTCGACGACCTTTTATCTGATCCCGCCCCAGGACAGGGAGCAGGCCGTCACCACCATTAAAAAAAGCAGCGGCCCCTTTATCAGCGTCGATTATGCCCTGCCTGCGGCAGTCAACGGCAATGCCGAATTTTACTGCCGGAACAAACTACCCTTTGTCATGGGCACCACCGGCGGTGACAGGGATCTTCTGATGGACACCGTAGCGGCATCTTCCATCTGTGCGGTGATCGCTCCCAATATGGCCAAACAGATCGTCGGATTTCAGGCCATGATGGAATATGCGGCCCGGGCATTTCCGAATCTCTTCGAAGGGTATACCCTTGAAATTAAGGAAAGCCATCAGCAAGGAAAAGCAGACACCAGCGGAACCGCCAAGGCCATGGTGCGGTACTTCAACAGCCTGGGGACACCCTTTACCGAAAAAGACATTATCAAAGAACGCGATTCTGAAGATCAGAAGCACGTATGGGGCATCCCTGCAGAATTTCTGTCAGGCCACGGGTGGCACACCTACACTCTGGTGTCAAATGATAAAACCGTAAAGTTCGAATTCATCCACAACGTCAACGGCCGCGATATCTATGCCCAGGGAACTCTTGACGCCCTGATTTATCTTGACAAAAAAGTTGCTGAAGGCTTACAGGGACAGGTTTTTTCAATGATTGATGTGCTAAAAGGGGTTTAAGTAGTGCCCATCTTAGATCCCGCCACGCGGGGGAGGAACAGACTTTGGTTCTCTCCAGAGGCCTCGTTTTTTGGAAATAGGAATTAGAAAATAGATAACTGCAAAGGGACGTAAATGTAATTAGAAGATGAGAAGGTTGGAAATCAAGAAAATGTGCCAACCTTCCGTTCTTCTCACCTTCTTACTTTCTTATTTTTCAAAATATTTGTGTTTATCCGTGGGTTCCCTTATCCTCTTTCCTATTTTCTCTTTCCTATTTCTGGCTTAAAGATCTCTCGATAATTTTCATGAAACATTCAGGATAGATCCCTTCTCCACAATCTCATAGGCTTTTTCAAGGGCGGCATCCAGTTTCTCCGGTTTGCTTCCGCCGGCCTGGGCCATATCCGGTCTTCCGCCGCCGCCACCGCCGACAACGTCCGCGACCTGCTTGACGATGTCTCCGGCATGAAACCGGTCGGTCAAGTCTTTGGACACAATGACGATCAGCATGGCTTTATTGCCAGCGGCACTTCCCAGGACCACGATGCCCGACTGTATCTTGTCCTTGAATCTGTCGGCCAGATCCCTTAAAGCCGCCGGTTGGTCCACTGCAACCTTTTTGGCCAGAACCTTGACATTGTTTATGGTTTTAACGTCTGCCTCGATGTCATCGACCGCTTCGGAGGCGATCTTTACTTTCAAACGATCGATTTCCTTTTCAAGGGATTTCTGATGGGCCAGTATTTTTTCGACCCTTTGGGGCACGATGTCGGGTCGCTCTTTTAGCAGGCGGGCGGTTTCGTCCATCAGCTTGTCGGTTTCTTGGATATGCGCCAAGGCCGCTCCGCCCGTCAGGGCTTCGATTCGCCGTATGCCGGAAGCCACGCTCGATTCCTCGATGATTTTGAAAAGACCGATGTTCCCGGTGACCCCTGTATGGGTCCCTCCGCAAAGCTCCTTGCTGAAGTCTTCTAAAGAAACCATCCGGACCCGATCACCGTATTTTTCTTCAAAAAGGGCGGTGGCATTGGATTTGAAAGCTTCCTCGGCATCCATTTCCACGGTCTCAACCGGTACGTTGGCGCGTATCCGCTGGTTGACGATGGTTTCAATCTCTGCCAGCTCTTTAGCAGTGGTCTGGGAAAAGTGGGTGAAATCGAAACGAAACCTGTCCGGCGCCACCAAGGAACCGGACTGCTTGACATGGTCACCCAGAACTTTTCGCAGGGCAAAATGAAGGAGATGTGTGGCCGTATGATTGCACTCGGTTGCGCTACGCGAAGTCTTGTCGACCGTCAGGGTCACATTCTGTCCTTTTTGAATGCTTCCTGAAACCATGTCGCCTTTGTGGATGGTGATTCCGGTCGGATCTTTGATCGTGTCAATAACTTCCATCTCAAAATCCGGGCCGGTGATTTTGCCGCTGTCACCGACCTGACCGCCGGCCTCACCGTAAAAGGGTGTTGCTTCAGTGACGACTTCAACGCTCTGGACGCTTACCGCTTCTTCAACTTCCCGGCCGTCTTGGACCAGAAGAAGAACTTTCGATTCACACGTTGTCGTATCATATCCGACAAACTCCGGCATGACGCCTTCTCCCGAAAGATTCTTGTATGCCTCGCTGATTTCGGCAAACGCCGTCACCGTTCTGGACTTGGCCCGCTGCTTCTCCATGGCCTGATCATAGCCGTTCATATCTAAATCCAGGTTCTCATCCCTGACCACGTCCTGGACAATATCGACCGGGAATCCATAGGTGTCGTAGAGTTTGAATATCAAGTCGCCCGGCACCCGGGTCTGGCCTTTGGCTTTTAAATCAGCCAGACCGTCGTTCAAGATTTTAAGACCGTGATCCAGAGTTTCTGAAAATCGGACTTCTTCGTTTTGGATAACATTGGTGATAAAAGCTTTGGCATCAATAAGATCGGGATAGGCAGGCTTCATGATGTCAAATACGACTTCTGCGGTTTTATGTAAAAACGGATCGATTAGACCGATGTTGCGGCCGTAACGGATGGCCCGGCGCATGATCCGGCGCAGCACATAGCCCCTGCCCTCGTTGGAAGGCAGGATGCCGTCGCCGATCAGAAATGAAGCAGCCCGGCTGTGATCGGCAATGACCTTCATAGCCACATCGGATTCCGACGCTTGGCCCAGCTTCGTTTCGGCAAGTTCTTCGACCTTCTGCACGATGGGCCGAATCAGGTCGATGTCATAATTTGTGGGCACATCCTGAATCAGGGCAACCAGCCGTTCCAACCCCATCCCGGTGTCGATGCTCGGTTTGGGTAGCGGGTCCATCTTGCCGGAGGCTTCGCGGTTGAACTGCATAAACACCAGATTCCAGATCTCTAAAAAACGGTCGCATTCGCAACCGACCGCACAATCCGGCCGGTCGCAACCGTACTCCTCTCCGCGGTCCATGTGGATTTCGCTGCAGGGTCCGCAGGGGCCTGTATCGCCCATGGCCCAGAAGTTGTCCTCTTCACCAAAGCGCAAAATCTTTTCTTCCGGTACCCCAATATTCTTGTGCCAGAGTTCATGGGCCTCGTCATCGTCAAGATAAATGGAAACCCACAGTTTTTCTTCGGGCAGTCCATAGCCATTTGTCAGCAGATCCCAACCAAAATCGATGGCCTTTTCTTTAAAATAATCCCCAAAAGAAAAATTGCCCAGCATCTCGAAAAAGGTGTGGTGCCGGGCGGTGTAACCGACATTCTCCAGGTCGTTGTGTTTGCCGCCGGCGCGTACGCATTTCTGAGACGTGGCCGCCCTGACATAGCCCCTTTTTTCTTCGCCCAAGAAGCAGCGCTTGAACTGCACCATGCCAGCGTTGACGAATAAAAGCGTAGGGTCGTCAGAAGGAACAAGAGATGAGCTCCTTACGACCTGGTGGTTATGTTTTTCAAAATAATCAAGAAATTTTTTTCGTATTTCGTTACCCGTCATGCTTCACTCCATTTTAGAATTGTAATAAACGTTTCGATTCACGAATCACTTTCAGTGCCTTCGTGTTTCTTCTTCGAAAGGCCCAATGCCTCTTTGACTTTGTTTAATGCTGAATTGTAAATATCCGGATTATCTTTAAGAAAATTTTGTGCGTTCCGACGGCCCTGACCGACCCTTTCTCCATCATACGAATACCATGAACCGCTTTTTTCTATGATGCCGGCCATAACTCCGGTATCGATTAGATCTGCCGTCGGTGATATTCCTTCTCCATACAGGATGTCAAATTCAGCATCAGTGAAAGGTGGCGCCATTTTATTCTTTACAACACGCACTCGGGTTCGGTTACCCACAATCTCCTGTCCATCCTTTATGGCGCCGATGCGGCGGATGTCGAGTCTGACTGAAGAATAGAATTTAAGGGCATTACCGCCGGTCGTTGTCTCAGGATTTCCGAATACAACACCGATTTTCATGCGAATCTGGTTAATAAAAATCACCGAGGTCATCGTCTTGCTGATGGTACCGGTTAATTTCCTCAACGCCTGAGACATTAGCCTGGCCTGAAGTCCCATGTGGGAATCCCCCATTTCGCCTTCTATCTCAGCCCTGGGTACAAGTGCGGCAACAGAGTCAATCACAATGATGTCCAATGCACCGCTCCGGACAAGCATATCCGCAATTTCAAGTGCCTGTTCCCCCGTATCCGGTTGAGCCACCAGCAGATCGTCGCAATTGACCCCGAGTTGTCTGGCATAGGAAGTATCTAAGGCGTGCTCAGCGTCAATAAAAGCAACAACACCACCCTGTCTCTGGGCTTCTGCAACCGCATGAAGCGCAAGCGTGGTTTTACCGGAAGATTCAGGACCATAAATTTCAATCACTCTGCCTCTGGGAAGTCCACCGATACCCAGTGCTTTATCAAGCGCAAGGGACCCGGTTGATATGACCGGCACATCGATAATCTTGCTGCTGCCCAGCATCATAATAGAACCCTTGCCGAACTGCCGTTCTATCTGAACCATGGCGGTTTTTACTGCTTTTTCTTTGTCCGGTGAAATGCTCATTGTTCCCTCCGATCGATCAACGATTCTGTTTAATTTACCACTCGGGCTTCGCACCCTATTTATAAGAAAAATACATACAGCATAGTAGGCCGGGAAATTTTTTAACGTAAAATCATGGTGCAAAACTTGAGGTATTAACCCAAAGATGCACTCGACAGTTTTGTATAAACAGCGCCTGATGGCTTCAATTCGCTTTTGTACAAAATAATTTGGCTGGCAGTAAATGTTTCGGGTTCAAAGCTTCTAAATGCCATCAGTGCATCACCGAACTTTTTCACATCGATTTTAGCCTTTATACGTCCCATGGTGAGGTGGCCCTTGAAAGGTCTTTTCTCCCCGGGGAAACCAAGCACCTTTAAATTTTCATCCAGTGTTTTTTGCAGTCTCACCAAAGATTCAAGTTGACCTGTGAGACCAACCCATAAAACACGGGGACGTTTTATACCCGGAAAAACACCAATACCTTTTGCCTTAAGAGATATCGGTATATATCCCTCCACGGTTTTAGATATGGCCTCAGCAATTTCACCGATTTTAACCGCTTCGACATCCCCTAGATATTTTAAGGTCAGATGAATGTTTTCGGACCGTACCCATCTAATTTTAAGACCATAAACTTTTATGCCTTCCTGAAGTTCACGGATTTTGGAAATAATGTTCCCCGGAATCTCAATGGCTATAAACGTTCGAATGGTTTCCGACATAAAAAAACCAGGTAATGGGTGATGGGTTATTGGTTATAGGTACTGGATCATGGGGCATTCTATTCTGTCAACCCATTACCTATTACCTATAACCTATTACCTGTCATCGTATTGGTAACGTAAACTGCGGTTCTCCGATTAAAAATTTGCCCTTTAAAATCCACCTTTTTAGCATTTCGGCAATTTCACGTGCTCTCACGATGCTGGACAGCGGAGCCGTGGGTATTTCTTCTCCTCTAAATTTGATATGGCCGCTCTTTAGTTCTGCGTAGCTGACCTGGCCGTAGCTTTTTGAAATGCCGTTTGCATAATCATGTCCATAGTCGGCAATCTGGGTAAACAGCTCCTCGTCCGATATCGCGGTGTATTGTACAATCTCCTCGTTAAGTATGGGGATGGGTATGCCCAGCCCCAAGGAAAGTGAACACCCATATCCCTGAATACTCACACCCATGAGCCACTTTGGTTTCATTTTTTTGAGATCTCCCATAACCCACAGCGTGCCGGCAGGTGTATTAGGGAAACCCTTTTTTGTTCTTTCAACTCTTGGGTTGTGTTGTGTGCCGGACCAGGTAACATATCCTTCTGCTCCACCAAGAAAAATTCTAGTGCCCAGGCCGATGGTCTTATAATAGGGATCATTTAAAAGCGGACTGAGTTGTCCGGCCGAGCAATAATTTGCATTGGCAGCTCTAGGTTTCAAAGCGCCCATGTAGGTGTAGACTGTTTTATTCGTAAGATTCACGGCACAGTTATAGTTTTGATATCCGTTTCGAGGATTACAGAGTATGGCATTGGGAAGTTTTCGCAATGAAATTTCCTTTTCAACAATCCTTTTAGGATAGCAGTCTGTCCCGTAGGCATCGGCCTTTAAATGGACCTTCTTTCCTGCCACCAGATCTTGAATAACATGTCCTCCGCCATAGTTAAATTCACCGGGATAGACCTTGTTCAGCGGATCATCCTCACAAGGTTGAGTGACGCCAATATAGCAATCTACCGCTGCAATGCCGGCGTATGCCGGTACATTGTTCAACCAAACATTTGATGCTTTTATCCTTGGAACAGAGTGTCCGAAGTTTACAAATGCACCCGATGAACACATTGGCGCAAATGTGCCGGTCGTAACAACGTCTACACGCCTTGCCGCCTCAACCGGTCCTTCTTTTTTGACAATATCTATGATCTCCTCGGCGGTTACAACAACAACCTCTCCGGTCCTGATCCTTTCATTAATATCCTGGTATGACTTATTAATTTTATGTTTTTTCATTGGTTGCTCTTTACTGCTGTTCATTAAAAATTAAAGTTAATAAATCCCTAATGCGCATAAACCGGAATTAAAAACTGTCTGCCAAAAAGGCAGGAAGGCACAAAGTATATCTTTTGTTATTTTTTCTTAGGGTCTTGGCGCCTTGATGGCGAAAATGAATTATTTTACCACATAAAGCATAATTCTACTGATAATCGCCTAAAAACCGGTCTACTAATATAAAGATTTAATGGTTTCAATTTTCGTCGAAATATTGTTCTTTATCCAGGTTGCATCCCACCATTCGACAGGATTCACAAAGGTGTTATGAACAATTATTCCAAAATGTAGGTGATCCCCTCCTGCTAGTCCCGTACTTCCAGTACGGCCGATGACTTCACCTTTAGCTATCACCTTCCCCTGTTTGACTTCAAAAGAGCTTAAATGTGAATACGTACTGAACAATCCAAGGCCATGATCTATGACCACTGTTTTCCCGTAAATGCCGAGATATCCGGCAAAGACAACCTTCCCGTTGTTTGAGGACGGAACCGGTGAGTGTGCAACCGAGGCCAGATCAAGGCCCAGGTGGACCTGTTGATCAATGATCTGATCTTTATATTTATATTTACGATGATCGGCGAAATTGGCTTTTCTTGCTGAATTGGGAAGCCTCAGAAATGCACCATTCCAATATATTTTCTCATCTGTTTTACTAACAATCTCTGACAGTTGCCTTCCATTGGAATTCCGAAGCTCACGATTAATCTTAAGAAATTTGTCGACCATGGGTGTTTCAGAGTCAGGGGAAACATCGATATTGAATTCCGGCATCTTCCAATTCAGAAAACTATCTGAAATTTTAATGAAAACCTTTTTAAATTTTCTTTTTTTAATATAATATGGGAACCCTGCCCTGGTGTTGTTACCAGCAAAATCGGTTGCCTTAACAAAGATATTGGTGCCCGGCCCCTGCTTGTAATTCAGCGTGAAAAAAGCCATAAACAAATTTTTATCCTTAAAATATCCCGTATATCCAGGAAAAAAATTTTCGCCCACAGTGACACCGCTATTCATGCATGGCTCGGATAATCTGTAAATCACAAGTCCGGTCCCCCCCTGACTGACATTATGGATCTTAGAAAGAACATCCAGATCAGGGGGTATTGTATCGATGAAGACATCCTTTTCCAAATACGTCGTGTTTCCGCTAAGCCAACTCCGCCAGGAAAAATCCTTTGCAACCATTCTCAAAATAGCCTTACCGTCGGTAATTCCCAGGCTCTCAGGCTCAATTTTGACGTTAAAGGATGCCCCTTGCTTTTCCCCGCCACTAATAATACCTGCAGAGGGCAAATGTTTCTGAAGCAAAACAGTTTCTTTGCCGTCTTTAACAAGTCCGATCCATACTTTTCGGACACCGCTTTGAGCGTCAGATACGGTAACAGAAAGTGTTTGGGTCTTGCCAATATACTGGGATGGAAACTCTATAAGGATAGAAGGCTTTTTGCCTTCGAGCTTTCCCACGACGATCCATGCAACAGGCAAAAGAACGATGATGCAGACCAGCAGGACAAACCTTGATTTTATGATTTTTTTAACAGTTTTCAATAGGTTAAAGAAACCCTTTCTTTTTTATAAATTGTCGATAATAACAGCAAAAAAGGCAGTAATCAAGGACTGTTTTCCTTTTTTCGTTTCTTGACTTTTACCCATATGCGCGATAAATGTTAACGGATTAAAGCACAAAATGACAAAGATTGACAATTATAAATAAATCAACATACGATCTGAGTATAAAAATTTCCAGGTTGATACATTCACAAAAAGTGCTTACCACCGACATGAATCACAGAAAATCGGTGACATATGGCTTTTTAAAGGGTTTTAGAAGCAATGGGCAATATTGTTAAAACAGGTAATATCTCAATCGGACAAGGATCTCAATTGATTTTGATCTCAGGCCCTTGTGTTATAGAAAATTATGAAACGACGTTTCAAACAGCATCATTTCTGAAAGAGTTAACTGCCCGATTGAATATCCCTTTTATCTTTAAAGCGTCTTATGACAAAGCGAACCGAACATCCATTAATTCCTTCAGGGGACCCGGATTAACGGATGGGCTCAAAATCTTAGATCGGATCAAATCGGAACTCGATCTTGCGATTATTTCGGATGTTCACAGGATATCCGAAATTGCTGATGCAGCAAGTGTTTTGGATGTCATTCAGATTCCTGCTTTTTTGTGCAGGCAAACTGACTTTATTAAAGAAGTTGCCAAAACTGGAAAGCCACTTAATATTAAGAAAGGGCAATTTCTTGCCCCATGGGATATACAAAATGTTGTGGAAAAGGTGACTGCTACCGGAAACAATCAGATTTTGCTAACAGAACGGGGAACAATGTTTGGATATAACAACCTCGTGGTCGATTTTCGCGGCATAAAAATAATGCAGGACACAGGCTGGCCTGTGATATTTGATGCAACGCACAGCATCCAACTTCCCGGCGGGGCCGGCACAAGTTCCGGGGGACAGCGTGAATTTGCATCAACTCTTGCCAGTGCGGCAGTGGCTGCCGGTGTAGACGGCATATTTATGGAAGTTCACCCTGACCCCGACAAAGCGTTGTGTGACGGGCCAAACTCATTAGAGCTTAACACCTTATATGAATTGCTTTATCAGCTTAAAGCGATTCGAAAGGCTTTGTTTAGTTAGTGTTCATCCATAAATCTATTGGACACAAATTAAGTTTCCCATGTGAAGTCCCAGGCTCAACTTAAAAGTTAACTAAAGTTTATCCGTTAAAATTACGATAAATTTAATATCGATTAACATAAAAGTGCAAGTTAGGGGCTTCGCCCAGATTGGAGTAATGGCGTAATGGAATGATGGGTTTGAAAGATTTTTTGACAATTTAAATTATTTATTTCCGCTCTTATTCCCAATATTCCAGCATTCCAACATTCCATTCTTCCATATCGGCGGCATGAATAGAATTTCATTAAATGACAAGTGAATTCTTAAGGTTGTAGAATTTTCGAGACGTTCAATTATATGGTTTTAAGCAAACTAAAAAGGATCAAACTACTTCTTCTTGATGTTGACGGCGTTCTCACTGATGGCGGAATAATTTATAACGATAACGGCGAAGAGACAAAAGTCTTTAACGTAAAGGACGGCCTCGGCATAAGACTCCTTATGGAGGCTGGAATTCATCTGGGTATCGTAACCGGCAGACGCTCAAATGCGCTTTATAGCCGATGTAAAGATCTTGGTATTGACCTTATTTGCGATGGTGTCGGGAATAAGATCGATGTACTTGATGCGCTGTTGGATCAAACCGGTGTGTCTGCTGAAGAAGTTGCCTTTATCGGCGATGATCTGCCTGATCTTGCGCTGATGAAAATAATAGGGCTCTCAATTGCCGTCAGAGATGCGCATAAAACGATCCTTGACAATGCGGATATGGTAACATCTGCCAAAGGTGGGCACGGGGCTGTAAGAGAAGCTTGTGAGGCGATATTAAAAGCTAAAGGTCTATGGGAAAACATTCTGGAACGTTTTTAGCATGAAATTCATAAAAAACACGTATCAGAAAAAGTTGAAATTTTTTTTGATTTCTTTTATTTTTCTGACATTTGGTGTCATTTTAACAGTTTTTTTGCAATATCGCCATATTTTAGAAAAAAATGACATCTCTGTGTCCATCGGTCAAAGCAAAGCAAATATCTCCATCGGCAAGGCGCATCAAACAGCTACCCGAAATGGAAGAAAAGAATGGAGTCTGGACGCTGCCTCTGCAGATTATATGGATAAAGATAGCCAGGCAATTTTCAAGGATCTGTCTGTGACATTTTATCTTAAAGATGAAACCATGGTTTATATAACAGCAAATCAAGGAATTTTGAAAACTGATTCTAACGACATGGAAATATACGGTAATGTTGTTGCAAGAAATAAAGATTATCAACTAAGATGTGAAAACTTATATTACAACCATGACAAGCGAATTATTTTTTCAAAAGTTCCGGTTAACATTACAGGGAATTTATTTGAGCTTGTTGCTGATTCCATGTCATTAAATTTAAACACCAACAAGGCGTTGTTTGAAGGAAAAGTAAAAGGAACTTTTAGTGAGCAATTCACACTTTAATAAACATTATTTCAAAGCGTTGCGATATTGGGCCGTGCTTTTTTTGCTTATCTTTTGCTTTTTAACACATATGGCGAATGCTGACGATACGTCGCGCAATCCGAAAAAAAAAGGTCCCGGGGGAAACGGAGCCATTCATATTACATCAGACAAGCTGATCGCTGAAAAAAAAGCCGGTTATGCCGAATTTATAGGGCATGTAAAGGCAACCCAGGAAGAAAGCGTTATTACTTCAGATAGTCTCAAAATTTTTTATAAAAAAAATACTGCTAATAAAGGATCCCTTTCCGTGAGCAATGAATCGATACACAAAATCGTTGCAAAGGGTAACGTTGAAATAAAATTTGACAACAGGGTTGCAACTGCTCAAGAGGCCGTATACAATACAGAAACTATGGTGCTTGTTTTGTCGGGAAACAACTCAAAGATCATAAGTGAAAATGATTCTATTTCTGGAGAAAAAATAACATTTTACAGAATAGACGGGCGCATTAGTGTTGAAAGTGGGAATAAAAGACGAGTGGAAGCAGTGTTTTATTCGGGGCAAAAGGGTATAAAATAATTGGCAACATTGTCGCTTGAAAATTTGGTCAAAATATATAATGGGAAACAGGTAGTAAATTCCGTTAACATGAAAATAAAAAACAACCGTGTTGTTGGCCTCCTCGGCCCAAACGGCGCAGGCAAAACCACAACCTTTTATATGACCATTGGAATGATAAAGCCCGATAAAGGACACGTATTTCTTGATGATGAAGACATAACGACGTATCCTATGTATCTGAGAGCACGCAGGGGCGTCGGATATCTTCCCCAAGAGACGTCGGTATTTAAAAAACTGACTGTAAAACAAAATATCATGGCAATTCTTGAAACGTTGTCTATCTCTAAGTTAGAGCAGGAAGAACGGGCAGATATGCTACTTGATGAACTCGGAATAAAACACCTGATGAACCAAAAGGCCAATCTACTCTCAGGTGGAGAAAGGCGGCGGCTCGAAATTACACGCGCGCTGGCCACAAATCCTTCATTCATTCTTCTTGATGAACCTTTTGCGGGCATAGACCCATTGGCTGTAATCGACATCAAAAACATCATCGAGCATCTTAAAAATAGAGGTATAGGTATTCTTATCTCGGATCATAATGTGAGAGAAACACTTGAAGCCTGTGACAAAGCGTATATATTAAATGACGGCAAGATCATCGAATCCGGATCTCCGGAAAAGATTGTATCAAGTAAAACCGCTCGGCGGATATACTTAGGAGACGAGTTTAAATTATAAAATGGCCCTTGAACTACGACAACAGTTGAAATTAACTCAGCAGCTGATCATGACCCCCCAGCTTCAGATGGCGATCAAGCTTCTGCAGCTGTCAAGACTTGAGCTTCTGGATACGATTCGACAAGAACTCGAGGAAAACCCGACACTGGAAGAGGAAATCCATGAAGTTGCTGCTGAAGAATCCCCTGATGGAAAGCCTGATAAAGCATCTACCGACTCATCCCCAACAGAAGAGGTCACGATAAAGGAAAATATCCCTGATGATATCGACTGGGACAATTATATCAATGAATACAGTTCTTCGGGCAAAACCCATTTCGAGACCGAAAGAAAAGAATCACCAGATTTCGAATCTTTTATAGCACACAAGGAATCTTTGCGTGATCATTTGCTTTGGCAACTTCTTATGACATCTCCGACCCAAGAGGAAGAAAAAATCGGAAGTCTTATCGTCGGCAATCTAAATAAAGATGGTTATCTGGATACGTCCATCGAAAATATAGCCACTATGAGCGGTTCTGATCCTGACAAGATTGAACAAATTTTAGCCCTAATGCAAACATTTGATCCCACGGGTGTGTGCGCAAGAGACTTAGGGGAATGTCTGCTCATACAGGCAAGGCATTTTAAACTCGACGATACCATTGTGATCAAAATCATCGAAAACCATCTCAATCATCTTGAAAATAAAAATTATAAGGCCATAACAAAATCTCTAAAAGTTAGCATCGAAGATGTCATTACTGCTGTAAAAGTGATCAAAAGTTTAGAGCCAAAGCCCGGGAGAGAATTTGCCGAAGAAGAAGCCCAATACATTAATCCCGACGTTTTTGTCGACAAACTGGGAGATGAATTTGTAATATTGGTCAACGATGATGGGATGCCAAGACTGCACGTTAACAATTTTTACAAAAACGCCTTCAAGGAAGGCGGAACCTTTTCCGACGATGCGAAGGAATATATTCAGGAAAAGATGCGATCCGCCACATGGCTCATCCGAAGTATCCATCAACGTCAGAAAACCATTTACAAAGTGATGGAAAGTATACTGAAGTTTCAACGACGTTTTTTTGAAAAGGGCATCGCATACTTGAAACCCATGGTATTGAGAGATGTTGCGGAAGACATTGGAATGCACGAATCGACTATCAGCAGGGTAACAACCAACAAATATGTCCATACACCGCGTGGTATTTTCGAATTGAAATATTTTTTTAACAGTTCTATCCAGCGGGTCCAAGGCGAAGCTATCGCCTCTGCCAGTGTTCAAGAAAAGATAAGACAGATTATTGAGGGTGAAGATCCCAAAAAACCATACAGCGATGATAAAATCGCGAAACTTCTTAAGGAGTCAAATATTAGTATTGCTCGAAGAACCGTGGCCAAATATCGTGAAATGATGAGAGTATTACCATCGAACAAACGCAAAGAATTTTAGGGAGGTTTTACGCATGCAAACATCGGTGACATTTAAAAATATTGATCCCTCTGAAAATTTAAAATCATATGTCGGAGATAAACTGGATCGATTTGACAAATATTTATACAACCCTGCTGAAGCAAATGTTGTCCTTTCAGTCGAAAAATTTCGCCATATGGCTGAAATCAACATCATCGGTGACAGGCTAAACATTTATGGCAAAGAGGTAACAGACGATATGTATTCAGCCATAGATATTGCCCTTGACAAACTTGAAAGTCAAATAAAGAAAAACAAAGAAAAAATAAGGAAATATCGGAGCGGATCGAAATCCAATACAAAGGAAAACATTGTCGAAGACACATCTTTTATGGAAGATGAGGCCACACGACATGTCATCGTTAGAAATATTGAATATAAGCCTATGGATGTTGAAGAAGCGATTATGCAGATGAGTCTTGTAAACAATAATTTTCTTGTTTTTACAGATGCCAGAAGCAATCGGGTCAATGTTCTCTATCGGCGCAAAGACGGTAACTACGGTCTGATTCAACCCAGAAACTAATACCTGAATCTTGAATGTCGAATTTTATTTAGGATTTCACTTCGCACAACTTGCATCTCCGAAAACTTTGCGATTGCCAAAATCTGATGATATATTATCGGTGAAAATGAAATGAAGATTCTTGATGTTTTGCCCAAAGAAGCAATTCTTGCTGATTTGAAAGCCGTTGATAAAAAAGGAGTCCTCGAAGAACTTGTCAGTCCCGTGGCCGATATTTCAGGTGTAAACCATGAAGATCTCGTAAAAGTGCTGATGGAACGGGAACGGCTCGGTAGCACCGGCATCGGTGAAGGCATTGGAATTCCTCACGGCAAAGTGAAGGATCTTGATTCGCTGATTCTAGGTTTTGGCCTCAGCCGAAAAGGCGTCGATTTTGATTCTATGGACGGACGGCCCGCGCATATTTTTTTCCTTCTCATGACTCCGGAAAATTCAACCGGCCTTCATTTGAAGCTTCTCGCACGAATATCGAGAATTTTAAAAAATGATCCTTTCAAGGATAAACTGCTGCGTGCAACTAACAGAGATGAAATTTATTCAATTATTAAAGAAGAGGAGGAAGAAGAATTTTAAACTCAATCCTTGATTAAAAGTGAAAAAATTAAACATATTCATTATTACAGGGCTTTCTGGATCGGGTAAGAGTTGTGCAATTGCAGCATTGGAAGACACGGGTTTCTATTGTGTCGACAACATGCCGGTAGCACTTCTTCCAAAATTTGTGGAACTACCGATTGAGAGTGACTCGGAAATCGATGGGTTGGCATTTGTGATGGATCTGAGAGAGAAAGGCTTTCTTTCCACGTATCCATCAATCTTTGAGTCTCTTAAAGAGAAAGGATATCAACTAAAAATCCTTTTTCTAGAGGCTGACGAAAACATTCTATTAAAGCGTTACAGTCAGACACGTAGACATCATCCCCTGTCCCAAGACAAAAGCCTTTTAGAGGGAATCCGTAAAGAGCAGGAGCAATTAACAAAGCTAAAAATAGCTGCCGATAAAATTATTAATACCTCCCATTACAATGTCCACAAACTGAAGTCGGTTATCCGGAATATCGCCCTACAGAGTAAAGATTTTGCTCCGATGAGTATAAATATACTGTCATTCGGTTTTAAGTATGGCGTCCCTTCTGATACCAGTCTCATCATGGATGTTCGTTTTCTTTTAAATCCACATTTTGTTCCTGATCTGAAAGCACTGGACGGAAAATCCGGAAAAGTTCAGAACTATGTCTTAGACAACGACGACACCCGAACCTTTTTGAAAAAATATCTGGATTTCCTTGACTATTTAATTCCATTGTATGAAAAGGAAGGCAAAGCCTATTTAACCATTGGCGTCGGTTGTACCGGAGGCAGGCATCGATCAGTGGTCATTGCCGAAGTTATTTCAAAACATATAAAAAAACCAGACAGAAAGATCATGGTCACACATCGTGATATTGATCTTTAGAAGGAGCATTATATGGTAGGTATCGTTATTGTAACACACAGTCAGCTTGGAGATGCGCTTATTGATGCTGCCGAATTCATTCTCGGAACTCGACCCGATACCATGGTATCTGTTTCCATAAATTTGAAAGAAAATGCAGATAAACTGCGCAAAAAAATTTCTAAAGGAATTAAAGAGGTTGACCGTAATAAAGGTATTCTAATCCTTACAGATATGTTTGGCGGAACACCTTCCAACTTGAGCTATTCATTTCTCGAGGAAGGAAAAGTGGAAGTCATATCCGGCGTTAATCTTCCTATTCTGATTAAAGCCGCAGACTTCCAAAAAAAAGAAATGGATCTTTGCGACCTCGCTGAACATCTTGAAGCGTTTGGGAAAAAAAGTATTTCACTTGCTAGCGGAATTTTAAAAGGAAATAAACGGGAATAAGTCGGTAAACTTGGAGGAGACAGTATGAGCGTAAAAATAGGTATAAACGGTTTTGGGAGAATAGGACGCCTTGTTTTCAGGGCTTTAATCAATCACGCTGAACTTGAAATTGTGGCCATTAATGATCTCATGGATTCAGCCACAATGGCCCATCTTCTCGCTTACGATTCTGTTCACGGCCGCCTGGAAATGGAAGTCATTGCAAAAGAAAACTCAATAGAAGTTGGTGGAAGGTCGGTTGCAGTGACATCTATAAAAGATCCCGCCGCTCTTGCCTGGAACGATCATAATGTGGAAATTGTTGCGGAATGCACCGGTCTTTTTAGAGACCATGAAACCGCTTCAAAACATCTTACCGCCGGTGCACGGAAGGTGATCATATCGGCACCTGCACAGAAACCGGATATTACCATTGTCATGGGTGTCAACTCAAATCAGTATGATCCCAGAAATCACAATATCATATCAAACGCCTCTTGTACGACTAACTGTCTTGCACCGATTGCCAAGGTGCTTTTGGAAAACTTCGGGATTAGAAGCGGTTTAATGACAACCATACATTCTTACACGGGCGATCAGCGGCTTCTCGATTTCCCTCATAAGGATCTTCGGAGGGCCCGAGCAGCTGCCATGAACATGATTCCGACGACCACAGGCGCAGCCAAAGCTGTGGCTCTGGTGCTGCCTGAACTTTCCGGGAAACTCAATGGCCTTGCCATTCGCGTCCCCACACCAAATGTATCCATTGTCGACTTCGTTGCAAGTTTAGAAAAAACAGGGGTTACGGTTACTGATGTAAATTCAGCCCTGAAAGAGGCCTCGGAAAAATCACTTGCCGGTATCCTTGGATATAGTGAACTTCCGCTGGTATCTTCCGATTATAATGGATCAACTTTATCCTCAATTGTCGATGGACCGACAACGTATGTTGTGGACAACATGGTCAAAGTCCTGTCCTGGTACGACAATGAGACCGGATATTCAAGCAGGATGGTCGATCTGGCGGCTATGATTGCGACACAATTATAAATTGAATATTTTCGATTCAAACTAAATAGTGGTTGACCGAAAACCACGGTTTTTCGATTAAAAATTCGAAATCCGAATTTCGAAATCCGAAACAATGACAGAAATAAAAATGTTCTAATGACAAAAACAATAAAATTTCAATAAGGCCGTTTTGGTAATTTTGTCATTTGGTATTAAAATTTGTTTCGAATTTCGAGTTTCGATATTCGAATTTTGCATTTCATGACTTTTCGTTCAAGCACTAAATGAGATTTCTTCAGAATGGAGATAAACATATGGACAACCGCAGACCACTGATTGCCGGTAACTGGAAGATGTTTAAAACGTGTTCCGAGGCTGTTGAAACGGCAAAACATCTTGTAAAGCTTGTATCGACGTCCGTCGATGTTGATGTAATGATCGCGCCGCCGTTTACTGCACTGGCACAGGTTTCAGATGTGGTGAAAGGGACGTGTATATCTCTGGGCGCACAGAATCTTTATTGGGAGGCTGAAGGTGCATATACCGGTGAGATATCACCATCCATGCTTGTTTCAGCAGGTTGCCGGTATGTCATTATCGGACATTCCGAGCGGCGTCAATATTTCGGAGAAACAGACGAATCTGTTAACAAGAAAGTAAAATCATCTGTCAATTACAGTTTAATACCAGTGATGTGTGTGGGAGAATCTGAAAAAGAACGGGAATTAAACGAAACTTTTTCAGTGCTTGACAAACAGGTAAAAAATGGGTTAGAGGGCTTTTCTCACGATGATCTAAAAACACTGGTCATCGCATATGAACCGGTATGGGCCATCGGGACCGGAAAAACAGCGACCACTGATCAGGCCCAGGAAGTCCATAAATTCTTGCGCACAACGCTTGAAACAAATTTCGGAAATATGCTTGCCAAATCTATGAGAATCCTATATGGAGGTAGCGTTAAACCGAATAATATCGAAGAACTTATGTCAATGCCTGATGTTGATGGAGCACTGGTTGGCGGTGCCAGCCTTGATCCGGAAACATTCAGCAAAATCGTTCAATTTTAGAATCAAACTTGATAAAATTATGTCAACATTTTTAATCATCATACACACAATTGTTTGCATCGCCCTTATTTTGATTATTCTGCTTCAGACCGGTAAAGGAGCAGATATGGGGGCTGCTTTTGGCGGGGGCTCCAGTCAGACGCTTTTCGGCAGTACCGGATCTTCAACGTTTTTGGGAAAATTAACAACAGTGGCAGCCGTAGTTTTTATGTTAACTTCCCTGGGACTTGCTTACCTTTCAGGCCATCGTACAACAAGTTCCATTATGACGGATAAAAAGGCACCCATAGAGCAACAGGCTGCACCGGAGACAATCCCTCAACCGAGTCCGGAAGCTTCGCAGTCCGCAAAACCTGATCAGGCAGAATAAGCAGAACAAAATATTATTACGGCCTTAAAACTTCCTGAACTCATTATTGTGAGACTCTTATGTGCATGTGCCGAAGTGGTGGAATTTGGTAGACACGCTATCTTGAGGGGGTAGTGGGGAGACCCGTGCCGGTTCAAGTCCGGCCTTCGGCACCATCAATCAAATCAAGCACTTACAGAAGATATTCATTTTCTGAAAGTGCTTTTTTATTGCTGTGGTCAACAGTTTCGTCAACATTTTCTAAAAAGGCAAGTATTTCGTTGAGCGCGTGATGGCTATCGTCTTCATCAACGGTAGGGTCGAAATTCCTTCAAGCTTAGGCATCATGATATCTAAAAAGAGGTAGAATCAAGAATCTTTCGCACTTTTGATTTGGTGGCCATCTGGATGGCTTTGCCGAAAATTTTCGATACAATGTCTGGCATGGCGGCCTTTTTCCATAGCTAAAAGGTTTGTGTCGTAACTTGTCATTTAATCACATTGAGGCCGCCGCATTCTTTGAAACTTCTTAGCTTTTTTCCGAATACTACTCCAAAATCTTGTAATACTTGTCAAGGAATGACATTTTTTTTGACAAATGTTGTCAGACACGTTTGGTACGCAAACCACCGACATTAAGTTAAATACTTGAAATCAAAGCGTTCTCTTCTTTTTCAAGATGGCATTTATATCTTGCATGATTTTTGCATAAATTACACAGGATATACATGATAAAATCAAGTCTGGTTTTTTTAAATCTTTAATCTTATAGGAGTTATGTTCTGATATTCAAATTAATATAGATACTTATTAAATAGTTAAACACCATTTGGATAGGGATACAGAGCGAAAGGGCAAACCCTCTGAAAAGCGGGGACGCAAAGCCACGGGTCTAAAACTGAAAGAGTATGACAGCCGGGCTGCCGAAAACCTGTAGAACTTAACAGAAAGCATAGCACACCATACCATTTAGGTGCCTTTCTCTCTAAATAATTATCCAATACAAAGAGAGGGGTAAATCTGTTATGGCCTGAAAGATCAGTAAATATCCATTCAATTATTCTTCTCTTTTTTGGTTTATTTTCTTTACGTTAACTTTCCTGTTTTTAGGGATAATTGATTCTTCAGCATTGATTGAAGTGGGATTCAAACAAGGAAAGAGAAAGCCAAGCACGAGACTTTGGCCGGTGCAAGTGCTTGGCTTAGGAATCTGAGAGCCTTTCAGCACCTCAAGATATGATAAACTTATCAATGTGTGTCTTGTATGTCAATAGGCTCTCCAAAAAGGATTGGAGAGCTTTTTTTATGCGAAAAATCAATGGTAATCAAAAGGAGGGAAATATATGAAAAAGCTAAGCATGCTCTTGATAACTATTTTTATCTTCGGATTATTCACAATAGGTAATGTATCAGCAGAAGTTGTTGTATTCGAAGGCATATTTAAAAGGGGAAACGCTATATTTGAAAGAGCCATCGGTAGCAAGGGAACCGGTAATAAGGGAAATGGGACGCCAGTAAGTCAATTTGAAAACTTTTCAGGGATGAGTGGGGAGGCAACGCTAAAGGTATGTAATGTTGCTGAAGCTGAAAAAATAAGTAGCGCAACAATCTCCATCAACGAAAATGTCGTTGTAGGTTCTTCAAATTTTAATCAAAATGTCGGTTGTATAGAGAAAACAGTTAGCTTGAATGAGGGAGATAATATACTGGAAGTTTTGTTAAAAAGTAAGCCGGATGGAAAGATTAGCGTTCAAATACTGCAACTGAAACCTGATATTCCTCCATCAAGTGATGTGTGTGACGGTGATGGGACATATCCCAATACTGTGATAAAAAACGTTCCTGTTGGGATCAGGCCTTATGGAGTGTCGGCAACCACCGAAAATGTGTATGTGAGCAATGTTCAAGACGGCACGGTATCAGTATTCGAGACAGATAATTATACTGTGATAAAAACAATTGACGTGAAAGCAATGCCTACTGGAGTATCAGTGGCACCCGATGGAAGCACTGTCTATGTGAGCAATTATGGTGACGGCATGGGCGGTTATGTATCAGTAATCCAGACATATGACAATGCTGTGATAAAAACGATTCCTGTGGGAGCAAGGCCTACTGGAGTATCAGTGACGCCAGATGGAAGCTCTGTCTATGTAAGCAATTCTGGTGACGGCACGGTAACAGTATTCGAGACAGATAATTATACTGTGATAAAAACAATTGACGTGGGTGCAATGCCTGCTGGAGTCTCGGTAACGCCCGACTATGCGTATGTGAGCAATTATGGCGACGGCACGGGTGGCTATGTATCAGTAATCCAAACATATGACGATACTTTAATAGATACTATTGATGTGGGGAACAAACCTCATGGAATATCAGTGACGCCCGACGGAAGCTCTGTCTATGTGAGCAATTCTGCTGACGGCACGGTATCAGTAATCTCGATATCTGACAATACGGTTTCTGATACAATTTCTTTGGGAAGCACATCTTCTTATAGTCTATCAGTGACGCCAGATGGAAGATATGTCTATGTCAATAATTATCTATATTCAGAAGTATGGGTGATTCAAACATGTGAGAATACGGTGATAGATAAAATTCCTGTGGGGTACAGGCCTTTTGGTGGAATAGCAGTATCTCCTGACGGGAAGTATGTCTATGTGAGCAATTATGGTGACAACACGGTATCAGTGGTTGGATTTTAAGTTTGGCGACCAGAATATGAATAGTTTTTAATAAAATTTTGGTTAAGTTCCAGATGAATTCCGTGTTTGCTTATAACCCACACCCTTTGGGAGGAAGTTACAGTAGGCTGCGAGAGATTGGCCTTATGCTTTTCTTTGTCTCTGGTTTCATGGGGCTTTTGTGATTCGGCCAAACTTTAAGGCCCGATCAACTATAATTAACCGAGCCCTCGGGGAGTTTTTCTTCTAAATCCTTGAGTCTCAGCGGAATGGATGATCTTTTTTTAAAGCGGGTGCTGTTTGAGTGGCTTAGGAATCGTTAGAAAGAACAGGCGCATGCCGAAATCACATCTTTAAAAGAAATTAAAGATTGTATGGCAAACCTATTGATTTTTCAAAGATTGATTCCTGTTCTTTCTTTACGAACCTTTGCCACGAGTTCACTCGGTTTAAAAAAAGATTATCCATGGAGCGACTATTTAGAAAAACTCCCCGACCCCTCAATTAACCAGCAATGAAGGTGGGGTCAGCAATGGCCCTGCCTTTTTATTGTTCGACCTTTGATTTCTGCTGAGACCGTCGAAAACCCGAAAAAAGCAATTTGCAGACTTTTAAGTCTTTGATATTATTATATGCGAATTTCACAGAAATGTGGAAATCAGACTTTTTCCACAATCTCGCTATATATCTTCAATGGCTCAACCCAATATTTACCTCAAGTGCCCTGACCGAAACTTGCTTTAGCGGTGCAAAGGCATTAAAATAAGAATCATCTCCAAAAAAGTTGAAAAAATGGGCCATTGCTCCCCGTTGTATGCGGTTAATAATAAATTTATGGATGGGCACTAAATAGCAAATGGCGTTGAAAATGATTGCACAAACAGGCAAAACACCATCTTATCTTGCTCATAATCCTTATTCATATTGTTTCAGAATGTTTGTTCCGAAAGATCTCCAAAGATTTTTTTTGGGAAAAAAGGGTTGCCTTACCCATTTAGAACAGGATATCTGAGGATACAAAAGTTGACAAAAATTCTCCTTCTTAAATAAAATCGTATAACCTGAATCTTGCACGATTTTATTTAAAACCTAACCCATTGAAGATTCAATAACATTTCAAGGGTCGATAACGGAAATGGTTTGGGGTGTTAGAGCGCATCAATTCTGTATCATAACAAGAAAAGGGAACATAAATGGAATCAAATGCAATAAAAAGGTCATCAAAGCCGGCGTTGAGTTTGGTCACAAGCATTATCATTTGCATCCTGGTTCTGGTGGTCGGCGCAGCTGGAATGGTGATGTTGACCCGTTTAAAAAAACCTCCGGCTGAGGCAGAAAACGGCGAGCGCTCTTTACGTGTGGAAGCCATGCAGATTAAAAAGGCGGATGTTCCGGTATTTATAACCGGTTATGGTGAGGTAAAAGCATTGACTGTAGTGCCCATCGCACCCGAGGTTTCTGGAAGAATTGCCGATATACACCCCAGACTGAAAATCGGAGAGATTATTCCCAAAGGAGAGGTTCTTTTTAAAATTGATCCAAAGGATTATTTGACAGTCCTCAAAACCAACAGAAAACGTCTTAAAATCCTTAAGCGAAGCCATGAATTAGCCAAAAAAGAGTATCAGCGGTTTTTGGTATTGTTCAAAAAAAATAACGTCGCAACTCTATCAGGACTTGAAGCGGCTGAGAAGACAATGCTTGCTGCAGCTGATCTGGAAAACCAGATTATACAGGTCCTGGAAACAGCCGAAAACAATCTTGAACGTTGTGAGGTCATAGCCCCTTTTAACGCACGTATCAAGTCGGTATCGCTGGAAATAGGTCAGTATGTTACTTCGGGACAAAATGTCGTTACCCTTGCAGATGATTCAGTTCTTGAAATCCAGGTGCCTTTAGACAGCCGTGATGCCCGTAAGTGGCTGCGTTTTAACAAAGAAGAAACCAATGGAAACACGATATGGTTTTCCAACCTCGAACAAGTGCCATGCAAGATCCGTTGGACAGAGAATAACAATGGGCAAACCTGGGATGGTCGCCTACACCGGATAATAAAGTTCGACCGGCAAACCCGCACCCTTGTTGTTGCCGTGCGTTTTGATGCCGAAACCGATTTGAAGAAAAGTCCTCAGTCTTTGCCGCTGGTGGACGGCATGTTCTGTTCCGTAAAGATTCCGGGCAGAACATTGCATAATGTTTTTCGACTGCCTCGGCAGGCGGTGAGCTTTGAGAATACCGTACATATTGCCGTGAAAGATCGCCTGAAAACCGTACCGGTAAACGTCGTACGGGTGGATGGTGAGAACGCCTATGTGGCCGGCGGGATCAATACCGGAGATATGGTCATAACCACGCGACTTATTGATCCGCTGGAAAGTGCGTTACTGGAAATAACAAACAGAAGTAAAAAGGAAAATAAATCATGAAACGTGTATTGGCAGCATTTGCCCGAAACACGGTATTTGCCAATATCATCCTTGTCCTGATTTTTCTGTCCGGTGGGATCGCAACCGTGTCCATGATTCGGGAAAACTTTCCGGAATTTTCCCTGGACATGATTACGATTTCAGTACCGTATCCCGGTGCCGACCCCGAAGAGGTTGAAGAGGGAATCAGCCGAAAAATCGAAGAAGCTATTGAAGGCCAAGAAGGAATCAAGCAGTACACCACGACGTCGAGTGAAAATGTCGGTACCGCCGTTATCGAAGTAAAGGAAGATTATGATGTGGGCGATGTCCTGGAAAAGGTCAGATCCAGGGTGGACGCCATCTCCACTTTTCCGGTTGATGCGGAAAAGCCGGTCATTACTGAGCTAACGCTTAAAGATCCTGTGATGTTGCTATATTTTTCCGGTGACATGTCTGAACGAAGGATAAAAGAGTGGTCAGAAAGAATAAAGGATGAAATCCAGCAGGTGCCACAGGTTTCTCAGGTGGAAATCTTCGGTGCCAGAGGATATGAAATCAGTATTGAAGTATCCGAAAAACGGCTGCGTGAATATGGATTGAGCTTCGATAGGGTCGTGGATGCGATTCGACGCAACAGTCTGAATCTTGCCGGCGGGACGATACGTACACAAGGTGAGGAGATCCGGGTACGAACCATGGGTCGTAAGTATACGGGTGAGACACTTTCTTCCATTGTGGTTCTGGCTCGGCCGGAAGGGGAACTCATCACACTGGACCGTCTGGCCACCATTAACGACGGATTCACGGAAGATCCCATAAATGCCCTGATAAACGGTGAACCGTCTGTTCTTCTCATCGTCTATAAAACACAGGAAGAAGACGCCCTGGTAATATCAGAGGCTGTTCAAAAATATATATCACAAAAGGAACGGCAACTGCCTGCCGGTACCAATATTAAAATTCTCTATGATAATACAGACATGCTCCGGTCACGAATCGATCTGCTGGTAAGAAATGGAATGATCGGGCTGATGATTGTTTTTATTCTGTTGTGGACTTTTCTAAATGCCCGGCTTTCTTTCTGGGGCGGTATGGGGATCCCGATTTCCATTGCAGGTGCTCTGGCCATTTTATGGGCTGTGGGCGGTACGATCAACATGATATCGCTTTTCGGTTTGATTATGGTTCTGGGTATTGTGGTAGATGATGCCATTGTAGTTGGTGAAGCGATTTATTTTCACCGCAAGCAGGGCAAGCCACCATTAAAAGCTGCGGTTGACGGTGTCAGCGAAGTGGGAATGCCGGTAATCGCTGCTGTGATAACTACTATCGTAGCATTTATTCCACTTTTATATGTCGGCGGAATTATGGGCAAGTTCATTGCCATCATGCCAATTGTAGTTATTTCCTGTCTGGCGGTTTCCCTGGTGGAATGCTTGTTGTTATTGCCGGCTCACCTGAGCCATCTTCCGGATCCCAATGTTAAAAACAATAATATGAACCGTTTGGCTCGCAGAGTGGAAACCGTTCATCGCCTGACCAGTTCAGGGATGGAATGGTTTGTGGCCCGCATTTATACACCGATTTTGAGCAAGGCCCTATACTATCGTTATATTTCATTTTGTATTGCCATTAGTGTGCTTCTCTTGACCATTGGGTTGGTCAATGGAGGTGTACTGAAATTTGAAGTTTTTCCTGAAATTGACGGGTTTATCATGACCTCGACCGTGGAGTTTCCCAGCGGTACTCCACCGGATGTTACTTTACATGCGATTGAAAAGATCGATGCAGCACTCCTGCGATTGGCTGAGCAAACCCAAACCCGTTCGGGAGATCCGCTGGTTGAAGATCGTCTATCCCTGATCGGCCAGACCCTGGAGGATCCGCCCAAGTCAGGACCCCACTTCGGTTCGGTTCAGGCTATACTTTTAGACTCTGAGCAACGTGGGATTCATTCAAAAGATTTAATGATCAAATGGGAAAAGGAGATCGGTCCAATTCCTGGTGTAAAGTCTTTGACCTTCACAGGCCTGCAAGCCGGACCTCCGGGTTCTCCCATCGAAGTCTGGCTACAGGGTCATGATATGAACGACATCCTTGGAGCGGCGGATGATCTTATGGACAGGCTCCGCAAGTTTGAAGGCGTTTATCAGATCCGCTCTGATTTTTCACAGGGAAAAAATGAACTGAGACTTGAATTAAAACCTGAGGCCAGGACTCTGGGACTGACGGTTGATGACCTGGCAAGACAAATCTATGCTGGTTATTATGGGGATGAAGCGGTTCGTCTACAGCGGGGACGAGACGATATCCGAATCAAGGTTCGTTATACCGCAAATGAACGCAGCCGTATTTCAGACCTTGAACGGGTTCGTATCCGGACCCCAAGCGGACATGAAGTTCCGTTAATCTCAGTCGCAAACATCTCTTTTACACAGGGATACTCTACCATTACCCGTACCGGCGGCATGCGTCGAGTGGCTGTTAGTGCTGATGTTGATACCAGCAAGGCCAATGCCAATGAAATTTTTTCCGAGCTTGATTTAAATTTTTTCCCGCAGCTCAAGCGACGATATCCAGAACTTCACGTAGCACTTCAGGGAGAACAGAAAAAGATGCGGGAGTCGTTCGATAGTCTGTTTGTGGCTTATCCCCTGGCCATCCTCGGGATTTTTATCATAATCGCTACCATGTTTCGATCTTATGCCCAGCCTCTCGTGATTCTGTTTACGGTGCCGTTTGGAATCATCGGCGCGGTTTTTGGGCACCTGCTTTTAGGGTATGACCTGTCGATTATGAGTATATTCGGGATGGTGGCACTTACCGGTGTAGTGGTTAACGACGCCATTGTCCTTATCGAGAGGGTCAATGAGAACATTGCTGAAGGGTTGTCGTTTTTTGATGCGATTCTCAGCGGTGGTGCGCGGCGGTTCAGGGCGATTTTTCTTACCTCGCTCAGTACGGTGGGCGGTCTGGCTCCGCTGATTATGGAAACGGACCTTCAGGCCAAATTTCTCATTCCCATGGCCCTATCTATTGCTGCAGGCATTGCCTTTGCAACTGTTTTAACTCTGGTGCTGGTCCCAAGTCTTCTTGCGCTGCTCAGCGATTGCCGGTTGCTGGTCCATCGTCTGAAATACGGCTTTTGGCCAAAACGAGTAGACGTTGAACCGGCACGGAATCGGCATGTGGATTTGCTTGAGGATGAATCTGCGCTGGAAAGGATACCTGTGACAACTAAAAATGGGAAAACACCATGAAACGATACTTTCTATTTATTTTCGCCAGAATTCCGGCACAAAAAGGATAATCACCGTATATATCTCAAGCCTTCCCAGAAGCATGCACCATATGAGCACCCATTTACCCAGATAGGGTATGTGAGCAAAGTTGTCCGTCGGACCCACCATCCCTAGGCCGGGTCCTATATTTCCGATGGTGGCGGCAACCGAAGCAACCGAGGTAACCAAATCGACCCCCATGCTTGCAATCAGTACAGAGGAAAAAGCAAACAGGCCTACGTAAAGCCCCATAAAACCCAGTACACTACGAACAACATCTTCGTGGACAGACACTCCCCCAATTTTTATATGCCTGACCGCACGGGGATGAATCAGGGAAAAAAGTTCTTTATAACAGAATTTAAGAGCGAGCATGACGCGCAGGCATTTCATTCCGCCGCCGGTGGAACCCGCCGATGCCCCTAAAAACATACATAGCAGCAGGATAAGCTGAGACATGGCAGGCCATAGTTCATAATCGGCTGTGGCATAACCGGTAGTGGTAACAATTGAAACCACTTGGAAAGCACCATATCGAAAGGCTTGACCCATGGTTTCGTATACAGTTCCATAAATATTTAAAGTTACGATAAAAATTAAAATTAACACCGAACCGAGAAAAAAACGGCACTCCGAATCCCGCCAGAATGCAAGTGGTTTTCCCCTTAGAAACTGGTAATGAAGCGAAAAATTAATTCCGGCCATGAGCATAAAGATAATGATTACCGTATCGAAATAGACACTGTCAAAATGAGCGATGGAAGCGTTTCTGGTTGAAAATCCGCCGGTCGGCATTGTTGTAAAGGCATGACACAGGGCATCATAAAGATTCATTCCCCCAATCATAAGAAGGAGGACCTGTGCCAGAGAAATGAGCGCATAAACTTTCCAGAGAACTGTAGCCGTATCTCTGATTCGAGGCTTAAGCTTGTCTGGAACGGGACTCGGAACTTCTGCCTTATAGAGCTGCATACCGCCAACGCCCAAGAAAGGAAGAATCGCCACGGATAAAACGATGATTCCCATTCCCCCAAGCCATTGGATAAAGCTTCGCCAGAAAAGGAGTCCTTTTGATACGGCCTCTATATTGGTTAAAATCGATGATCCTGTTGTGGTAAATCCGGAAACGGATTCAAAAAACGCGTCCACAAATGTGTTGAATTCAGCCCCCAGATAAAACGGAAATGCCCCGAAAAACCCTATAGCAGTCCAACCGATGGCAACGATAGCGATTCCTTCACGATGGCTGATATGTTCTACTTTTGTCCTCCTGAAACAAAGAACAAGGGACAAACCGGAACCAATGGTGATTCCCATGGATTGTGCCAGCGGAATAATACTTTGATCCTTGAAGTAAAGTCCAAAAAAAAGGGGAAATATCATACAAATCCCCAAAAAAATGATGAGCATCCCGATAATATTCAGGATAAAAGACCAGCGCATTTAAAAAAACTCCAGTTTTACTGCAAGGATTTTTTCGACTTCGGGAATGGCTTGTTTTTTTGCAAAAATAATGATCCTGTCATTGGGCTCGATGACGCTCTCACCAGTGGGAATAATGATAGTATCTTGACGCATTATACCGGTGACCAGAGCCCCTTTCGGAATGGAAATTTCCCTTATGGGCTTACCAACGATGTCAGAGGTTTCCAGAGCCACAGCTTCCATGACTTCAGCCTGCTCGTCTATAATGGATTTAGCCGCAAGCACCTTGCCCACACGTATATGCTGCAAAATGGTATTGATGGCAGAAAGTCTCGGGCTCACAACCTGCTCTAGACCTATCATCGATATCAAGGGGATATAGCTGAACTTGCTAACCTTTGTAATAATTTTGGATGCCCCCATCCGCTTGGCAAGAAGAGATGTTAAAATATTAGTTTCCTCATCGTTTGTCAGGGTAACCACAACATCCATATCCTGAATATTCTCTTCCCTCAGCAGTTCTTGATCAGAGCCGTCACCGTGAAGAACGACAGCCTTATTAAGCTTTTCGGCAAGTTCTGCGCATCGATCCGGGTTCTTTTCAATTATTTTGGTAGAGATGGAATTCTCTTCAAGCAAAGAAGCCAGCCTGAATCCGATGCTCCCGCCCCCGACAATCATAACTCGGCCAATGGGCTCGACATTTTTATCAAAAAGCGACAGGGATTCAATCAGTTTTTCTTTTTCACTGATAAAATAGATCAGATCTCCTGCTTTGAGCCTGTGTTTCCCCCTGGGTATAATCAGCTCTTCATCTCGAACAACGGCAGCAATAAGTGGACTTTGTTTTCCGGTCTTGGCATAAATGTCAGAAAGGCGGACACCGGACAGCTTTGCCGATTCGTCTATATATATCCCTATAAATACAAGCCGGCCATCTGCAAAATCGCCCACTTCCACCGCGCCGGGCACACTCATAAGCCTGAAAATTTTCTTTACAACTTCGATCTCCGGATTGATAATCGTATCGATATGTGGCGCATGTTCCCTGAAAGCCTCATGATATTCATCATAGTCGGCATACCGGATGCGACACAACTTTTTTGTTGCCGGAGAAATCAGGTCTGAGACCATGCATGCTCCAAGGTTGGTATCATCACTGTCTGTGACTGCAACGAGTATTTCTGCCTCTTTGATACCGGCTTCCTTTAAAATCACAGGGCTGCTTCCGGACCCGATGACGACCTGAACATCGATATTATCAGATACTCGTCGAATAGCAGCGGGATCCTTGTCAATAACAACAACATTTTTGTTTTCCCGGGCCAGATGACTTGCAATATGAAACCCGACTTCACCGGCACCAACTATTATTACTTTCAAGAGTCTCTGTTCCTTTTCCAGTAAACCGTATTTATTGAACGCAAGTTTAATTTACCTACCAAAACCTGAATTTCCTGTTCTTTATTGTGCTCCGGTTATTACGAATTCATCTATATTATTCCCCTTTTTGTCCAAACAAGTCAAGGGTATCCTTCTGAGCGTTCACAGATGATATTTTAATATAGTGATCACTTATATTTTGATGCTGTACGATAATGCACCAATGAAATATTTTAAGTTCTTCTCCAATTTAGTTGGAGAAGAGGGTCCAAGGCTTGCCTGCCTCGGGCATGGATCCAAGGGTTTGTTTCCGAAAGACTTTATCAGCGCCTTTAACATTCTTTCTATTTCTGCGATGTCTTTTTTTAGTGTACCCAATTCTCTTGTATCAATAAAACCTAAATCTTTAGCTAACAATATATAGGTTACTCTCTTTGAATATTTTTTTGCTTTTCACTTGAATCCTTGGACACTCGACCCCTTGAATCCTTCAGTGGTTTTTAAAGCATTTCACTTGAACCCTTGAATCCTTGCCTGTCGGGGTGAAACGTAGATCCCGCAGTTATATCTTTACCCTTGAAAACACATCATCTCCCAGATCGGACACGACGCCATTTTTTAAATAGTGGTATCCGATAGCGGCAATCATGGCGGCATTATCGCCGCAGAGCTCGACAGAAGGGATATGAACCGTCAACTTTTTCTGTTCGGCATCATGCCTGATCTTTTCCCTCAATCGCTTGTTTGCCGCCACACCGCCCACAATGGCAACATGGTCGCATCTTTTGACCATTGCAGCATGAATAATTTTATAGGATAAAACATCCACCACGGCCTCTTGAAATCCAGCCACAATATCGGGAATCCGTTGCAAGTAATCATCACTATGGATCTGAACATACCGCCTTACAGCGGTTTTAAGTCCGCTGAAACTAAAATCAAAGGTTGATTTATCTATAAACGGCCTGGGAAAGGAAATATTTTCAGGCGCTCCTTTTTTGGCGATCCGGTCGATTGCAGCACCGCCCGGATAGCCGAGACCGAGCATTTTGGCCACCTTATCATAGGCTTCTCCGGCAGCATCATCTCTGGTCTGCCCCATAAGTTCATATCTGGTGTGAGAAGTGACATGGTAGATACTGGTATGTCCGCCGGAGGCAAGAAGTGCGACAAAGGGAAACGGCGGTGGATCTGATTCCAAAAACACGGAATTGACATGACCCTCAAGGTGATTGATGCCCACCCAGGGGATTTCCAGTGCAAATGCAAACGCCTTGGCAAAGCAGAATCCCACCAGCAATGCACCCACGAGTCCGGGTCCACGGGTCACCGCAACGGCATCAAGGGCTTTTGAATCAATACCTGCATCAGATAATGCCGTGTTGACCACCGGTGCAATCGCTTCAACATGTTTCCTTGAAGCCAGCTCAGGCACAACGCCGCCGTAGGGATGATGGACGTCGATCTGAGACGATATAACGGAAGATAGTATTTTTTTGCCGTCAACAACAACCGAGGCAGCGGTTTCATCGCAGGATGTTTCAATGCCGAGGATTATCATTTCTGACTTATTTTTCCCGCTGCACTCCCGGCACCGGCTGTTTTTGTTGCTCAGCCTTTGCAAACGGTTTTTCCTTTCTGTGCGTTCTCAACCCATTTCAACAGTTTTAAGAATGGGTTTTTAATATTTAAAACGCACCATTTATTGCCGGTATGTTCGATTTTCAGTTTCATTATCTGTTTTCACACCCACTGGACCCGCTCTTTTGCCCCTTTTCGTTCCACAACCTCTCCAACAAAAAAAGCGTCCTCTTTCATGGCGATGAGACGATCCAGAATTTCCTGGGCACTCTTTTCAGGAACAACGGCAATCAAACCGATGCCATTGTTAAACGTCCGCATCATTTCTTTTTCCGTTATATTGCCGGCCTGCTGCAAATATGTAAATACAGGCGGCACATCCCAACTGTTTTTACGCAAGACAACATTACAACTTTCCGGAACAACTCGTAATATATTATCTGTAATTCCGCCACCGGTAATATGGGCAAGTCCAGTAACAGGAAGATTTCTTATAATGCTGTGAATGGTCTCAGAGTATATCCGTGTAGGAGTAAGGAGTTCTTCACCGATGGTTCGGCCGAGTTCCGATACATACGTATCGATCTTCAATCCGAGAATCTCAAAACAGACCTTTCGTACCAGGGAATATCCATTGCTGTGAAGCCCACTGGACGAAATTCCGATGAGTTGATCGCCAACATGAATTCCCGAACCGTCGATTATTTTGTTGTCTTCAACAAGACCGACCACAAAACCGGCAAGATCATATTCATTATCTTTATAGAACCCCGGCATTTCAGCGGTTTCCCCGCCGATAAGGGCACACTTGGCCATCCGGCATCCTTCACCGATACCAGTGATGACATCCGTGGCGGTTTTGGTTTCAAGTTTTCCCATGGAGAGGTAATCGAGGAAAAACAGCGGTTTTGCACCCTGAACGACGATATCATTCACACACATGGCGACAAGATCAATGCCGATGGTATCATGTTTTTCCATCATAAAAGCGATTTTGAGTTTGGTTCCAACACCATCTGTTGAGCTGACGAGAACCGGACTTTCCATACTGGCGATATTGAGTGAAAACATCCCGCCGAATCCCCCGATTTCGCCGATAACGCCAGATATGAAGGTCTGTTTGGCAATTTTTTTAATGCTTCCGACAAATTCGTCGGCTTTATCAATATCTACTCCTGCGTCCGCATACGTCAGTGGTTTTGTCATGTTCATCCCTTTTAATTAATTCGGCGATCAAAGTTTACCCTATCGCTGCATAAATAACACGTCGAGTATTGATAAAAATATTATTTCAAGGGTCTTGACTGTTTCCGAACCGATTGCCGAAACTCCCGCATAGTAAATTTCTCAAAGGACTTAAATTCGCCGTATTATTTACCCGCTGGGAAAGTCGATGATACCGCATCTCCCTTGTTGTCAAGGGTTTGCGGTAGACGACTACAGCTTCACCCTTGACGCCTCGGATCTACGGCATCCTCGACTTTTGCATCGTTAGGGTATTAAAATGGAAAATTAATTCGTGTTCATTTAAAAGTCAAAACAAATTTTTTGACATGAGATGCTTAGTATTGTAAATAAAAGGCAAATCAAATTTTCAGACCATTGAATGTGGATAGACTCATATAAAGTCGGAAAAGAGATCTTTTAACGAAAGTGTTCTGTATTTAGTGTTTAGTGGTTGGCGATTTATGAATCTGATATATCATCATATATTTCAAACAAAATACAAAACACTAAACACCAAACACTTGTTGAATTCGTTTTTTTACGAATTCAACAATTTTATGAGGTTATTTTTATGAAAACTTTTGCCAGGCTCGATCGACTTCCACCGTATGTATTTGCAACCGTTAATCAGATTAAAATGGAGGCCAGACACGCCGGAAAGGATATTATTGACCTTGGAATGGGAAATCCCGACCTCGGCACACCACAGCACATTGTGGACAAACTGACTGAGGCCGCCCAAAAATCGCAAAATCATCGATATTCTGCATCCATGGGAATTACCAAGTTGAGAATGGCGATTTCAAGCTGGTATAAACGCAGATATGACGTCGATATCGATCCCGACACCGAAGCCATCGCCACCATCGGCGCCAAAGAAGGAATATCCCATCTTATCCTTGTTACCATTCGCCCTGGAGATGTGGTGTTCACGCCGAACCCAACCTACCCTATCCACCCTTACTCTGCGATTATATCCGGAGGCGATGTAAGGGGGATACCCGTCGGTCCCGGCAATGATTTTTTCGATAACCTGATGCAGGCCACACGGCAGACCTGGCCGAGGCCAAAGGTTTTAATTATCAGCTACCCGCATAACCCGACCACAGAAGTCGTAGACATCGAGTTTTTTGAAAATATCGTAGATTATGCCAAAGAACACGACATTATGATCGTCCATGACTTTGCCTATGCGGACCTCGCATTTGACGGCTATGAGCCGCCCAGTTTTCTTCAGGTCAAAGGCGCCAAAGACGTAGGGGTGGAATTTTTTTCACTTTCCAAGAGTTACAGCATGCCAGGCTGGCGGGTAGGCTTCTGTGTGGGTAACAAAGAGATCGTGGGCGCCCTTGGAAGGATAAAAAGTTATCTGGATTATGGAATTTTCCAGCCGATTCAGATTGCATCCATCATTGCCTTAAACGGGCCCCAGGAGTGCGTTAAAGAAATTTGCGGCACCTATAAAACGCGGAGAGATGCCCTGATATCCGGACTCCAGCGTGTGGGATGGGAAATAGAAAGCCCAAAAGCGACCATGTTCGTATGGGGCAAAATTCCGGATAAATACATAGAAATGGGATCCGTAGATTTTGCAAAAATGCTCATCAATGAAGCCGGCGTGGCGGTTGCACCGGGTCTGGGATTTGGCGAGTACGGAGATGAATACGTGCGGTTTGCCTTGATTGAAAATAATATGCGTATCAACCAGGCCATAAGGGGTATTCGAAAGATCCTGTAGTTTGCGAGAACTGTTCGGAATATCGCATGAAGAACCGATAACATCCGATGGACTGTTTTTAGTCAACCAGGATGTCAATTTTGTCTGGGGATTAACATGAGAACAATCAATGTGGGTTTGCTCGGCTGCGGAACGGTGGGTACGGGCGTTGCCAAAATTTTGATTGAAAACAAAGATCTGATTTTTTCTCGGGTCGGCGCTGTTTTGAATTTGAAACATATTGCCGACATTGACTTAAAAACAGATCGCGGCATACAATTTAATGATGGGATGTTGATCCAGGATGCATTTAAAGTGGTGGATGATCCTGACATTGACATTATCATCGAAATGATCGGCGGCGAAACAATTGCCAAGGATCTTATTTTAAAAGCCATCCATAACGGTAAACCGGTCGTCACTGCAAACAAAGCGTTGTTGGCCGTTCACGGCAACGTCATTTTCAAATCCGCCATTGAACACGGTGTAGATCTTGCCTTTGAAGCCAGTGTCGGGGGTTGCATGCCCATCATCAAGTCCCTTCGGGAGTCTCTGGCTGGAAATCACATAAAATCCATGGCCGGGATTCTCAACGGAACCTGTAACTACATCCTGTCCCGGAGCAGCGAAGATGGCAGCAGCTTTGAAGATGTGCTCACGGAAGCCCAGAAGAACGGGTTTGCCGAAGCAGATCCAACACTGGATGTTGAGGGTGTCGACGCGGCCCACAAACTGGCCATTTTGACGTCGCTAGCTTATGGCATGGAAATCAATTTTCACGATATCTACATTGAAGGAATTTCAAAAATTACCCCCATGGATATCGAGCTTGCCGGGCAGTTCGGCTATAGGATCAAACTCCTTGCCATTACCAAGGATTCCGGCAATGCCATTGAAGCCAGAGTTCATCCCACCATGATCCCTTTTGCCAATCCCCTTTCAGGCGTCAACGGGGTTCTCAATGCCGTCACCATTTCCGGCGATGCCATCGGTGACATGATGCTATACGGATTCGGTGCGGGGATGATGCCCACCGCCAGCGCAGTGGTGGGCGATGTTATTGATCTTGCCCGGAACATCTTATCGGGTTCAACCGGAAGAGTACCGTCACTGTCTTACCAGATGGATCATATTCGCAAAATTCCGGTATTTCCCATAGAAGACATACGAGTACATTATTATTTTCGATTTTCCGCTCTGGATCGGCCCGGTGTTCTGTCAAAAATATCCGGAATTTTGGGTGATTATGATATTAGCATCAAATCCGTACACCAAAAAGGAAGAAAGACTAAGGGTGCGGTTCCCATTGTCATGCTCACCCATCTCGCCAGAGAAGCGGATGTACAAGACGCTTTGTCCGATATTTACAACCTCGACGTGGTCAGCGATCCACCGGTGCTTATACGGATTGAGGATGAAGATGGAGAAGACTGAATGGTTGTGCAGTTTTAGGTTACGGGAAAAATTTAGTGCATTTTTAAAACTTTAACGCTTGCCCTGAATATGGAACAATGGAATAGTGAAATGCTGGAAGTTTGGTTTTTAAAAGGATATGATCCATTTTTAATATTATCGTTTACACAAATTTTACCTTTAATCTAACATTGCATTATCCCAGAACCCATTATTCCCTCCGGGGTGTAGGCCCTGCGGGCCGGAGGCCAATTGGGGCGAAGCCCCTATCTTTATAATTGTGAGGTTATATGAATATTGTTTGTTCCGACCTGGAAGGTGTATTTGTCCCGGAAATATGGATCAACGTCGCCGAAAAAACTGGAATTGAAGAACTCCGGCTGACAACCCGTGACATCGCCGATTATGATGTATTAATGAGAAGACGTCTTGCAATTCTTGATGAGAACAATCTTAAAATTGATGATATTAAAGCGGTGATCGCCACCATGGATCCCCTTGATGGAGCAGTTGAATTTCTGGACTGGATCAGATCCTGCACGCAGATCATCGTTGTTTCAGACACATTTGATCAGTTTGCACGCCCTTTGATGGAAAAGCTGGGTTGGCCGACACTTTTCTGCCACACCTTATCCATAGCACCCGACGGGTTTATCACAGATTATGTTCTGCGACAGAAAGACGGAAAGCGGGAAGCGGTGATTTCGTTAAAAAACTTGAACTACAACACCATAGCTATGGGCGATTCATATAATGACATCACCATGCTCAAAGAAGCGGACAACGGTATTCTTTTTAATCCGCCGGATAACGTAAAAAATGAGTTCCCGGAGTTTCCGGTAACATTCAGTTATGGAGAACTGAAAAGTATTATCGAAAAAATTTTGTCAAACAATACAAATCCAAGACCTGCATAAACTGTTCTCGAACCGGCAAACTCAACACTTGCAGGATTAGGTCTAAGAATAATCCAGGGGAAATAATCTGGAGATCATGTAATGACTACCCATAAAACCACATGCCGGGTGAGATACGGTGACACAGATAAAATGGGGTTTGTTTATCATGCAAACTACTTCAGATGGTTTGAGGTCGGTCGGTCGGAAATGTTCAGGTCCATGGGGATTCCTTACAAATCCATCGAATCAAAAGGCTTTTTTCTTCCTTTATCCGAGATGCATTGCAAGTTTAACGCACCTTCACAGTATGACGATATTCTGGTTATCGAAACGTCCCTCGATCTACACTACAGAGCGGGTATGAAATTCGATTATCAAATATTCAGCGAGAACGGCGACAAACTCCTTGTTAGCGGGTATACAAAACATGCTTGTGTAGACAGCGGCGGTCGTGTGGTACGGCCACCCAAATTCTTGATGGACAGGATCGCAAAGAACACAAATGCTGATTGACATTTCAAAATTTGATCAATGCCGACTCCTTGTTGTTGGAGATTTAATGCTCGATGAATACCTCTGGGGTGAAGTTGACCGGATATCCCCTGAAGCACCGGTACAGGTGGTCGCCATCCAAAAGGAGGATTTTGCTCTTGGAGGTGCCGGCAACGTCGTCAACAATGCTGTGGCACTGGGTGCAAAAGTATCCGTAGTAGGCGTGATCGGTACCGGCCGAAACGGACGGCTTCTTCTCAAACGATTCAACGAACTCGGCGTCGATACTGCAGGAATCATCCAAGAGCCTGACAGAGCCACCACCCAGAAAACCAGAATTATCGCCGCAAATCAGCATGTGCTCAGAATCGACAGAGAAACAAAACAAAACATATCAGGGCCGACACTGGATAAAATGATACGTCTCGTACTGGATAAAATGCCCGATATCGATGTGGTTTTGATTTCAGACTATGGAAAAGGTCTGATCACCAAAAATCTGCTTTCTAAAGTGACTGCATCTGCTAAAAAGCACAAAAAGATGATCATTGTCGATCCAAAAGGACTCGATTTTTCGAAATATTCAGGTGTATCGATTCTCACACCCAACAAAAAAGAAGCCGCCCTTGCCTCGGGTGTGGAAATCAATAATGAATCGAGTCTTGAAAAAGCGGCAAACAAACTTCTTGAAAACATAAGCCTCGATAATCTTCTGATCACATGCGGCAAAGACGGGATGGTTCTTTTTGAAAAAAACAAAGAACCCTTCAGGGTCAAGGCCGAGGCGCGGCAGGTTTTCGATGTTTCAGGCGCCGGTGATACGGTTCTTGCGGTCTTTGGTCTGGCCGTTGCATCAGGGGCTTCCATCCACAACAGCGTGGCCATTGCCAATACCGCCGCAGGAATCGTTGTCGGCAAAGTTGGAACCGCAACCGTTTCAAAGCAGGAACTCGCTTCGGCCATAAAGACGGATGACCATGGCCTGCCGGCCAAATATAAAGATTTATTCGAACTTCCGGCGCTCGTGGAAGATCTCAAGAAAAAGGGAAAGCGGCTGGTATTGACCAACGGCTGCTTTGATCTTTTGCATGCGGGCCATATCATGCTCTTTTCCGCATCAAAACAATTGGGAGATATCCTTGTTGTGGCCATCGATGATGATGAATCCGTGAAAAAACTGAAAGGATCGGGAAGGCCTGTACTCAATGCAAAAGAGCGGAGCAGGATTTTAAGTGCCTTGGATGCAGTGGATTATGTCGTGGTTTTTTCCTCCCATGAGCTAAAAAAACTGATTGAAATCATACAGCCGGATGTTCTGACCAAAGGATCCAACTACACATCCAAAGAAGTATTCGGGCGTGAACTTGTTGAAAAGTATGGGGGGCGAGTGAAGCTGATTCCGGTTACCGAAAATATTTCCTCCACCCGTATAATCAATAATATTAAAAGCAGCCGACAGGAATAATACTTCTGGACAACGTGCCATTCATACAAAAAAATAGTAACGGTATTATACTCAAGGTCTTTGTTCAGCCTCGATCCTCAAAGAACATGATCGCCGGGCAGCATGGCGACGCACTGAAAATCAAGCTTACGGCGCCGCCTGTAGATGATGCGGCCAACAAAATGTGCATTCAATATCTCGCAAAATGGCTCAAAGTCCCCAAGTCATCCATTGAAATCATATCCGGGCACACAAGCAGAACCAAGCGGCTCCTTTTGAGGTACAAAAATGAAAAAAATGCGTCTGGTGCCGAGCAAAAACGGATAAGGTCTTTAATTTCTTCGCAATTAGTTCTCAAAAAAACAGCTTGACTTATTTTCCATATTTGGTTAATTTTGTCTCTTTAATTCTTTGATGCGGGGTGGAGCAGTCAGGTAGCTCGTCGGGCTCATAACCCGAAGGTCATAGGTTCAAATCCTATCCCCGCTACCAAAATAATATCAGGGGCTTAGGGAATACTCTAAGTCCTTTTTTATTTCCTAAATATTATCATACCCCCCGCTATTCCCCCAAGATTCAAGAAAAATCAGGGTAAATATAAGTCAAGAAATATTTGTATTATTTTATCGTCATAACCAGTCCAAACACCCTTTCAACAACCGATCCCAGCGCGCTTTCTTAGATCCATTCCGGATTAATTGTTAAATAATTATGATATTGTTTTTTCACAATATCCGTCAAATGTTTGACGGCAAATGTCATTTAAGTTCAATCAAGGAATAGATATTAACCTATCGTAATATATGATTAAACCTCAAAAGAAGTTTTATGGTACGTATTGTGCATTTAGTAAGAAACACCTTGTGTAGTAACGAATGATTGTACCCATAATGGCAGACGCTTTTATAGGTTCCCAGTGTAAGGAGGAGAAACCATGATGCAAGGACTCATAGCAGGATGGATATTTATATTATCTATGGCTGCTTTGTTTGCTGACGAGAATTTACGTCATGCAATACCTACTGCTTTTGGTGTTTTTTTGGCAGTGGTAATTGTTACTATACCTATGTGGATACCCATAGTACTGTCCAATAAGCACAAGATGAAAAGGACAAAGAAGCAAGTTGTTGAGATTAAAGTCGTTGAATAATGGAGATAAAACCATGAAGAAAATAATATTAGCGGTTCTTATAATTGCCTTTATACCTATAAGTTATGCAGGTGCTATAGATAAAAAAACTATAGATGCCGTTAGTGTTAAAACAGCAATGCCATCAGAAGGATATCTACCATTACCGGCTAAGCATGCATATTATTTTTTTAAAGAAGGAATGACAAAAGAAACCGAGAAGGCAGATTTCTTGGATTGTATAGAAGGGCAACGACAGATTATTAGTTATGGCAGGATGAGTACCGGAGATGAGGGGAAAAAACCTTATAGAGGATACAATAGTACCGTTTGGGTTACCATTCAGTGTATGAAGAATAGAGGATATGTAGAGACGAAACATAAAATATTTGAATATCCATATCCTGATTATCATTAAATATATATTATGGGGGGTGAAGTTTGGAAGATCCCAATCAAATGTTAATAGACTCCTT